>DATIER010000197.1:0-3878 GCA_035455605.1 Gaiellaceae bacterium
CGCGCGAGCAGACAGCAGGCGACGAGCTGCGGGTGCGAGGTGATCTTGTTGCCGAAGCCGCCGCCGATGTCCTGCGTGACGAAGCGGAGCTTGTCGAGCCCCACCCGCATCGCGGGGCCCATCATGATCGCGGCGAAGCCCGGGAACTGGTTGTTGGTGATGATCGTCCACTGCCCCGTGCCGCGGTTGAACTCGACGAGCGCGCCGTTGCACTCCAGCGGCGTCGAGTTGAAGCGGTCGAAGTGGAGCTCGGAGATGGTGATCACGCTGTCGGCCTCGGCGAACGCCCCGTCGAGGTCGCCCCACTCGTAGACCCCCTCCCAGGTCAGGTTCGTGCCAGCCTCGTCGTGCAGCAGGGGCGCCCCGTCCGCGAGTGCCTCGCGCGCGTCGGTCAGCGCCGGCAGCGGCTCGTAGTCGACCTCGACCAGCTCGGAGGCGTCGCGCGCCGTCTCGCGCGTCGTCGCGACCACGGCGGCGACGGGCTCGCCGACGAAGCGCGCCTTGCCGACGGCCAGGCAGAAGTCGCGCAGGTGCGCGCCCGGCGGGGAGGAGATCTGGAAGAACGGATCGGTGAGCGTCGCGACCTCGTCGCCCGTCAGCGTGCCGAGCACGCCCGGGTGCTCGAGCGCCTTCGAGACGTCGACCGAGCGGATCTTCGCGTGCGCGTACGGCGAGCGGACGAAGTGGACGTAGCCCATGTTGTGCCGCTTGACGTCGTCGAAGAAGACGCCTTCGCCCTGGACGAGCCGCTTGTCCTCCTTGCGCGGGACGTTCTGGCCGGCGTAGCCCCGCTTGGCCTCCGCCTCCTCGACGACGACCGGCTCGGCGACGGTCGTGGGCTCGCTCACTCGGTCACCTCCTGGCCCGACGCGGCCTTCACGGCCTTGACGATGTTCCAGTAGCCCGTGCAGCGGCAGATGTTCCCCTGGATCGCCCGCGAGATCTCCTCGTCGCTCGGGCGCGGGTTGTCGCGCAGGAGCGCGGTCGCGCTCATCAGCATCCCCGGCGTGCAGTAGCCGCACTGCAGGGCGTGGTGGTCCGAGAACGCCTGCTGCAGCGGGCTCAGCTGCTCGTCCTCGGCGAGGCCCTCGACCGTCTCGATCTTCGCGCCGTCGGCCTGGATCGCCAGCAGCATGCAGCTCTTCACGAGCGTCCCGTCGACCAGGACGCTGCAGGCGCCGCAGTTGCCGGTGTCGCAGCCGACGTGGGATCCGGTCAGGTCGAGGTCGTCGCGCAGGAAGTGGATCAAGAGGCGCCGCGCCTCGACCTCGCGCTCGTACGTCGTGCCGTTGACCTCGACGGCCACGGTCTGCGCCGTGACGACGGGCGTGCCCTCCATCAACTCCCCTTTCTCGCCTGTTCGACTGCGCGCGCGGCGACGACCTCGGCCAGGTGCCGCCGGTAGTCGCTCGACGCATGGACGTCGGAGGGCGGCTCCAGCCCGGCCTCGCGGACCGCTCCGCGCACGGCCTCGGCGTCGGCCGCCGGAGCCTCGACGACGACCGGCGTCGCGGCGATGCAGCCGAGCGCGACGCGCACGCCGCCGTTCACCGTCGCCGCCGCGTTGACGATGCACGTCCCGTCGACGCCGATCGGCACGGAGGCGAAACCGTCGCTGCGGCCGGCGGGAACGGTGATCTTCGTCAGCAGCTCCCCCGGCCCGGCCGCGGTCATGTAGACGCCGAGAAAGAACTCGTCCGCCGGAACGGCCCGCTCGCCGGTCGCGCCGGTGACCGTGAAGGTGGCGCCGAGCGCGACGAGCAGCGGGGGCAGGTGGTTCGTCGGGTCGCTCGAGCAGACGTTGCCGCCGATCGTGCCCTTGTTGCGAACCTGCACGTCCGCGATCTGCGCGCAGACCTCGCCGAGGATCGGGCGGGCGCGGGCCTCCGCGGACGCGATCAGCTCCGTGTACGTGGTCATCGGGCCGAGCTCGAGCGTGCCGTCCGCGCCGAGCTCGATCCCCTTCAGCTCCTCGATCCCGGCCAGGTCGACCAGCACGTCGGGTGCGGCCGCGCGTGCCTTCATCACGTTGATCAGGGTCTGCCCGCCGGCGAGGGCGCGGGCGCCGGGGTACTCCGCGAGCACCCCCAGAGCCTGCTCGAGCGTCGCCGGCCGCGCGTACCCCACCTCGCTCAGCAGCATGCGGCAATCGTATGCGGACGCGGCGCGGGCCTGCAACGAGGTCGATCCGAAGAGCGGACGACGGGGTTCGAACCCGCGACCCTCAGCTTGGGAAGCTGATGCTCTACCAACTGAGCTACGTCCGCGTGCGGCGAATTCTAGCCCAGGTCGGACGAGCGTCCCGGGAGCGGTGCAACCGCGCTGCTTCTCGGTTGCAGCCGCGGCGCCGTCTCGTTCGCAGAAGGCAAGAGCGCGAGCGAAAGGAGGCGATCATGTCCAGGCTCGCCATCATCGGAGCCCTCGTCGCAGCGCTAGCGGTGCCGGCCGGCGCCGCCGGCCAGGTGATCCGACCGCACCGCGCGCACGTGCAGGTTGCGTGCGTCCAGCGCGTCACGATCCTGCCGGGGCGGAACTACGGCATCTGCGGGGGCAGGCTCTGGGTCCGTGACCCGGAGACCGGCCAAGCGGCGACGATCCCGTTCGGGATCCTGCAGCACATGAACGAGCGGCCCGACGACCATCCCTAGAGGCGGTGGTGCCGGGGAGGAGGCGGCCGCGCGGCAACGCACTCTGCGCGCCCGCCTCCTCGGCCGTGGCGCGAAGAGCGACTTTCGGCCCGCCGCCGACGCTGGCACGCTCGCGGCATGCGTCGCGCCGCGGCCGTGATCGGGCTCTTCCTCGTCTGCTGCACCGCCGCGTGCACGCTCCGTCGCCACGCGGCTCCGCCGTCGCCGCACTGCCGCGGCGGCAACCCCCTCGCCGGCGTCTACCACCCCTCCCGGCTGAACGTGAAGAGCCGCTGCCGCGCCGTCAACGGCACCGTCCGCAAGGTCGTCTTCGAGGAGTACGACGGCGACGTCCACATCGACCTGCGCCCCGACCCCGGCCTCGAGGACGTGCTCGCGGACGGCAACGACCGCGTCGGGCGCAACCTGATCGTCGAGCTGATCCCGCAGGACCGCGCTCGAGTCGCGGTGCCGCGCGAGGGGGCGCGCATCCAGGTCGTCGGGCCATGGGTGGAGGACACGCAGCACGGCTGGAACGAGATCCACCCGGCGTGGTGGGTCAGCGCCGGCGCGATCGAGCCCGCGACAGAGGCCGAGCTGCGTGCGGCGCAGCGCCTGCTCCAGGCGGACACACCGGACTCGAGGTAGCCGAGGGGCGGCTCGCCGCAAAAGCGCCCCTCGGCGTCCGCATGCTACGACGCGAAGCGGCGATAATCGATGCAGCGACCAACGGAGGCGAGAGAGATGAACGAGCTAGCCGAGACCGCACGAGCGCTCGTCGCCGAGGGCAAAGGGATCCTGGCGGCCGACGAGAGCGACGGCACGATCAAGAAGCGTTTCGACTCGATCGGCGTCGAGTCGACGGAGGACAACCGGCGCGCCTACCGCGAGCTGCTGTTCGCGACCGAGGGCGCCGAGGAGTACATCAGCGGCGTGATCCTGTTCGACGAGACGATCCGCCAGAGCGCCTCGGACGGGACGCCCTTCCCGAAGCTGCTCGAGTCGCGCGGCGTAATCCCGGGGATCAAGGTCGACAAGGGCGCGAAGCCGCTGGCGCTCGCCGAGGGCGAGACGATCACGGAGGGGCTCGACGGGCTGCGCGAGCGGTTCGCCGAGTACCGCGAGCTCGGCGCGCGCTTCGCCAAGTGGCGCGCGACCTACTCGATCGCCGGCGACAAGCCGAGCGACTACTGCGTCTGGACGAACGCCCATGCGCTCGCCCGCTACGCCGCGCTGGCGCAGGAGGCCGGC
>DATIER010000198.1:0-15158 GCA_035455605.1 Gaiellaceae bacterium
GCCGGGTTGATCCGCTGCTGGATCTCGAGGCCGGCGTTCTGCATCTCGACGTAGGTCGAGTCGCGGCCGAAGACCTGCGCGAGGCGGTCGAGGTCGGCGCGGGCGTCGTCGGGACGGTTCTCCTCCAGCGCCTTGCAGACACGGCCCGAGAGGCATCCGCTGAGCGCGACGAGACCGGCCGAGTGCCGCTCGAGCAGCTCCCAGTCGACCCGCGGCTTGTAGTAGTAGCCCTCGAGGTAGCCCGCGGAGGCGAGCTTGATCAGGTTGCCGTAGCCGGTGTTGTCCTCGGCCAGCAGCGTCAGGTGGGCGTACCCCTTCTTCTGCGCGCGGCGGTCCTCGGCGACGTAGAGCTCGCAGCCGATCAGCGGCTTGACGCCGGCCTTGCCGGTCTCGCGGTAGAGCTCGACCGCGCCGGCGAGCGAGCCGTGGTCGGTGAGCGCCACCGCCGGCATCTCCAGCTCCGCCGCGCGGGCGGCCAGCGCGGGGATCCGGCAGGCGCCGTCGAGGATCGAGTATTCGGAGTGGACGTGGAGATGGACGAACGGCGCCTCGGACACGGCGACCAACCTTATCGCCGGGTCAGGACCGCACTCCCGGGCGCGCCGGGTGCCGCTCCAACGCCTCCGCGGGCGAGTAACAATGGCCGCCAACGAACGAGAGGAGCGAACGATGAGAACGGGTCGCGCGTTGGTGCTCGGAGCCGTGCTGGTCGTGCTGGCGGCGGGTGTCGCGGGCTGCGGCGGCTCGAGCAAGAAGAGCTCGGGCACGACGACCGGCGGAGGCGGTGGCGGAGGCGGCGGCGGCAAGATCCAGGCCTGCGCGCTGCTGCCGGACACGAAGTCGTCCACGCGCTACACGCTGTTCGACGCGCCCTACCTGACCGCCGCCTTCAAGGACGCGGGCGTGTCGGCCCAGGTCCTGAACGCGCTCGGCGACGCCCAGAAGCAGAAGTCGCAGGCGCAGCAGTGCCTGGCCAAGGGCGCGAAGGTGATCCTGCTCGACCAGCTGAACGCTGCCTCGGGCACGGCGATCACCAACCTGGCAGTCCAGCAGGGCGCGAAGGTGATCGACTACGACCGCCTCGTGGTCGGCAGCAAGGCGGCCTACTACGTCTCCTTCGACAACGTCCGCGTCGGCAAGCTCCAGGGCCAGGGGCTGGTGAAGGGCCTGCAGGCGGCCAACACCTCGGGCACGCCGGTCGTCGCGCGGCTGAACGGCGGCATCACGGACAACAACGCCAAGCTGTTCAAGCAGGGCTACGACTCGATCCTGAACCCGATGTTCGCGAGCGGGAAGCTGAAGGCGGCGGTGGCGGGCGACCAGTGGACCGACTGGGACCCGGTCAAGGGCCGCCAGATCTTCGACCAGATGCTCGCGCGCAACGGCAACAAGATCGACGGCGTGCTGGCCGCCAACGACGGCCTCGCGGGCGCGGTCGTCGCGTCGCTGAAGGCGCACGGCCTGAAGCCGATCCCGCTCACCGGCCAGGACGCGACCCCGACGGGCGTGCAGTTCATCCTCGCCGGCTGGCAGACCGGCACCGTCTACAAGTCGGTGCGCAAGGAGGCCGACGCGGCCGCGGCCGCCGCGATCGCGATCGTCAAGGGCAAGCCGGTCCCGGGCGTGAACGGCACGACGAGCGGGACGAAGTCGATCCTGCTGACCCCGGTCTGGATCACGAAGTCGAACTACAAGCTGCTCTTCGACGAGGGCTTCCTGAAGAAGAGCCAGGTCTGCACCGGCTCGTACGCGAAGTACTGCAGCTAGCCGGCGGCGGCCGCAGGCGCCTCGTCGCGTTCCGCCACGTGGCACGCGACGAGGCGCCCCGGCCCGAGCTCGCGTAGCGGCGGCGTCACGGTCGCGCACTCGGCGACGGCGTAGGGGCAGCGGGCGCGGAAGCGGCAGCCCGGCTGCGGGTCGATCACCTTCGGCGGCTCGCCGATGTCGGCCGTGTCGGAGATGCCGAGCTCGGCGCGCGGGTCCGGCACGGCCGCGAGCAGCAGCTGCGTGTACGGGTGCTTCGGCCGCCGGATCACCTCCTCCGCCGGCCCTTCCTCGACCAGGTGCCCGGCGTAGAGGACGAGCACGCGGTCGGCGACGTAGCGGGCGCTCGCCACGTCGTGCGTGATGTAGAGGAACGAGACGCCCTCGCGCTCGCGCAGCTCGCTCATCAGGTTGAGCACGCCGATCCGGATCGAGACGTCGAGCATGGAGACCGGCTCGTCCGCGACGATCAGCTTCGGCCTGACGGCGAGCGCGGCCGCGAAGCCGACGCGCTGGCGCTGGCCGCCGCTCAGCTCGTGCGGGAACTTGGCCGCGACCTGCCCGGCCGGCAACAGCCCGACCTCGCCGAGCGAGCGCTCGACCTCCGCCTCCCGCTTGCGGCGGGCGACCTCGCGCCGGTGCAGGACGATCCCGCGCCGGAGCGAGTGCGTGACCCGGTACGCGGGGTTGAGCGAGCTGTACGGGTCCTGGAAGACCATCGCTACGTCGCTCGCGTAGGCGAGCCGCTGCCGCCGCGTGCGCAGCCTGCTGATCGGTGTCCCCTGGAAGTAGATCTCGCCCGCGGTCGGCCGGTAGACGCGCGCGAGCAGGCGCGCGATCGTGCTCTTGCCGCTGCCGCTCTCGCCGACGAGGGCGACGATCTCGCCGCTGCCGAGCTCGAAGCTGACGTCGTCGACGGCGTGCAGCGTCTGGCGCGAGAGCAGCTTGCCGACGGCGAAGTGTCGGGTCAGGCCCTCGACGCGGAGCAGCGGCTCGCTCACGCGACGCCCTCCGTCGCCGGCTCGGGCACGGTCGCGGGGTCGTGCAGGAAGCAGCGCACGAGCCCGCCGTCGACCTCGAGCAGCTGCGGCCGCTCCGCCTCGCAGCGCGCGAACGCGTGCGGGCAGCGCGGCGCGAAGCGGCAGCCGGCCGGCGGGCGCAGCAGGTCGGGCGGCGACCCGGGGATCCCGAGCAGGTGCTCCTTCGGCCCGTGGATCGAGGGGAACGCCTCCAGCAGCCCGTGCGTGTACGGGTGCAGCGGCTGTTCGAACAGCCGGCGGGTGCGCCCCAGTTCGGCCACCTGCGCGGCGTACATCACGAGCAACCGGTCGGAGAAGTGCCGCACGAGCGACATGTCGTGGGTGACGAAGATGACCGCGAACCCCAGCCGTTCTTGCAGCTCCTTGATCTGCACCATCAGCGAGCGCTGGCCGACGACGTCGAGCGCCGAGGTCGGCTCGTCCATCACGATCAGCTCGGGCGTGAAGAGCAGCGCCATCGCGATCATCGCCCGCTGCCGCATCCCGCCCGAGAGCTGGTGCGGGTAGCTGTGCAGGTGCACCGGGTCGATCGAGACGAGCCGCAGCACCTCCCGCGAGCGCTCCTCGATCTGCCGCCTCGTCATCGTCGAGTGCGCCTCGCAGGCGTCGCGCATCTGCGCCGCCACCGTCAGCACCGGGTTGAGCGCGTTCATCGCGCTCTGCATCACGACCGAGTAGTCGCGCCAGCGGATGTGGCGCAACTGCTTGTCCGAGAGCGTGACCATGTCCTGCCCCTTGAACAGCACCTGGCCGTCCGTGATCTCGCCGGCGAGCGGCGCCCCGAGCAGCCGCGCGATCGCGTAGACGAGCGTCGACTTGCCGCAGGCCGACTCGCCGACGACGCCGAGGAACTCGCCCTTGGCGAGCTCGAACGAGACGTCGTCGACGGCGACGACCGGCCCGTGCTCCGAGGCGTAGGCAACGGACAGGTTCCGCACCTCGAGGATGTTCCCCGGGTCCGGCGGCCGCGCCTGCACGACCTCGCCGCCCTCAGCGTCGACGCCCTGCCGCTCGAGCCTGCGCAGCCGCAGCGACGGGCTCGAGACCTCGTCGAAGGCGTAGTTGAGGAGCGCGAACGCCGCGCCGAGGAGCGCGACGCAGACGCCCGGCATGATCGCCCAGTACGGCATCCCGGCCCCGAGCGCCTCGTTGTTCTCGGCCCAGTAGAGCATCGTCCCCCAGCTCTGGCTGTTCGGGTCGCCGAGGCCGATGAACTGCAGCCCGGCCGCGAACAGGACGGCGTAGAGCGCGGCGCCGAGGAAGCTCGCCAGGATCAGCGAGGTCATCGTCGGCAGGATCTCGCGGACGATCACGTACGAGCGCCGCTCGCCCCGCACGCGCGCCGCCTCCAGGAAGTCTCGCGTGCGTAACGAGAGCGTCTGCGAGCGCAGCTGTCTGGCACCGTACGACCAGCCGAGCACGCCGAGCACGACCACCAGCGTCAGGAAGCCCGAGTTCTTCTCGTAGGCGGCGATCACGATGATCAGCGGGAAGATCGGGATCACGAGGATCACGTCGGTGACGAGCGAGAGGACGCCGTCGGTCGTGCCGCCGAGGTAGCCGGCCGAGACGCCGACGACGACCGCGATCACCGTCGCGAGGCCGCCGACGAGCAGGGCGATCAGGAGCGACTGGCGCGTGCCGAAGACGAGCTGCGAGAAGACGTCCTCGCCGTAGGCGGTCGTGCCGAACAGGTGGTGGCTCGACGGCCCGAGCCCCGGCGGGTAGATCTTCGCGCGCGGGTTGTCCGGTGCGATCTGGCCCGGGACGGCCGCGAGCACGACGAAGACGAGCAGCAGCCCCAGGCCGACGAGCGCCTTCTTGTTGCGGGCGACCGAGCGGAAGAGGTCGGCGCCCGCGTGGCGGCGCGTCGCCTCCTGGGGCGGGCCGGAGCCGACGGTCGCGCCGGCCGGCTCGAGCGGGTCGGCGACCGTGGGCAGGCTCACCCGCGCTCCCGCGTGCGGGGGTCGAGGATCGCGGTCGCGATGTCGGCGGCGAGGATCGCGATCAGCACGGCGACCGTGATCAGCAGGAACAGCGCCTGCATCAGCGCGTAGTCCTGGTTCTCGACCGACTGCAGGAACATCCAGCCGACGCCGGGGTAGTTGAAGACGAACTCGACGAGGATCGCGCCGCCGACGACGAAGCCGAGCGACATCGCGAACCCGACCAGGTTCGGCAGGATCGCGTTCCGCCCCGCGTAGGTCCACATGATCCGCCAGGGCTTCAGGCCCTTCGCCCGCGCCATGCGCACGTAGTCCTCGGTGAGGACGGTGATCGTGTTGTTGCGCATCGTCAGGATCCAGCCGCCGACCGCCGTGACGATGATCGTCAGCGCGGGCAGGATCGAGTGGTTGAACGCGTCGGTGACGAACGTCCAGTTCCAGCCGACCGTCGTCGTCACGTCGTAGCCGCCGCTCTCGGGGAACCACCCGAGCTTGATCGAGAAGAGCCAGATCGCGAGCAGCGCGAGCCAGAAGTACGGGAAGGCCGACGTGATCACGAACAGCGGTGGCAGCGCGCCGTCCAGCACGGTGCCGCGCCGCCAGGCCGAAACGAGCCCGATCGCGGTCCCGAGCACGAAGGCGACGATCGTCGTCGTCCCGACGAGGGCGAGCGTCCACGGCAGCGCCTGCAGCACCTGGTGGGCGACCGTGTCCGGGAAGAAGGTCAGCGACGTCCCGAAGTGCCCGCGCGCGATGTTGCCGAGGTACGTCAGGTACGCGTGGCCGAGGCTCTGGTGCGCGTGGACGCCGAAGGCGATCTCGAGCGCGTGCAGCGCCTGCGGGTTCAGGCGCCCCTTGTAGCGGGCCATCATCGCGATCGCCGCGTTGCCCGGCATGAGGCGCGGGATCAGGAAGTTCAGCGTCACCGCAGCCCAGAGCGTGACGAGGAAGAACCCCAGCCTGCGGGCGACGAACCTCACCTGCCGCGCCTCATGCCCCTGTCGCTGCCCGTCTCGCTACCCCTGCTTCGGCTTGAGGTGTAGCAGCATGACGCCCCAGTCGGGGTTGACGTAGGCGGCCGGCCGCGCGAACGGGTTGCCCTTCGTCACCCAGCCCGCCAGGTCCTTGGTGTTGTACTGGTACCAGTCGACGCCCTCGGTGACCGGGATCACCGGGATGTCGTTCACCATGATCGCCTCGAGCTGCTTGACGATCTGGTGCTGCGTGGCCGAGTCGCTCGTCGCGGCGTACTGCTCGATCAGCTTGTCCGCCTGCGGGTTCGAGTACCGCTCCCAGTCGGAGCCGGCCGACTTGCCGACCGGCGCCGAGCCCTTCGAGTAGAGCAGCGAGCGCAGCTCGTAGTACGGCGTCGGGCCGGCGGTCTGGTTGCCGTCGTAGGCGAGCTGGTAGTGCCCGTTGTAGACGTCGTTGTCGTAGGTCTGGCTGGAGAGGTTCTGCGGCGTGACCTTGATCCCGACCGCCTTCAGCTGCTCCTGGACGAGCTGCGCCGAGGCGACCCAGTCGGAGTAGCCGCCGATGTTGATCATGGTGAACGAGAGCGGCTTGCCGTCGGGCGTCTGGTAGATGCCGCCCACCTTCTTGTAGCCGGCCTGCTGGAGGATCTGCTCGGCCTTCTGCGGGTCGTAGTCGACCTTCTTCGCCAGGCCCTGGTCGAGCCAGTCGCTGAAGGTCGGGGTGACGATCCCGGTCTGGTTCGACGGCGGCTCGTAGCCGTACTCGCCGATCTCCGAGACCTTGTGCCGGTCGATCGCGTACGCCATCGCCTGCCGCACCGGGAGGGCCTTCAGGATCGGGTCGGTCTGGTTGATGTAGACCGCGACGTTGACCACCGGCGGGAACCAGTAGTGGTTGTCGGCGCTCTTCTTCAGGTAGTACGCGTTGATGTTCGGGATGAACTGGCTGCCCCACTGGGCCTTGCCGCTGGCGAGCTGCTGGTTCGCCGGGTCGTTCGAGGTGAACGCGGGGTAGTAGACGGTGTCGATCGCCGGCTTGCCCGACTGCCAGTAGCTCGGGTTCTTCTTGTACTTGATCACCTGCGGCGAGCACGAGCTCATCGTGAACGGGCCCGTGCCGACGGGGTGCTCGTCCTTGTAGGTGGTCGGGTTCTTGATCGTCGTCCAGATGTGCTTGGCGACGATCGGGGTCTGGTCGGCGATGTAGTAGAAGTAGGGAACCGCGGGCGTCTTGAAGGTGAAGACGACCTTGTCGCCGTTCTGCGTGACGCTCTGCAGCACCGACCAGTTCGCGTTCAGGTCGAGCGCCGGGTTCTTCTTCAGCAGCTGGAAGGTGTAGACGACGTCGGCCGCGCTGAACGGCTTGCCGTCGCTCCACTTGACGCCCTTCCGGATCGTGAACGTCAGCGTCCTGTTGCCGTTGCTCCAGGCGTAGCTCTTCGCGAGCCACGGCGTCGTCTTGCCGCTCTGGAGGCCGTTCACGTACGTCAGCTCCTCGTACTCGGTCCCGAACGAGAGGAAGCTCACGCTCGCGTTGAAGGGGCTGAACCCGCAGGTCCAGGTCGTGCCCTGCTCGTTCGAGATCGTGACGGAGCTCGATCCGCCGGAGCTCGACTTCTTGCTGCTGCTCCCGCACGCGGCGGCGGTCAAGCCGACCAGCGCGACCACGAGCATGAGCATCGCTGCTCGTCTCATCACCCGCTCCTTCCCGGTCATGTGTCTGTCTTCGGGTCGTGTGCGTCGTCCCTGCTGCTCAGGAGCTCCTGGAACTCGCGCCGGAGTCGCTCCTGCGCCGCGGTGCCGGCGCCGAGCTCGTCGAGGCCGAGCAGCGCTGCGCCGACGATCGGCGGCGAGCTCGTGACGTGGACGGTCGCCGCCGGCGCGTGATGCGCGAGCCCCGCCTTGATCGCGCCGATCAGGCGCGCGTCGCCGGACTGCAGCAGGCCGCCGCCGAGCGCGACGGGGACGGCCTCGTGCGACAGGTCGAGGCGCTCGAGCGCGACGCGGATCATCGTCACGACCTCCTCGGCGAGGCGGTCGACGATCTCCGCGGCTGCGGCGTCGCGCTCGGCTTCTGCGAAGACCACCGGCGCGAGCTCGATCACGCGGCGCCCGGGGATCTCGCCGTGGTGGATCGCCTCGGCGAGCTGCATCGGCGTCTCCAGGCCGAAGTGCTTCGGCACCGCCTGCTCGAGGGTCGTCCTCGGGCCGCGCCCGTCTTCGCTGCGCGCCGCCGCGAGGGTCGCCTCGACGCCGACGTCGTAGCCACCGCCCCAGTCGCCGGTCGTCCAGCCGAGCGCCGGGAAGCCGGCGCGGCGGCCGTCCGGCGCGACGCCCACGCAGTTGATGCCGGCGCCGCAGACGACGGCCACGCCCCAGCCGTGCTCGGTGCCGGCGCGCAGGACGGCAAGGGTGTCGTTGCCGACGGTGACCGACTCGGCGAGGCGGCGCCGGGCGACGGCGCGCTGCATCTGGGCGACCTCGGAGGGGAAGTCGAGCCCGGCGAGGAACAGCTCGCCCACCTGGGCCACGGGCCCGTCGCCGTCGGCGATCCCGGCCTCGCCGAGGGCCCGGGCGAGCAGGTCGTCGATCACGCCGAGCGCGCCGTCCAGGCCGAGGTGGTGCGGCGAGCTCAGCGGCCCGCGGACGAGCGCCACCACCTCGCCGTCGGCCCGCGCGAGCGCGAGGTCGGTCTTCGAGTTGCCGCCGTCGATCGCGAGCACGAGCGGCGCGGTCACGCCCGCTCCTGCGCGAAGAACCGCGGAAGGTGCTCGCGGTCGGCCGCGAGGAGCTGCTCCGTGAGCTCCTCCGCGGACGTGACCTGGCCGACGAGCGGGTGCGCGAGCAGCGCCTTGTAGACGAGCTCGCGGTCGCCCTCGATCGCGGCGCGCGATGCGAGGCGCTCGTAGGCGGCGACGTGCTGGGTCAGGCCGAGCAGCTCCGGCGCGAGCGGGGGTTGCTCGATCGGCTCGGGGCCGCGAGCGGTGATGCGCGCGGGAACCTCGACCGCGTCGTCCGGTGCAAGACCGGCGAGCGTGGCGTCGTTGCGGACGTCGACGACCTGCACGTCACCTTCGTCGCTCGCGAGCGAGGCGACGAGCTGCGTCGCGGCCTCGCTGTAGAAGGCGCCTCCACGCTTCTCGAGCAGCTTCGGCTTCGTCGTCAGGCTCGGGTCGCGGTAGAGCTCGAGCAGCCTGCGCTCGATCTCGGCGACCTCGGCCGCGCGCGGCGTGCCGATGAGCTGCTCCCGGAGCACCTCGTCGTGGAAGTAGAAGTAGCGGAGGTAGTACGACGGGATCGTCCCGAGCCGCTCGAGCAGGTCGCGTGGCAGGTCGACGTGGTCGGCCAGCTCGTCGGCGTGGTGCGCGATCAGCTCGGGGAGGACGTCGTCGCCGTCGAGCAGGATCCGTCGCACCCACGTGAGGTGGTTCAGCCCGACGTGGTCGATCAGGACCCGATCCGGCCCGGCGTCGAGCAGGCGCGCCGTGAAGCGCTGGAGCCCGATCGCGACATTGCAGAGCCCCACCGCGCGGTGGCCGGCGTCGAGCAGGCTGCGCGTGACGATCCCCACGGGGTTCGTGAAGTCGACGATCCACGCGTCGTCGGCGGCGAGCTCTCGGACTCGGCCTGCGATCTCGAGCACGACGGGGACGGTGCGGAGGGCCTTGCCGAGGCCGCCGGCGCCCGTCGTCTCCTGCCCGATGCACCCGCAGGCGAGCGGGATCGTCTCGTCGGAGAGGCGCGCCTGCTGGCCGCCGACGCGGAGCTGGATCAGAACGAACGAGGCGCCCTCGAGCGCGCGGTCGAGCTGATCGGTGACGGCGAGCGTGCCGTCGTAGCCGGCCGCGTCGAGCATGCGTCCCGCGAGGCCGCCGACGACCTCGCGCCGCTCGGCGTCGATGTCGTGCAGGACGACCTCTCGCAGGTCGAGCCGCTCGCGCTCACGTGCGAGACCGGCGACCAGCTCGGGCGTGTAGGTCGACCCGCCGCCGACGACGGCGAGCTTCACTCCTGGACTCCGGTCCTGTGCAGCGCGGCAACCTCCGGGCACGCGAAACGTGTTAGGAACCCAGACGAGGCGACTCTCTCACTCCAGTCCTGCCGAGTCAAGCGCTAGGAATCACGGACTCGTTCGGTTAGTGTCATTGCCGAGATGGCCGCTACCGGCCGTGCCACCCCGCCGCTCCTTCGCGCCATCAACGAGCGCACCGTGCTCGAGGCGATCCGCGCCGCGTCGCCCATCTCGCGTGCCGAGATCTCCCGCCGGTCGGGCATCTCGAAGCCGACCGTGTCGCTCGCGCTGCAGTCGCTGCTCGACGCGGGCCTCGTGCGGGAGGCGGCGCGCGGGCCCGCCGGGCCCGGCTACGGCGCCGTCTACTTCGAGCCGGTCGCCGAGGCCGCGGTCGTGGTCGGGCTCGACCTCGGGGCACGCTTCGTCCGCGGGGCGATCTGCGACCTCGGCGGCGCGATCCGCGCGCGGCAGGACGTCGAGCTCGCCGTCGCGGACGCGGCGGACGCGATCGACGCGATCCGTCGCCTGCGCGACTCGCTCCTCGGGACGTCGGCCCTCGACCCGACGCTCGTCGACGGCGTCGTCGTCGGCGTCCCCGGCGTCGTCGCCGACGACGGCACGCTCAAGCTGGTCGAGAACGTCGCCGGCCTCGAAGGTCGCCGCTTCGCGGACGAGCTGCGAGACGCGCTCGGCCTGCCGGTGGCGCTCGAGAACGACATCAACCTCGCGGCGCTCGGAGAGCAATGGCTGGGCGTCGCGCGCGGCGTCAGCGACTTCGTCTTCCTGTCCGTCGGAACGGGCATGGGCGCAGGCCTCGTCCTGGGCGGCGAGCTGCACCGCGGGCGGAACGGCGCCGCCGGCGAGCTCGACTTCGCTCTGGGCGAGCTCGGTGAAGCGGTTGACCCGGCGGCGCCGCAGGTCGCCGAGCTCGCGCGAGAACGGACGGGACTCGCCGATCCGCCGGCGCTGTTCGCGGCGGCGCGCGCCGGCGATCGCGCCGCATGCGAGGTCGTCGACGAGGTCGCACGGCGGATCGCGCTTCACCTCGCGCCGGTCGCGGCCGTGGCTGACGTCGAGCTCGTCGTCCTCGGCGGCGGCATCGGCACCAACGGCGACCTGTTGCTGGGGCCGGTCGCACGCCTACTCGCGGACTGGTTGCCGTTCCCGCCGCGGATCGCTGTCTCGACGCTCGGCGAGGCGGCCGTGCTCACGGGCGCCGTCGCAGTCGGACTCCAGGCCGCGCTCGAGAATGTGTTCGCGCGACGAGCTGCGGCTCCGGCCTGAGCGCAGCCCCCTCGGATGTCGGCGCCGACTAGCGCATCTCGCGTGCGAGCTCGGCCGCGACCTCGCTCGCCCTCCGGTCGGACTCGTGCGCGAGCCGCCGCCCGCGCCGCCTCCGACGCCGCCGCCGCGGAGCAAGCAGCACGTCGGAAAGCCGGGGTGCCGGATGCCCGATCTCGAGCCGCAGCCGCTCGATCAGCTCCGACGCCTGATCGAACGTCTCCGGAAAGGGCTCGCCCGACTGCTCGCAGAGGGCGGCTGCGAGCGCGTAGACCTGCTTGACCGTCGGCCGTTCGTCCATGCCGACATGGCAGCAGCAGAGCCGTCACGCGTGTGTGACGGCTCTGTGCCGAATGTGCGACTGCTCGCGGCCGGGCGCCGCGAGCGACCGGCGCTAGCTCGCGCCCATCTCCGCCATCGCCGACGCGGCCCGCTCGGCCATCTCGTCCTCCGGGACGTCCTCGATGTGCGTCGCCACCGACCACACGTGCCCGAACGGATCGGTCAGAGAGCCGAAGCGGTCGCCCCAGAACATGTTCTCGAGCGGCGAGGTGACGGTCGCGCCCGCGGCCTGGGCCCGGTCGAAGACGGCGTCCGCGTCGTCGACGTACATGAACACCGACGCGGTGCACCCTCCCCGCTCCGACGGTGGGCGCACGCTCGAATGCGGGAACGGATCGGACAGCATCAGCTTCGAGTCGCCGACCTGCAGCTCGGCGTGGGCGACCGACCCGTCGGGGCCGGGCATCCTGATCGTCTCCTCGGCGCCGAACGCCTCCTTGTAGAAGTCGATCGCCTTCGACGCGTCCTCGACGGCGAGGTAGATCTGGAGGTTGTGGTAGCCCTCGGGGATCGGGCTCACGGCCATCGTCTGCCTCCTTCCGTAGCGGTCGACGTCGATGGTAGACACGACCCGCCGGGCGCCGCCACCGGCTTCCGGCAACCGCCGCCGAATCGTCACGCCCCGGCCTCCGCAGACCGCAACGCATCCTTGACGTAGCCCCGGGCGCCTGCGCGGAATCGCGTCAATGAGCCGCCCCGCACAAGCGGCTGCAGCCCTCCGCGCCGCGCTGCACAACCCCGGGATCCGCCGCGTCGAGCTCGCCTGGGGCGCCGCGATCGCCGCGGAGTGGGCGCACTTCGTCGCGCTCGGCGTGTTCGCCTACGACGCCGGCGGCACCGCCGCGGTCGGGGTCGCCGGACTCGTGCGCATGCTGCCCGCGGCGCTGGTCGCCCCGCTCGCCAGCACCCTCGGCGACCGCTTCCGCCGGGAGCGCTTCATGACGGCGACGGCAGCGCTCGGCGCCCTCGCGCTCGGCGCCTCGGCGCTCGTCTTCTTCACGAGCCGCAGCGAGTGGCTCGTCTTCGCACTCGCCGGCGTGATCGGCGTCGCCTCGACGCTGTTCCGCCCGGCGCTCCAGGCGATCCTGCCGTCGCTGTCGCGGACGCCGGAAGAGCTGATCGCCGCCAACGGCGCGACGTCGACGATCGAGAGCCTCGCCACGCTCGTCGGGCCGCTGCTCGCGGGCGTGCTCGTCAGCGTCGGCGACCCCGGCGTCGTCTTCGCCGCGGCGGGCGGCGTGCTCGCGGCGGGCGCGCTGCTCCTCGCGCCGCTCCGCGTCGAGGGGGTGATCCAGGAGACGGCGGCGCAGGCGCCGGCCCGCGAGCTCGTCGTCGGTGGCTTCCGGGCCGTCCGGAGCGGCCCCCAGCGGCTGATCCTGGCCCTGATGGCGACGCAGGGCTTCGTCCGCGGCTGCCTGAACGTGCTGATCGTCGTCGCGGTCTTCCGGGTGCTCGACGCCGGCGACGGCGCGGTCGGCTACCTCACCGCGGCGCTCGGCCTGGGCGGGCTGCTCGGCGCGTTCGGCGCGATGACGCTGCGCAGCCGCCGCCTCGCCGGGGCGCTCGGCGTCGCGCTCGTCTTCTGGGGCCTGCCGATCGCGCTCTTCGCACCGCGCCCGTATCTGCCCGCGGCCGTGCTCCTGCTCGCGGTCGTCGGCGCCGCGAACAGCGTCGAGGACGTGGCCGGCTTCACGCTCGTGCAACGCCTGGTGCCCGATGCCACGCTCAGCCGCGTGCTGGGCCTGCTCTGGGGCGCGGTGATGGGCGCCGTCGCGCTGGGCTCGATCACGGCGCCGCTCGTTGTGGACGCACTCGGGCCACGCGCGGCGTTCATCGTCGTCGGCGCCGTCCTGCCCGCCGTCACGCTCCTGTCGTGGCCGGGCCTGCGCAGGATCGACCGCCGGACCGCGCCTCCCACCGCCGAGCTGCGGCTCGTGGCCGGGGTTCCGCTCTTCGAGCCGCTGTCGATCGTCGCGAAGGAGCATCTCGCCGGGAAGCTGACGCACGTGCACGTGGATCCGGGCGAAGTGGTCGTCCGCGCCGGCGAGGTCGGCGACCGCTTCTACATCGTGGGCAACGGCGAGCTCGAGATCACGAACGGCGTCCACGGCACCGCGCACGGCGGCGACTTCTTCGGCGAGATCGCCCTGCTGCGCGACGTGCCGCGCACGGCGACGGTCCGTGCGACCTCGCCCTCCGAGCTCTACGCGCTCGACCGCGCGGACTTCCTCGCCGCGCTCACCCACTCCGAGGTGCGCGCCGCGGGCGACGCGGTCGTGGACGAGCGGCTCAGGGCCGGCCTCGTCCCGCGCTGAGCTCGGCGGCATAGAGGTCGTACGGCAGGCGCTCGAGCACGCGCTGCCGCGAGTCGGGCACGTCGAAGAGCCGCTCGAGCCGACGGGCCGCGAGCCACGGGAGCCGATCCGCCACCGCCGTCGCCGCGCCGCGGTCGCCGCCGAGCGCGACGTACTCGATCCGCTCGCGGTACGGCTCGACCACCGCGCGCGCGGTCGCCGTCGCCGCGTCGAGCAGCTCGCGCTCCTGCTCCTCTCGCCGCCGCCGGAACCGGTTCGAGGACGAGCCGCCCTTCTTGTGCCGGCCCTTGACGAAGCGGGTGCCGACCTTCGACGCCACCAACCGCTCGCCCTCGAACACGCCGACCGCGAACCCGCCGCGCCGCACGAGGATTGCGGCCACCGTGCGCTCGCGCGCGAGCGCCTCGAGCAGTGGCCCGAGCTCCACGCGGTCGTAGCTCCCTTCGTGCTCGAGCCCGAACGGCGGCCTCACCGTGAGCGTCTCGTCGGCCGTCTCGATCCGCGCCGCGCCGCCGGCGTACGTCGTGCGGCCGGGCTCCCCGGCGAGCGGCCCGAGCCGCTTGCGCACGTTCTCGCGACCGACGTAGCGCGCCACGACCCGGACACTAGGCTCCGGCCGTGACCTCCGCGACCGTCGCTATCGACCTCACGCGCCAGCACCGCCGCGGGCGCGCGTACGTCGCCCTGGCCGCGGTCGCGTGGTCGAGCGCCGGGCTCCTGCAGCGCGAGCTGACCGTCGACATCGGGACGCAGCTCGCCGGCCGCGCCTTCTTCGCCGTGCTCGGGTTGTTCGCGTTCGTGGCCGTGGCAGAGCGCGGCCGCGTCACCGGGGCGTTCCGCGCGATCGGCAGGCCCGGCCTCGCCGTCGCCGCCCTGATGGCCGCCTCGTCGGGCGCGTTCATCGTCGCCCTGAACTACACGTCGGTGGCGAACGTCCTCTTCTTCCAGGCGATCTCGCCGGTCCTGGCCGCGGCGCTCGGGACGTTCGTCGGCGAGCGCGTCAGACGGCGGACGTGGATCGCGATGGCGGTCGCCCTCGCCGGCGTCGGCCTGATGGTCGGCGGCCCGAGCCACCCGGACGCCGCCGGCATCGCCCTCTCGCTCTTCATGTCCGTCAGCTTCGCGGCGGTGATCGTGATCACGCGCCACCAGCGCGACGTCTCGATGGCGCCGGCGACGTGCCTCTCGCAGGCGCTGGTGTTCGTCTTCGCCGCGCCGTTCGCGTCCGTGAGCGAGGTCGGCGGCAAGGACCTCGCGCTCCTGATCGGCCTCGGCGTCGGCCAGATCGGGCTCGGCCTGATCTTCCTGACGATCGGCGCCCGCCTGATCCCGGCGGCGGAGGTCGCGCTGATCACGCTGCTCGAGATCGTCCTCGGCCCGCTCTGGGTCTGGATCGCGCTGGGCGAGCGGCCGGGGACGTCGACCCTGATCGGCGGCGCGATCGTGCTCGCAGCGGTCGTGATCGAGGCGATCGGCGAGCCGGA
>DATIER010000199.1:0-7586 GCA_035455605.1 Gaiellaceae bacterium
CAGAGCGGCGAGAGCCACGTGAAGGTGCTCGTCGCCAAGAAGGACATCCCGGAGGGCACGAGCGGGGCCGACGCCGCGGCGATGCTCGCGCCGCTCGACGTCACGCGGAAGAGCGTCGTCCCCGGCGCGATCTCGAACGCCGACCAGCTCGCCGGCCTGGTCGCCACGCAGCAGGTGCTGCAGGGCGAGCAGGTGACGACGCGCAGCTTCAGCCCGAAGACGCACGTCGGCGTTCGCGCGCAGCTGACGGGCGTCCTCCGAGCCATCTCGGTCGAGGGCGATCAGAACCAGCTGCTCGCCGGGACGCTGAAGGACGGCGACAGCGTCGACTTCGTGGTCGCGCTCAAGGTGCCGGGCTCGCAGGACATCTACTTCAGCCGCGTGCTCGCGCGGAACGTGAAGGTGCTCCAGGCGCCCGACGCTCCGCCGGCGGGCAGCAAGCTCACCGGCGCCTCGAGCTCGAACTTCGACGTGATGCTCGCGCTGACCGACAACCAGGCGCAGAAGATCCAGTACACGCTGGCGAACGCGGGCAGCGAAGGCCCGACGCGCTGGCACCTCGCGCTCCGGCCGGTCAACCACGACGCCGACAGCCCCGACCACCTCGACACCTTCCAGAGCGTCCTCACCGGTGGCCTCAGCGCCGGTCAGCGGCGGGCGCTCGGCGGTCACTAGGAGACGACGATGAGCAACGGCAACGAACTCGCTCCCAAGAGCCCCAACCGCATCTTCGTCACGGGCGACTGCGACGGGCTGCCGGACCTGCGGGAGGCGCTCGCCGCCCATCCCGAGGTCGAGCTCGTCGGGGCGGCGACCACCGTCTCGGAGGCCGCCGCCACGCTGACGGGCGGGCATCTGAACGTCGTCCTGCACGCGACCCGCGCCTCGTCGCTGCCCGTGAACGAGCTGGCGGCGATCCGCGAGTACACGCGGGCGCCGCTGATCCTGCTCGCCTCGAACGGCTCCCCGGCCCTGCTGGAGGAGGCGCTCGAGCACGACGTCGCCGACGTCCTGCTGCTGCCGCAGCTGACCGACAACGTCGTCTTCGCCGTCCGCAAGGCCGGCCACGTCGGCAAGCGCCTGACCGGCGACCAGCGCCGGCACGGCCGCCTCGTGACCGTGTTCTCGCCCAAGGGCGGCACCGGCAAGACGGTGACCGCGACCAACCTCGGCGCCTCGCTCGCGAAGCACTGGGGCAAGCGGGCGCTGCTGCTCGACCTCGACCTGCAGTTCGGCGACGCCGCGATCATGCTCGGGATCGAGCCGGAGAAGACGATCTACGACCTCGTCACTGCTCCGGGCGAGCTCGACTCCGAGAAGCTCGCCGGCTACACCACCCGGCACGCGTCGGGCGTCGACATCCTCCCCGCGCCGCTGCGCCCGGAGGACGCCGAGCTCGTGACCGAGGCGAAGCTGGCCCGGCTGCTCGAGGTCGCGCGGGAGTCGTACGACGTGATCGTCGTCGACACCTCGCCGTTCTTCCACGGCCCGATGCTGGCCACCCTCGACCGCACCGACGAGCTGCTGCTGCTCTGCGGCCTGGACGTGCCGACGCTGAAGAACGTCCGGCTCAGCCTGCAGACGCTGGAGCTGCTCTCCTTCCCGCCCGCCCGGATCAAGCTCGTGCTCAACCGGGCGAACTCCAAGGTCGGCATGAAGCCGAAGGAGGTCGAGTCGGCGCTCGAGCGGAAGATCGACTTCGAGGTGCCGAGCGACCGCGTCGTCCCGCTCGCGGTCAACCGCGGCAACCCCGCGGTCGTCGCCGAGCCGAAGTGCGAGTTCGCGAAGGCCATCCGCGCGATGGCCAAGGAGCTCGTGGCCGCGCAGGCGGTGGCGAAGCAGAAGCGCAAGTTCATGGCGACCCTCGCAAGGGCGTAGCGCGATGGGCCTCCACGACAGGCTCAACCGCAACGGCTCGTCCAACGGGCACGGGCCGGAGCTCGACGTCCTCGTCGGCGGCCAGAGCGAGGCGACCGAGCGACGCCCGGTCGACCCGTACGCCGAGCTGAAGGGACGGATCCACCACGCCTGCATCGCGAAGCTCGGCCCGCAGCTGTACGCGGCCGGCAACGCCGACGGCGAGGCCACGAACGAGGAGCTCGCCGAGAAGGTGCTGCGCGTCGTCACCGAGCAGCTCGCGCTCGACCGGACGCCCCTGACCCGCGAGGAGCGGCGCCAGGTCACCCGCGAGATCACCGACGACATCCTCGGCTACGGGCCGCTGGAGCCGCTGCTCCGCGACGACTCCGTCACCGAGGTGATGGTCAACAACCACGACCGCGTCTACGTCGAGCGCAACGGCAAGATCGAGGCCACCGAGGCGACCTTCGTCGACAACGCGCACCTGCTGCGCATCATCGACAAGATCGTCTCGCAGGTCGGCCGCCGCGTCGACGAGGCCTCGCCGATGGTCGACGCCCGCCTCCCCGACGGGAGCCGCGTCAACGCCGTCATCCCGCCGCTCTCGCTCCGCGGGCCGACGCTGACGATCCGGAAGTTCTCGCGCGATCCGTACACGATGGACGACCTGATCACCTTCGGCACGGTCTCGCCCGAGGCGGCCCAGTTCCTCTCCGCGTGCGTGCGCGGGAAGCTGAACTGCCTCATCTCCGGCGGTACCGGCACCGGCAAGACGACCACGCTGAACGCGCTCTCGGCCTTCGTGCCGAACGACGAGCGCATCGTCACGATCGAGGACGCGGCCGAGCTCCAGCTCCAGCAGGACCACGTGATCACGCTCGAGTCGCGCCCGCCCAACATCGAGGGCTCGGGCGAGGTGCGCATCCGCGAGCTCGTCCGCAACTCCCTCCGGATGCGGCCCGAACGCATCATCGTCGGCGAGGTCCGCGGCCCGGAGACCCTGGACATGCTCCAGGCGATGAACACCGGCCACGAAGGCTCGCTCACCACGATCCACGCGAACTCGCCTCGCGACGCGCTCTCCCGGCTCGAGACGCTGGTCATGACCGCCGGCGTCGAGCTGCCGCACCGCGCGATCCGCGAGCAGATCTCGAGCGCGTTCGACCTGCTCGTGCAGATCTCGCGGCTCGTCGACGGCTCTCGCCGGATCACGCACATCACCGAGGTGCTCCGGATGGAGTCCGACGTGATCACCCTCCAGGACGTCTTCGTCGCGAAGCCGCCCGACGAGGACTCCGACGGCGGCGCCAACAAGCCCGTCAACCTGCTCAACCCGCTCGAGTGCACCGGCTTGAAGCCGCAGTTCCTCGAGAAGATGGCCGCCAACGGCGTCAGCCTGCCGCCGTCGTTCTTCGGCGACACCTCGACGTTCCGGCCGAACTTCGCAGCTGCGACCTACGGCGGGTTCGAGTGAGCGCCCGGGCGCTTCGCCTCCTGCTCGCAGCCGTCGTCGCCGCCCTCGTCGCCCCCGTCGCGGCCGGCGCCTCGCTGAGCCTCCGCGGGATCGACACGAGCGGCTACCCGACGGTGCGCGTCACCGTCGTCGCGCCGGTCGCCGCCGCGGCGGCACCGCCGACGCTGACCGAGAACGGCAACGCGGTCGTCGGCCTCCACGCCAGCAACCTCGCCTCGACCAAGAGCGTCGTGGTCGCGATCGACCGCTCCCGTTCGATGGCCGGGTCGAAGCTGGCCGACGCGCTCGACGCCGCCCGTGCGTTCCTGCACACGAAGGCGCCGTCCGACCGCGTCTCCGTGGTCGCATTCGGCTCGAAGGCGGTGCAGCTGACGACCTTCTCGCAGTCGACGGCCGACGCCGACGAGGCGCTGCGCCTGCTCAAGGTCGACTCGAGCAACGGGACGGCGCTCTACGACGCGCTCCAGCTGTCGGCCTCGTCGTTGCGCAACCAGGTCGGCCGGGCGCGGGTCGTCGTGCTGCTCACCGACGGCAAGGACGTCTCGAGCCAGACCTCGCTCCAGGCCGCCCTGGCGACCGCCCGCGACACGGGCACGCTCGTCTACCCGATCGCGGTCGGCGGCGACGGCGCGACCGTCGCGCCGCTCCGGGAGATGGCGCGCGAGACCGGCGGCAGCTTCAAGTCGGCCGCCTCGAGCGCGTCGCTCCACGCCGTCTACGCCTCGATCGCCGACGAGCTCAAGCGCACGTGGCGGGTCGAGTACGTCACGGCCGCCAGGCCGGGCGAGCAGCTCCACCTGCGCGTCGTCCTCAACCCCGAAGGCGCCGCGTCGACGAACGTCCGCATCCCCGGCAGTGCCGCGCCGGACACCGGCGGCAGCCAGCTCCCGAGCCCGCTCTACTCGTCGCTCGGCGGACTGCTGCTGACGATGCTCGTCGCCTTCCTCGTCCTGACCGCATGTGGGTTCCTGTTCGCCTCGGCGAAGGGCTCGTGGGTCAAGACGCGGCTGGCCCCGCACGTCGAGGGCTCGCGCAAGGCCCACAAGCGCGAGAAGGGCCAGCGCCTGGCCGCGCTCGGCGGCCTCTTCCGCGCGACCGAGCAGGCCTTCGGCCACCGGCGCGTCTGGACGAAGCTGCAGCGCAAGCTCGAGCGGGCCGACCTGCCGCTGCGCACGGTCGAGTTCGCGTACCTGATCGTCGGCAGCGCCTTCGTGCTGGGCGTCTTCGCCGCCGTCGCGGGCCGGCCGACGCTCCAGATCCTGATCGCGTTCGCCGTCGGCGGCGCGATCCCGTACGGCTTCGTCGCGCTCAAGGCGAAGCGGCGGATGAACGCCTTCGACGAGCAGCTGCCCGACCTGCTCGTGACGCTGGCCGCGTCGCTCAAGGCCGGCCACAGCTTCAAGCAGGGCATCCAGACGATCGTCGACGAGGGCCACGAGCCGGCGAGCAAGGAGCTCGGCCGGGTCGTCACCGACACGCGCCTGGGCCGCCCGATGGACGAGGCGCTCGCCGACACCGCGGAGCGGATCGGCTCGAAGAACTTCTCGTTCGTGATCACGGCCGTGACCATCCAGCGCCAGGTCGGCGGCAGCCTCGCCGGCCTGTTCGACATGGTCGCCGAGACCGTCCGCCAGCGGCAGCAGTTCGCGCGAAAGATCAAGGGCCTGACCGCCATGGGACGCGCCTCGGCGTACGTCCTGATCGGGCTGCCCTTCTTCATCGCCCTCGCGCTGACGGCGCTCAACCCGTCCTACATGCACCCGCTGTACTCCACCTCCACGGGCCACTCGCTGATCATGGGCGGGCTCGTGATGATGGTGATCGGGTCGCTGATCCTGAAAAAGCTCGTCTCCTTCAAGGGGTAAGCCCAGATGACCGTCTTCATCGTGCTCGGAGTTCTCTGCCTCGCCGGAGCCGCCTACCTCATCGGCGAGGCGGTCACGCTGCCGGCCCGCGAACGCCGCTCCTCCGTCGGCCGCGCGGCGACGTACGGCAAGACGCGCGCGCCGCTCGGCCAGCAGCAGCTGCCGTTCAAACAACGCGTGCTGACGCCGATGGGCGACCGGCTCGCGGGCTTCACGCTCAAGCTGCACCCCAAGACGACCGTCGACGGCGTCAGCACCCGGCTGCTCGCGGCCGGCCTGGGGCGCAAGATCTCGCCGACGACCTTCCTGGCGTTCAAGTCCGCCCTCGCGATCGGCGGGCTCGTGCTCGGCGCGCTGTTCGGCGGCGCCGTCGCCGGAGCGGGCGGCGTGCTCCTGCTCGCGGTGGCGGCGGCCGGCCTCGGCTTCATCGCGCCCGACTTCGTCGTCTCCAGCAAGGCCCGCTCGCGCAAGGAACGGCTTCGCGCGGAGCTGCCGGACGCGCTCGACCTGATGGCGGTCAGCGTCGAGGCGGGGATGGGCTTCGACGGCGCGATCTCGAAGCTGACCGAGCACATGCACGGCCCGCTCGCGGACGAGTTCGCGCTGACCCTGAGCGAGATCCGCATCGGCGAGACCCGTCAGGACGCGCTCAAGAAGCTCGCCGACCGCACCGGCACGCCCGAGCTCTCGAGCTTCGTGCGTTCGATCGTCCAGGCCGACCAGCTCGGCATCTCGCTCGGCCGGATCCTGCGCGTGCAGGCGACCGACAGCCGCCTCAAGCGCCAGGCCGCGGCCGAGGAGAAGGCGATGAAGGCGCCGATCAAGATGCTCTTCCCGACCGTCCTCTTCATCTTCCCGGCCATGTTCCTCGTGATCCTCGGGCCGGCGTTCCTCAACCTCTCCAAGATCTTCTAACCCCGACCGGAGGCAGGCCCATGTCCGAGACACCCGAGAACCAGGCGGCAGAGACCGAGAAGGGGTTCGGCACCGGTCTGCGCGCCCAGCTGCAGCGCCGGCGGGAGGGTGACGGTGAGAACGGGCAGGCCGAGGCACAGGGCTCGACCAACGTCGAGCTGCGCTTCGAGCTGACGGCGCGGCCGGCGAACGGCGAGACGATCGAGGCGGTCGTCGGGCCAGACGTGCAGTCGCTCCGCGACGAGCTCGACGCCGCGCACAAGCGCGAGGCGATGCTGCGCGACCAGCTCGAGGAGCGCTCTCACGCGTACGACCAGAACGTCGGCTCCGAGAAGCAGCTCGCGCACCGGGCGGCGACGCTCGACGAGCGGGAGGCGAAGCTGGCCGAGTTCGAGGTCGAGCTCGAGGAGCGCGAGCGGCGGGTCCGCGACCAGCGCGACGCGATCGAGGCCGAGCACGCGCGCGTCGCGGAGCTCCAGGCCGAGGCCGCGGCCGAGCAGGCGATGGCCTCCGAGCAGCGCGAGGCCGCCGACCAGAAGCTGCGCGACCTGCAGGGCGCCGACCGCGACCGCGACCGCGCCATGGGCGAGGTGGCCAAGGCCCGCGCCGCGCTCGAGGAGCGCGAGAAGAAGCTGGCCCGGAAGGAGTCCGAGGTCGCGACGCGCGAGCAGGCCGGCACCGCCAGGCTCGACGGCCGCGAGCGTGCGCTGACGAAGCGCGAGAACGAGTGGCGCGCGCGCGACAAGGAGATCTCCGAGCGCGAGCGCAAGCTGGCCGCGCGCGACAACGACCTGAAGAAGGAGGCGGCGCGCGTCGCCGCCCGTGACGAGGCGATCGGCGAGCGCGAGGCCGAGCTCCTGCTCCGGCAGGAAAAGCTCCGCGACGACGCCGAGCGGTTCGAGCGCGAGCTCGCCGACAAGGGCAAGGTCGCCCGCGAGGCCGTCGCCCGCTCCGCGGAGCTCGACCGGCGCGAGCTCGACCTGACCGCGCGCGAGGCCGAGCTGAACCGGCTGCAGGCCTCGGTCGCCAACGCCGAGCGCGACCTGAACCGCGGCCGCGACCTCGAGGAGTGGACGGCGCGGCTCGACGCGCGCGAGCGGGAGCTCGCGAAGCGCGAGTCGGAGCTGGAGAGCTTCGAGACGACCGCCGAGTCGCACCGCAAGCGCCACGAGCGCAAGGAGGCCCGCCTCGGCGGCCTCGAGGAGTCGGTTCAGAAACGCCTCCGGGAGCTCGACGACCGCGAGGGCGAGCTCGACCTCCGCGAGGCACGCCTGGAGGCCGACGTCGAGATCCGCACCGACAAGCTCGACGAGCGCGAGGAGCAGCTGCGCGAGCTGGAGGAGCGGCTCGCGAACCAGGAGCGCGAGCTCGCCGCGTACGTCGCCAAGGCCCAGACCGAGCTCCAGCGCCGCGAGTCGGAGTGGTGGCAGAAGCAGCTCGGTGCCGAGGAGGTTCCCGCGGCCTGACCCGAG
>DATIER010000200.1:0-2392 GCA_035455605.1 Gaiellaceae bacterium
ACGAGCCCGGCCGGCAGCGACCGGGACAGCCGCGGCAAGCCGAACAGTGCCGCGAGCGCCGCCGCCGAGACGAGCACCGTCGCGGCGTTCGCGCTCGGCAACTCCCGCAGGACGTGCGCTAGCTTCTCGACCGAGTTGCCTGTGCCCTTCGAGACGCCGAGCAGCTTGTTCAGCTGCCCGACGGCGACGAACACGGCGAGGCCGACGACGAACCCGTCCATCACCGGCTTCGACAGAAACTGCGTGACGAACCCGAGCTTCGCGACGGCCGCAATCCCGAAGAGCGCGGCGACCACGAGCACGAGCGCCGCCGCCGTCGGAGCGTAGGAAGCACTCCCCGAAGCAGCACCGACGCTCGCCACCGTCGCGGCAAGAAGCGCAGCGGTCGCCGAGGTTGCGCCGACCGACAGATGCCGGGCGGTGCCGAAGAACGCGTACACCAGCAACGACGCGACCAGCGTGTACAAACCGGCCTCGGCCGGCAGCCCGGCGATGCCTGCGTAGGCCATCGCCTCTGGGACGAGCAGGCCCCAGAGCGTCAGCCCGGCGATAACGTCCGGCCGCAGCCAGCTACGGTCGTACGCCGGCAGCCACTCGAGCGCCGGCACGACACGCTGAACCGACCGCCGGGCGCGCCCCATCAGGAAACCCTTTGCCGGTTGCTTCGGCCCCTGACGCGCAAGCGGAGGCGGCGCTCGTAGAGCGCTGCGTTGAGGACGGCGGCCCCGACGATGATCCGGCCGACGAAGAAGAAGGCGAGCAGGAGGGTGGCCGCGATTCCGAGCGCGCCGTAGGTGTTCGATTTCGACTCGATCAGCTGGCCGAGCACCAGGATGTTGAAGATCACGACCCCCGTAAAACCGATGGCATAGAACAGCGATCCGGGAATCAGGTCGACCCAGCGGGCACTCGAGTGGGCCACCTGTAGGGAGACGACGAGCCAGAGCCCTGCAAGTCCGAACACGAAGGCAGCGAGCATCACGATGCCGCCGACCGCCGTCTGATGGTTGACCGCGCCGACGCATGCGACGAGCACAGCCTGGCCGACCAGTACCGCTGCGAAGATCCCGAGCGCGCGCGACGTCACTTTGACCGACGCCGCCGAGCGCTCCCACGCCAGCGAGTGAACGATCGCGACGGCACGGAGCAGCACTCTCGTCGCATAGACGAGCACGAGGAACGATGTGAGGGCGGCCCACCAGCTCGACGTACTGTTGGAGGCGCCCTCGACCTGGTTTGCGACCACACCTGCGAAGCCGACCGAGTTCACGATCTGGTGCGCGTCCACACCGAGGACGCTCGCAAGCAGCCCGAGGCCGGAGACCAGGAAGAACGCGAGCGGCAAAGCGAACACGAACAGCCGGTAGGAAAGGGCGCCGGCGAGAATACCGCCGCCGATTTGGGAATCGCGTTGGATCGTCTCGAACGCGGCGTCGATCGCCGCCGAGCGTTCCCGCGCCTTTGCGACCCCGGCTTTCAGTGCGTGCGCTCGCTCGGCCCACTGCGCCAGACGCACGAGGAGTGTCCGCCTCGGGGGCGGCAACTTCATCTGCCCAGAGCCGTGTGTCTGAATGGCAGGAGGCATTGCCGACTGCTCAGGCGCCGACCGGGTTCTTGTCGGCGGCTTCGATGGATTGCCTGTCGCGGCGCTGCTTCTCGGCCCGCCGCCACCCCTCCCAGAACGGGGAGAAGACCGCGCATGCCAGCGACATCGTGACCATCACGAACAGGAAGCCGACGACCGTGGCCACGACTCCGAAGGAGCCGATCCGCGTGTCGGCACGGCCCGTCAGCCCGTGCTGGACGACCCTCACCCGGCCGCCCCGCGTCGCCGTCGCGGCAGCACTCATGATTCGAGCGCGAGGCGGACGCGCGTGACCTGCGCCGTGCGGGGCGGGGTGTGCCACAGCTTCAGCATCTGGCAGATCTGGCCCCAGTTCGTCATACGGACCGGGCGATTCGTCCGCCAGGCGTCGACGCTCTCCCAGATCCGAGCAACCGCCCAGGGCCGAGGCGGAAGGCCGCCACGGGCGCGCATCAGGCCGTCGCTGCGGGCGTTTTTCACACGATCTGTACGACGATCGGCGGGCGCCTTCGCCGTACGCTCGGGACACGATGGCAAGTGCCGTTCAGACGGTGCAGGAACACGCGGCGTTCGTGATCGAGCACTCCGCCGGGTTCCGCGCACTCGCTGAGCGCGAATAGAGGACAGGGAGGCCGAGATGCCGATCATCGAGTACAAGAAGGGCGAACCGTTCCCCGGTGTGATCGGGCGGACGGCGGACGAGTCGACCCCAGCCTGGCCTGCCCAGGTGCGTGCGGAGATGGGCTCGCCGAACGTGTTGTTCGTCGTAATGGACGACACTGGCTTCGGGCAGCTCGGCTGCTACGG
>DATIER010000201.1:0-3349 GCA_035455605.1 Gaiellaceae bacterium
CACGCCGACTACATCAAGAACATGATCACGGGCGCCGCCCAGATGGACGGTGCGATCCTCGTGGTCTCGGCGGCCGACGGCCCGATGCCGCAGACGCGGGAGCACATCCTGCTCGCGCGCCAGGTCGAGGTGCCGTACATCGTCGTGTTCCTGAACAAGGCCGACATGGTCGACGACCCCGAACTGCTCGAGCTCGTCGAGATGGAAGTCCGCGAGCTGCTCTCCAGCTACGAGTTCCCCGGCGACGACATCCCCGTCGTGACCGGCTCGGCGCTGAAGGCGCTCGAGGGCGACGAGGAGGCCACGCAGAAGATCCTCGAGCTGATGCAGGCCGTGGACGACTACATCCCGGAGCCGACGCGCGACACGGACAAGCCGTTCCTGATGCCGATCGAGGACGTCTTCACGATCACCGGCCGCGGCACCGTCGTCACGGGCCGCATCGAGCAGGGCCAGATCAAGTCGGGCGACGAGGTCGAGATCGTCGGCATCCACCCGGAGACCGAGAAGACGGTCGTCACCGGGCTCGAGATGTTCAACAAGACGCTCGACTTCGCGCAGGCCGGCGACAACGCCGGCGCGCTCCTTCGCGGCACCAAGCGCGAGGAGGTCGAGCGCGGCCAGGTGCTGTCGAAGCCGGGCTCGATCACGCCGCACACGCAGTTCAAGGCAGAGGTCTACGTCCTCTCCAAGGACGAGGGCGGACGGCACACGCCGTTCTTCAACAACTACCGCCCGCAGTTCTACTTCCGCACCACGGACGTGACCGGCGCGATCAAGCTCCCGGAGGGCCAGGAGATGGTCATGCCGGGCGACAACACGAACATGGACATCGAGCTGATCCAGCCGATCGCCATGGATCAGGGCCTTCGGTTCGCCATCCGCGAGGGCGGCCGCACCGTGGGCGCAGGCGTCGTCACCGAAATCAACAAGTAAGCCCTACGGGCCCTGTGATGACGTCGACACACCGGAACAAGGACAGGTAGACGCGAGATGCCGCAGAGCAAGATCCGCATCCGCCTCAAGGGCTACGACCACCAGCAGCTCGACAAGTCCGCGAGCCAGATCGTGGAGACGGCCCAGCGCACCGGCGCGACCATCACCGGGCCCGTGCCCCTGCCCACCGAGAAGAACGTCTACTGCGTGATCCGCTCGCCGTTCAAGGACAAGGACTCCCGGGAGCACTTCGAGGTGCGCACGCACAAGCGTCTGATCGACATCCACTCGCCGACCCCGAAGACGGTCGACTCGCTGATGCGGCTCGACCTCCCGGCCGGCGTCGACATCGAGATCAAGCTCTAGGTGGCTGCGTGAAGGGCATCGTCGGCAAGAAGCTCGGTATGACCCAGCTCTTCGACGAGGAGACGGGCGAGGTGACGCCGGTGACGGTGATCTTGGCCGGCCCGTGCCCGATCGTCCGCGTCAAGACGGTCGACTCGGACGGCTACGAGGCGGTCCAGCTCGCCTTCGACCCGGTGGCCGAGCGCAAGGTGACGAAGGCGCGCCTCGGCCAGCTCGGCGAGGCGGGCGCGCACCGCAAGCTCGTCGAGTTCCGCGGCACGACGGAGCTCACGCCCGGCGAGGCCGTCACGGTCGAGACGTTCGAGCCCGGCGACCGGATCAAGGTCTCCGGGATCGGGATCGGCAAGGGCTTCGCCGGCACGATCAAGCGCCACAACTTCCACCGCGGCCCGGTCACCCACGGCTCGCACAACATCCGCAAGCCCGGCTCGATCGGCGCCTCGGCGACGCCGGCGCGGGTGTTCAAGGGAATCAAGATGGCCGGCCGGATGGGCGGCAAGCGCGTCACGCAGGTCGGGCTGACCGTGCACGAGATCGACCCGGAGCGGAACCTGCTCCTGGTCAAGGGCGCCGTGCCGGGGCCGAAGAACGGCTACGTCGAGGTCAGGGAGGACACCGGTCGTGGCCGCGCCTAAGGCTCCGGTGCTCGGATCCTCGAAGACCGTCTCCCTCGAGGAGGGCGTCTTCGCAGCGGAGGTGAAGGCGCACCTCGTCCACGAGACGGTCCGCGCGGAGCAGAACGATGCCCGAGCTGCGACCCGGGGCGGCAAGAGCCGCGGCCTGGTGGCCGGCGGCCGCGCCAAGCCGTGGCGCCAGAAGGGCACCGGCCGCGCGCGCGCAGGCACCACCCGCGCCCCCCACTGGACTGGTGGTGGCATGGCCTTCCCGCCGAACAACCGGAACTTCGGCTCGAAGGTGAACCGCAAGGCTCGCAAGGCGGCTCTGCGGAGCGCGCTCACCGCGCATGCCCGGGGCGGCACGCTCGGAGTGCTCGATCCCGCCGGCTTCGACGAGCCCTCGACGAAGGCGGCGCTCGAGCTGCTCGGCTCGTGGGAACAGGAGTTGCCGCTGCTCGTCGTCGCGCAGCCCGAGGAGGAGGCGCTGATCAAGTCCTTCCGCAACCTCGACCGCGTGGTGATCACCGTCCCGTCCGAGCTCGAGGTGCAGCAGGTCGTGTGGGCGCGCTCGCTGCTCGTCAGCGAGCCGGCGCTCGAGCAGGTGCAAGGGAAGGCGCAGTGAGCCTGCACCCGAACCAGGTCCTGCTCGCGCCGGTCGTCTCGGAGAAGAGCTACGAGCTGATCGAGCAGCGCAAGTACGCCTTCCGCGTCCACCCGGACGCGCACAAGACGCAGATCCGGCAGGCGGTCGAGGAGCTGTTCGACGTCCACGTCCAGGCTGTGAACATCCTCAAGGTGCAGCCGAAGCCCAAGCGCCGTGGCCTGATCCGCGGCACCAAGCCCGGCTGGAAGAAGGCCATCGTGCAGGTGCGCGAGGGCGAGTCGATCGAGATCTTCGAGGGGGCTCAGGTTTCCTAGTGCCGGTCCGCAAGTACAAGCCGACGTCGCCCGGCCGCCGCTTCATGTCGGTCTCGACGTTCGACGAGATCACGAAGACGGAGCCGGAGAAGAGCCTCGTCGAGCCGCTGAAGAAGAGCGGCGGGCGCAACTCGTACGGCCGCATCACGCGCCGCCACCAGGGCGGCGGCCACAAGCGGCAGTACCGCAAGATCGACTTCAAGCGCGTCAAGGACGGGGTGCCGGCCAAGGTGGCGGCGATCGAGTACGACCCGAACCGCTCGGCTCGGATTGCGCTGCTGCACTACGCCGACGGCGCCAAGGCCTACATCCTCGCCCCGGCGCGTCTGCGGGTCGGCGCGACCGTCGAGTCCGGCCCCGGCGCCGACATTAAGCCCGGCAACGCGCTCCCGCTCGAGAACATCCCGACGGGGACGCTGGTGCACAACGTCGAGCTCAAGCCCGGCAAGGGCGGCCAGCTCGCGCGCAGTGCCGGCTCGGGGATCCAGCTCGTCGCCAAGGACGAGGGGCTC
>DATIER010000202.1:0-7788 GCA_035455605.1 Gaiellaceae bacterium
GGGCTCGACCGGCCGCGGCTGGAGGCGCTCGTCGCGTCGGGAGCGTGTGACCGCTTCGGGCGGCGGCGGGCGCTGCTCTGGGAGCTCGGCTTCGCGCCGCGGGCGCAGACGGTGCCGGGGAGCGGGGGCGAGGAGAGCCAGCTCGCGCTGCCGCTCGACCCGACGGCCGCGACGCCGGCGCTGCGCGAGCACACGGAATGGGAGCGGATGCTGGCCGACTACCGGACGACGAGCCTCTCGGTCGGCGTCCACCCGCTGAAGCTGCTGCGGCCGCACCTGCCGGCGGGAACGCTCTCGAGCCTCGAGCTGGAGGCAGCCCGTGACCGTTCGTCCGTGGTCGTGGCCGGGATGGCGGTCGCGAGGCAGCGGCCGGCGACGGCGAACGGCGTCGTCTTCATGCTGCTCGAGGACGAGCACGGCCAGGTGAACCTGATCGTCCCGCCGAGCGTGTACGAGCGCCACCGGGCCCTGGTGCGGGCGGAGCCACTGCTGCTCGCGCGCGGCCGCTTCGAGCGAGTCGACCGCAACCGCAACGTGCTCGTCCGGGAGCTCGAGTCGCTCGGCCCTCTCGCGCGGCGCTGCGCGGACGAGGCCGACGTCTTCGGCTCGCTCCCGCCGGCGCACCACTTCGGCCACCGCTGACCCGCCGCCGCAGCCGTGCAAGAGGCATACCCCCACCCGGGGTGGGGCTTGTACCCGCCTCCCTCGAGGTCGACGGTACCGCCTGCCGGCGCACGCGTGTGTCGCCGATCTGCGCCGATGTTGTGCCGATCGCTCCCCAGGGAACGCCGCACGAGGAATGCGCGCGCCGACAGAATCCGCGGCCATGGGACGCGTCGACGGCTATGCCCCGATCCGCGACTACGCGGCGATCGGCGACGGGCGCACCGTCGCGCTGGTCGCGCGCGACGGCTCGGTCGACTGGCTCTGCCTGCCGAACGTCGACTCGCCCGCGGTCTTCGCGCGGCTGCTCGACGCCGAGCGCGGCGGCTCGTTCCGGCTCGAGCCGACCGTGCCCTACGAGGCCGAGCGTTCGTACCGCGAGCGCTCCAACGTGCTCGAGACGACCTTCACCACGGCCGACGGGCGGGTACGCGTCACCGACGCGATGACGCTGACCGACATCAGGCGCATCTCGCCGATGCGAGAGCTCGTGCGCAAGGTCGAGGCGCTGGCCGGAACCGTGCCGCTCCGCTGGCGCTTCGAGCCGCGCTTCGGCTACGCGCGCGCGCAGACCCGGATCGAGCGCCGCGCGGACCGCTGGTTCGCGACCGCTGCGGGCGACGCGGTCGTCCTCGGCGTCTGCGACGCCGACGCCGGAGTCGCTCGCGGCGAGTGGGTCGAAGGCGAGCTCCTCCTCGCGCCGGGCCAGAGCGCGCTGCTCTCGCTCGCCGGCGCGTCCCGAGAGCCCGCCGTCATGACCGGCCGCGACGACGCCGAGCGCCGCCTCGAGCGCACGATCCGCTTCTGGCCGGAATGGGTCGGCGGGGCCGAGTACGACGGCAGCTGGGGCGAGGCCGTCGCCCGCAGCGCGCTCGTGCTCAAGCTGCTGACGTTCGCCCCGTCGGGCGCGATCATCGCCGCGCCGACGACCTCGCTGCCGGAGTGGATCGGCGGCAGCCGCAACTGGGACTACCGCTTCACGTGGCTCCGCGACGCGAGCTGGACGCTCGACGCGATGCTCCGGCTCGGCTTCCGCGACGAGGCCCACGCGTTCTTCTGGTGGCTGATGCATGCCTCGCGGCTGACGCAGCCGCGGCTGCAGATCCTCTATCGCACCGACGGCTCGGTCCACACCGAGGAGCAGGAGCTCGACCATTTCGCCGGCTATCGCGGCTCGGCGCCCGTGCGCATCGGCAATGGCGCGCGCGACCAGGAGCAGCTCGACCTCTACGGCGCCGTGCTGGAGGCGATCTGGCTCTACGGCCAGGAGGTCGGGCGGCTCGACGGCGACACCGGCAAAGAGGTCGCGAAGATCGCCGACTACGTCGCGAAGCACTGGCGCGACCGCGACAACGGCATCTGGGAGGTGCGCGACGAGCGGACGCACTACATCCAGTCGAAGGCGCTCTGCTGGGTCGCGCTCGACCGCGCCTGCAAGCTGGCCGAGAGCGGCCTGATTCCGGACGGTCACCGGCGCTGGCGCAGCGTCGCGGACGAGGTGCGGGCCTTCGTCGACGAGGAGGGGTGGGACGAGGAGCTGCAGAGCTACGTTCGCGCGCCCGAGATGCGCGAGCTCGACGGGAGCCTGCTGACGCTCGCGCTGCTGGGCTTCCACCATCCGCGCGGGGAGCGGATCCAGGGCCTGATCGCGGCGGTCGAGCGCGAGCTCAGGGACGGGCCGTACGTCTACCGCTACCGCGGCGGCGACGGGCTCTCGGGCGAGGAGGGCGCGTTCCTGACCTGCTCCTTCTGGCTCGTCGACGCATATGCGCGCTCCGGTCGGCTCGACGACGCGAACGCCCTGATGGAGGAGCTGCTCGGCCTCGCCAACGACGTCGGGCTGTACTCGGAGGAGATCGACCCGTCGAGCCGCGAGCTCCTCGGCAACTTTCCGCAGGGATTGACCCACCTGGCGCTGATCAACGCGGCGGTCTCGATCGCCGACGCCGAGGGCGAGCTCCGGGAGCGGGCGGCGTGAGCGTCTGGGGCGCGCTCGCAGGCGGCGCCGTCGGGACGATCGTGCTGACGAGCGCCCTGCGGCTGGGACAGGAGCTGGGCTGGACGCGGATGGACATCCCGCTCCTGCTCGGAACCGTCTTCACCGACCGCCGCGGCCGCGCGAGCGTGCTCGGCTACGCGATCCACTTCGGCAACGGCCTGCTCTTCGCGCTCGCGTACTACGGCGTCTTCCGTGCGGTCGACCATGCCGGCTGGGGGTTCGGCGCGCTCCTCGGGCTCGTCCACGCAGCGGTCGCGGGAGGGGTGCTGATGACGGTGCTGCTCCCGGCGATCCACCCGCGGATGGGGACTCCGTGGTCGGACGCCGAGGAGACGCCGCTGCTCGAGGCGCCCGGCTTCCTGCTCATGAACTACGGCAGCCGCACCGTGATCTGGACCGTGCTCGGCCACGTCGCGTACGGCGCGATCGTCGGCGGCTTCGCCGCGCAACTCCACTAGCGCTCCTAGGTGTTCTCGATCTCGAGCCCGAACCGTGGGAGCCGCTTCTCGACCGCGCGGTTGAACGCCTCCTCGTACTCCTCGGCCGCCGTCTCGTCGAGCGTCGAGGCGAAGTTGTCCCGCAGCTCGCCGAGGATCTCGGTGCCGGTCTCGACGAGCTCCTGGTAGTCGCCGAAGCGCTCCTCCGCCTCGTCGCGAGCGGCCCGGTCGTACGCGCGCTCGGCCTCGTCGCACTCCTCGAGCAGCGGGAGGTTGTCGCGCACGAACAGGTCGAGCTGCCGGGCGATCACGTCGGCGAAGCGGCTGCGCCTGAACACGCGCCTAGAGTACGGCGCCTTGAGCCTGCTCGTCCGCACCTGGAACGTCTTCCACGGCATGTCGAGCCCGCCGGACCGCCACTCGTACCTCCGGCGCACGATGGGCCTGGCGACCGAGGGCGAGCCGGACGTCGTCTGCCTGCAGGAGCTGCCGGCCTGGGCGCTGCGGCACCTCGAGGCATGGAGCGGTATGCAGGCGTTCGGCGCCGTCGCGCGCCGGCCGCCGATCCCGGGCGAGACCGGGCGCAGGCTGACCGAGCTGAACCAGGGCCTGTTCCGGTCGCTCTTCGTGGGCCAGGCGAACGCGATCCTGCTCCGCCCGGGGCTGCGGACACTTGCGACCGACTCGATCGTGCTCAACCCGGCGTCGTTCCGGCGCCGCATCGCGCGCGAGCTCGACCTCGACGGCGCCACGCGGCGGCGCTGGGCCAAGGAGCGGCGCGTCTGCCACGCCGTGCGCACGGAGGAGCTGACGGTGGCGAACCTGCACGGCTCGGCGGCGCACGACTGGCGTCTCTCCGACGCCGAGCTCCTCCGCACGGCAACGTTCGCCGACGCTTTCGCCGAGCCGGGCGACGTGCTCGTCCTGGCGGGCGACTTCAACGTCATCCGCGAGCACTCCTCGACGCTGCCGAAGTTGGCCGAGTGGGGCTTCACCAAGCCGATCTCGTGGCTCGACCAGGTGCTCGTGCGCGGGGCGCCGTCGACGCCCGCGCACCGTTGGCCCGACGAGCGGCGGCGGCTGGACGGCAAGCTCCTGTCCGACCATGCGCCGGTGGAGGTGACGATCGGATGAGCTGGGAGCAGGCCCGGGCGGAGTTCCCGGTCTTCGAGCGCTTCGCGTATTTGAACGCGGGGACGAACGGGCCGCTGGCGCGGTCGACGTACGAGGCGATGTCCGAGCAGGAGCGGGCCGACGTCGAGGGCGGCCGCGGCGGCGCGGCGTACTTCGAGCGCGCGCTCGCGCTGCGGGAGGAGGTGCGGGCGAAGCTCGCCGCGACCGTCAGGGTGGAGCCGGCGCTCCTCTCGCTGGCGACCTCGACGACGAACGGCTGCAACATCGTCCTCGCCGGGCTCGGGCTGGACGAGGAGGACGAGGTGCTGACGACCGACGGCGAGCACTTCGGGCTGCTCGGCGCGCTCGCCGCGTCGCCGGCGCGGGTGCGCGTCGCGCGGGTGCGCGAGCTGCCGCCCGAGGGGTCGCTCCCGGTGCTGCTGGAGGCCGTGACGCCGCAGACGCGCCTGATCGCCCTCTCGCACGTCTGCTGGATGACCGGGAACCGCTTTCCCGTCGAGGAGCTGCGGCGTGAAGCCGGCGTGCCGGTGCTGGTCGACGGGGCGCAGTCGGCCGGCGCGATCGCCGTCGACGCGACAGCGGTGGACTTCTACGCCTTCTCGTGCCAGAAGTGGCTCTGCGGACCCGATGCGATGGGCGGCCTGGTCGTGCGCGACCCCGAGAAGCTGGCGGTGACCGCGCCCAGCTACCTGTCGCAGCAGGCCTACGAGCCGACGGGGGACTTCACGCCACGCGAGGGCGCGGCGCGCTTCGACTCGAACTGGACGCCGGTGCCGTCGCTCGCCGGGCTCTCGGCGGCCCTCGACGTCGCGCCCGAGGGCAGGTTCGAACGGGCGGCCGCGATGGCTGCGCGATGCCGCGCGCTGCTCGGCGAACGGGTCGTCACGGCACCGGAGCAGGGAACGCTCGTGACGTTCCGCGTCGAGGGCGACCCGAAGGCGCTCGTCCGCGCCCTCTACGACGCCGGCGTGATCGTCCGCGACGTCCCGGGCTTCGGCTGGATTCGCGTCTCGTGCGGCTGGTGGACGAGCGACGAGGACCTAGACCGTCTGGTCGGCGCTCTGCCGTAGGCCGAGCTCGCCCGCGATCGGTCGCATCGCTTCGATCACGAACCGGATGTGGTCGTCGAGCTCGACGCCGAGCTCCTCGGCGCCCTCGTAGACGTCCTGTCGGTTGACGCCGGCTGCGAACGACGGCTGCTTGAGCTTCTTCTTGACCGACTTCGGCTCGAGCGTCGCGATCCCGTCCGGCCGCACGAGCCCGCAGGCGTGGACGAAGCCCGCCAGCTCGTCGCAGGCGAAGAGCGTCTTCTTGAGCGGCGTGTCACGCGGCAGCTCGAGGTGCGACGCGTGCGAGAGGACGCCCTCGACGACCTCCTCCGGCCAGCCCTCCTCGCGCAGGATCGGCGCGCCGTCCTGGGGATGCTGGTCGAGCGTGGGGTGCAGCTCGTAGTCGAAGTCGTGCAGGAGCGCGGTCGCCCGCCAGAGCTCCTCGTCCTCGCCGAAGCGGCGCGCGTACGCCCCGACCGCCGCCTCCACCGCGAGCGCGTGGCGCAGCAGCGCCTCGCTCTTCGTGTACCGGTTGAGCGTCTCCCAGGCGGCTTCGCGAGTCGGCTCCACAGCGCCGTTACCATAGCCCGCTCATGGCGCAGACCGCCGTCACGGACGCGCTCGCCGAGTCCTTCGTGATCGAGGGCGGGCACCCGCTGAGCGGGCGCGTGCGCGCCGCCGGGAACAAGAACGGCGCGCTGCCGGTACTCGCCGCCTGTCTGCTCACGAGCGAGCCGGTGACGCTCCGGAACGTGCCGCGCATCCGCGACGTCGAGACGATGATCGAGCTGATCAACGCGCTCGGCGCCGACGCCGAGTGGCTCGGCGAGAACGAGGTCCGCGTCCACGCCGCCGACGTCTCGTCGTACGAGCTCGACAGCGTGCTGGCCCGACGCATCCGCGCCTCGTTCCTGCTGGCGGGCCCGCTGCTCGCGCGCCTGGGCCGCGCGACCGTGCCACCGCCGGGTGGCGACGTGATCGGTCGGCGGCGGCTCGACCCGCACATCCATGCATTCGCGGAGCTGGGCGCCGAGATCGACATCGGCGACCGCTTCGAGCTGCGGACGGACGGGTTGCGGGCGAAGCACATCTTCCTCGACGAGGCGAGCGTGATGGCAACGGAGAACGCGGTCATGGCGGCGACGCTGACTCCCGGCGAGACCGTGATCGGCAACGCGGCGTGCGAGCCGCACATCCAGGATCTCTGCCGCTTCCTCGTCTCGCTCGGCGGGCACATCGAGGGGATCGAGTCGAACGTGCTGCGGATCCAGGGCGTCGAGTCGCTGGGGGGCGGCGAGTGGCGGATCTGCCCGGAGCACATCGAGGTCGGCAGCTTCGTCGGGTTGGCCGCGGTCACCGGCGGCGACATCACGATCGACGAGGTCGAGCCGAAGGACCTCGGCCCGATCCTGCCGACGTTCGAGCGGCTCGGCGTGCGCGTCGAGGTCGACGGCACCACCCTGCGCGTCCCGCCGAGCCAGGAGCTCGTCATCCTCGACGACCTCGGCGGGCAGATCCCGAAGGTGGAGGACGGTCCCTGGCCGGCGTTCCCGGCCGACCTCACCTCGATCGCCGTGATCGTCGCGACGCAGGCCCGGGGGACGGTCCTGATCTTCGAGAAGATGTTCGAGAGCCGCCTGTTCTTCGTCGACAAGCTGGTCTCGATGGGAGCGCGGATCATCCTCTGCGACCCGCACCGGGCTGTCGTCACCGGCCCCGCGAAGCTCTACGCCCAGCAGATGTCGAGCCCGGACATCCGCGCCGGGATGGCGATGCTGCTGGCGGCGCTGTGCGCCGAGGGCACCTCGACGATCGGCAACATCGGCGAGATCGACCGCGGCTACGAGCGCATCGACGAGCGGCTGCGCTCGCTCGGCGCCCGCATCGAGCGGATCGAGGTCTGACGGTGTCCCGGCCACTGGGCCGCGCGGAGGAGGCGGGCCGGATGCACGCGCGGGTCGACGTCGCGGGCCGCGGCGAGGCGAACGTCGCGACCGGCGTGCCCGTGCTCGACCACCTGCTCGAGCTGCTTGCCGAGTACGCGTCCTTCGACCTGGCGCTCGAGGTCGCGCCGGGGGACGCCGAGACGGAGGTCGCGGCCGCCGGCCGAGCGCTCGGAACGGCGCTGCGCGACGCGCTCTCGCGCGAGGGCTGCCGCCGGCACGGATCGGCCGTGGTGCCCGCCGACGAGGCGCTCGCGCACGTCGTCGTCGAGGCGTCGGGGCGGCCGCTCGTCGTCTCGAACGCCGACCTCAGCGACGCGCGCGTCGCGGGGCTGGCACGCGACATCGTCGGCACCTTCCTGCGCGAGCTCGCGGAGGGGGCAGGGCTCACGCTGCACGTCAGGCTGATGGAGGGCGACGATCCCGAGCACGTGCTGGAGGCGATCTTCAAGGCGCTGGGCGTGGCCCTGGCGCAGAGCTGCCGCAAGCGGCGGAGGGAGGACTGATGGAGAAGCAGGTGGTTCGCACCGAGGCAGCGCCGGCGCCGTTCCAGGGCGCGCCGT
>DATIER010000203.1:0-6842 GCA_035455605.1 Gaiellaceae bacterium
CGGCATCTCCGTCGCGATGCGGCGCTACGCGCAGTCGGCGTGGTCGCACGTGCGGTGGGCCGTGCCACGGCGCGCACCGGTCTCCGGTGCCTGAGTCGCTCCACCCGCAGAGCCGCGCGCTTCGCCTGGGCGCGCGGCTCTGCCCTCACGCGCTCGAGCGCGCGCGGCGACGCGCGACGAACGCAAGCTGGAACGGCAGGGCTGCGAGCAGGAGCAGCTCGCGGACCGCGAGCTTCGCGGACGGGCGGTCGGCCGGAGACGAGCTCGCGACCGGCAGCTCGTGCCGCAGGGCCGTCCGCACGAGCGCCTTCGCGCGCGGCGCGTGCCACCGCGACGTGACGACCACGACCTCGTCGGCGCCCACCTCGCGCGCGGCCTTCGCCACGCCGAGCGCGTTCTCGCGCGTGTTGCGGGCGTGCGGGTCGAGCAGCACCTCGCCGGCGCGCCAGTGGCCGTGCATCAGGTCGGCCTCGCCGGAGAGCAGCACCGCGTCGCCCTGGCGCACGATCGTCTCCGCGTGGCGGACACGCGCTTCGCAGACCGCGTGCAGCTCCTCGTCCCCGGAGCGCGAGTAGCCGAGCACGGCGACGAGCCGCATCAGCGGCGCCGGCGCCAGAACGTGATCAGCGTCCCGACGACCGTGAACACGACGAGCAGCGACTTCCAGCCGCGGAGCTTCGACTCGCCGCTCGCGCGCTCGCGCATCTCGACCGGCACCTCGTCGACCCGCAGGCCCGCCTCGGAGAGCCGCAGCAACGCCTCGACCTCCGGAGCCGCCGTCACGTACGGCCGCGCAAGCACGGGCAGCGCCTTCGCGTTGGCCGCGTACATGCCCGAGGTCGCGTCGAGGAACGGCCGGCGCAGCGCGAGCTTCATCCCGCGCCGCAGCAGCGCCGTGCCGAGGCGCCGCGGCCGGCTCGGCACATACCGGTAGGGCGCGAGGCCGTCGCCGCTGGCGAAGCGCGAGCCGACTGCGACGTCGCAGTCGCCCGACTCGACGCGCTCGAGCAGCCGGACGAGCTCCAGCACGGGATGCTGGCCGTCGGCGTCGACCCGGCCGCAGAGCTCGTAGCCGTGTGCGTCGGCGTATTCGTACCCCGCCGCGATCCCGGCCGCGAGGCCGCGGTTGGCGCCGAACGAGACGACCTCCGCCCCGTGCCCGCGGGCGAGCGCGGCGGTCGCGTCGGTCGAGCCGTCGTCGATCACGAGCAGGTCGGCGTCGGGCAACCCGAGGCGCAGCTCGTCGAGCACGGCCGGAAGGTTCTGCTCCTCGTTCCACGCCGGGATGAAGACGAGCGTGCGCACCGGCGCAGGCTACGCGGCTTCGGCGATCGCTTCGAGCCGGTCGGCGACCTCGGCGAGCGGCGCGCTCGCGTCGAGCTCGGCCGTCGCGGTCGCGCGCAGGAGCGGCTCGACCTGCTCGAGGTGCTGCAGCACGAGCTCGCGCTCCGCGGCGCTCTTGCCGTACGGGTTGTCGTCGCGCGCGTCGATGCGCACGAGGAGGACGTCCGGCGGCGCGCTCAACAGCACGACGCCGTCGAGCCGGTCGTAGAAGCGCCCCTGGTTCGTGTGGCAGCCGGCGAGGAACAGGTGCCCGTGCTCGTGACCCGCAAGCAACGCGTCGATCGCGTCCTCGCGCCAGTTCCAGCCGTCGTCGACCCAAACACGCCACTCGTCCGTGTCGGTGTCGACGACGCGGTGGCCGCGCTCGCCGAGCACGCGCAGCACGCTCGACTTGCCGCTGCCGGACATGCCCGTGACGAGGATCTTCGCCATCCGGCGGCGAGGCTAGCTAGGGTCGCGCGGATGCGCTTCACGACCCGGCCGGAGCTGCGTGGCACCTTCGGGATGGTCGCGTCGACGCACTGGCTCGCGTCGTCGGCCGGCATGGCGATGCTCGAGCGCGGCGGGAACGCCTTCGACGCGGCGGTCGCGACCGGCTTCGTGCTCCAGGTGGTCGAGCCGCACGCCAACGGGCCCGGCGGCGAGGTGCCGATCCTGCTCTACAGCGCCGGGCGCGACGAGGTGCTGCTCGTCGACGGCCAGGGTGTCGCGCCGGCCGCGGCCACGATCGACCGCTATCGCGAGCTCGGCCTGGAGCTCGTTCCCGGAACCGGGCTCCTCGCCGCCTGCGTTCCCGGCGCCTTCGACGCGTGGCTGCTGCTGCTCGGCGAGTTCGGGACGCTGCCGCTCGCCGAGGTGCTCGAGCCTGCGATCGGCTACGCAGAGCGCGGCTATCCGGTCGTGCCGGGGATCACCCGGACGATCGCCGGCGTCGAGCAGCTCTTCCGCGACGACTGGCCGAGCTCGGCGGAGCTGTACCTGCCGGCGCCGCAGCCGGGGTCGTTGTTCCGCAACCGCGAGCTCGCGGAGACGTACAGGCGGGTGCTCGCCGAGTCCGGCGGGGCGGTCGACCGCGCGCGCGAGACCTTCTACCGCGGCTTCGTCGCCGAGTCGCTCGCGCGCTTCGCCGAGCGCGGGGGCGGCCTGCTCACCGGCGACGACCTCGCGGGCTGGCAGGCGAAGCTCGAGCCGCCGCTCGAGCGCGACCACCGCGGCTGGCGCGTCGCCAAGACCGGGCCGTGGGGGCAGGGGCCGGTCTTCCTCCAGCAGCTCGCCCTGCTCGACGGCTTCGAGCTCGGCGGCGGCGCCGAGCTCGTCCACACCGTCGTCGAGTGCGCCAAGCTCGCCTTCGCCGACCGCGAGGCGTGGTACGGCGACCCCGATTTCGTCGACGTCCCCCTCGCGGAGCTGCTGAGCCCGGAGTACGCGGCGGAGCGGCGGGCGCTCGTGGCGGACGAAGCGTCTGCCGAGCTCCGGCCCGGCAGCCCCGGTGGCCGCGCGCCGCGCCTGCCGCGGATCCCGGAGGCGACGCCCGCGCCCGGCACCGGCGAGCCGACCCGCGGCGACACCTGCCACCTCGCCGTGGTCGACCGCCACGGCAACGCCGTCTCCGCGACGCCGAGCGGCGGCTGGCTGCACGGCTCGCCGGTCGTTCCCGGCCTCGGCTTCTGCCTCGGGACGCGCGCGCAGATGTTCTGGCTCGAGGCGTGTCTGCCGGCCTCGCTCGAGCCGCGCAAGCGGCCGCGCACGACGCTCTCGCCGACGATCGCCCGCCGCGACGGCGAGGTGCTCGCCTTCGGCACCCCCGGCGGCGACCAGCAGGACCAGTGGTCGCTCGCCTTCTTCCTCTCGCTCGTCCACTCCGGCCTCGGCCTGCAGGAGGCGATCGACGCGCCGATGTTCCACACCGAGCACTTCCCGGAGTCGTTCTACCCGCGGCAGCCTCGGCCGCGGACGCTGCAGCTCGAGGACCGCTTCGGCCCCGAGGTCGCCGAGGAGCTCCGGCGCCGCGGGCACCTCGTCGAGCCGCAGGGCCCGTGGTCGCTCGGCCGTCTGAGCGCGGCGGGAATGCTGCCCGACGGCTCGCTGCGAGCGGCCGCGAACGCCCGCGGGATGCAGGGGTACGCCGTCGGCCGCTAGCGCGTTCGGCCGCGCGGCCGCTGCTGGCCGGGATCGCCTGGCAGCTGCTCGGCGCCTAGCCCTCCGCGGGCGTGTCCTGCACGACGCCGACCAGATGACCCTCCGGGTCGGTGAAGAGGCCGAGCGTGACCATGTCCATGATCGTCTCGGGCCCCATCACGCGCGAGCCGCCGAGGCTCTCCGCCTTCTGCAGCGCCTCCTCGACGTCGGGCACCGCGACGTAGAACGTGACGTGGCCGTCGTAGCCGTCGGGGCCCTGGCCGACGCCGCCGGCGATGCCCACTTCGCCGCTGGCCGCCTTGTTGTCGTCCCGCGCGACCATGCCGTACTGCATCGGGTTGTTCGTGTCGATGTTCCAGCCGAACAGCTCGGCGTAGTAGCCGCGGAGCCGCTCGCCCTCCTTGCCCACGATCTCGAAGTGCACGACCGGATAGCCCATCTCGGACTCCTTTCCGCCGTTGGGGTCGCTGGATTAGACGGCGCCCGCCGCGAAAGGTCATCTCTAAGGTTCCGGCGGTGGTCCACGAGGTGACCGATCTCGCGCCGGGCCTCTGGATCTGGCGGCTCTCCTACCCCGACTGGCACGCGAGTGCCGGCTGGCCGGAGGTCGTCACCTCGACCTGCGTGGAGAGCGGCGGCGAGATCGCGGTGCTCGACCCGCTCGCGCCGCCGGACGACTCGGAGGTCTGGGCGCGGCTCGACGCCAGGCCGCCGACGATGGCGGTCGTGCTGAAGCCCGACCACGTCCGCGACGTCGACCTGATCGTCCGTCGCTACCGCGCCCGCGCCTTCGGGCCGTGGCTGTTCGAGCGCCAGAACATCCCGGAGACCGAGCTCGAGCCGATCGAGCCGGGCTCTGAGCTGCCGGGCGGCCTCGTCGCCCTCTACGACGGCCGCGGCCGCAACGAGACGCCGCTCTGGCTGCCGGAGCAGCGGACGCTCGTCTTCGCCGACGCGCTCACGGGCGCGGGCGGAGAGCTGCGGATCTGGGCGACGCCGCACATCGACCGTGCCCGGCCGGCGCTGCACGAGCTGCTGGAGCTTCCGTTCGAGCGCGTGATCGTCTCGCACGGCGAGCCGGTGCACGACCGCGCAGCCTTCGAGCGTGCGCTCCAGCTGCCCACCTGGGGCGACTAGGACGCCGGAGGCGACGCACGCCCTCGTTGGCTACTCTCGGTCCTTCGTCGGACCGACGAGTGACTCAGGGGGGTCAGCACGAGGTGCAACAGAAGCCGCTCAATCTCGCTGCGCGCGCAGGGCGCTGGAGCGCGACGCACTGGAAGACGGCGACCGCGATCTGGATCGTCGTCGTGGCCGTCGCGATCGTCGCCGGCAGCATGGCCGGGACGCGCAAGCTTTCGATGGCCGAGCAGTCGACCGGCGAGCCGGACGCGCCGGCCGTCCCGGCGTCGTAGCGGAGAGGAGCGCGACGTGTCGGAGCTCGAAGTCGCCGTCGTCGGCGCCGGCCAGTCCGGGCTGGCGATCGGCTACCACCTCGCCCGCGCCGGGCGCCGCTTCAGGATCCTCGAGCGTGCCCCGCAGCTCGCGCCGGCGTGGCGCGAGCGCTGGGACTCGCTGACGCTCTTCACGCCGCGGCGGTACAGCGCGCTGCCGGGCCTGGCCGTCCCGGGCGATCCCGACCGCTACCCGACGCGCGACGAGGTCGTCGCCTACCTCGAGCGCTACGCCGGCACCTTCGAGCTGCCGGTCGAGCTCGAGTGCGAGATCACGACGCTCCGGCCCGGCGAGGACGGACGCTTCCGGCTCGAGCTCTCCGACGGTCGGATGCTCACCGCCGGCCAGGTCGTCGTCGCGACGGGCCCGTTCCAGCAGCCGTACGTGCCGGCGGTCTCCGAGCGGCTCGCCGCCGACGCCTTCCAGACCCACGCCGTCGGCTACCGGCGTCCAGACGACGTGCCGCCGGGCACGGTGCTCGTGGTGGGCGGCGGCAACACCGGGTACCAGATCGCGAAGGAGCTCTCGGCGACGCACGGAGTGGTGCTCGCGATCGGCTCGAGCCAGAAGCCGCTGCCGCAGCGCGTGCTCGGGCGCGACCTCTTCTGGTGGCTGACCAAGGCGCGGATCCTCGACCGGAGCGTCGACTCGCGCCTGGGCCGCAAGCTGAGCACGCGCGACACCCTGATCGGCTCGAGCCCGAAGGAGCTGACGAAGCGCCACGGCGTCGAGCTGAGGCCGCGGCTCGTCGACGCCGACGGCCACACCGTCCGCTTCGAGGACGGCCGCGAGCTCGAGGTCGACGCCGTCGTCTGGGCGACCGGCTACCGCCCGGACTACTCGTGGATCGACGCGCCGATCGTCGGCGCGGACGGCCGCCTGCGCCACCGCCGGGGCGTGACCGACGTTCCCGGCCTCTACTTCCTCGGCCTCACCTGGCAGCACACGCGCGGCTCGGCGCTGATCGGCTGGGTCGGAGAGGATGCCGAGTTCATCGCGGAACGGATCGCCCGCGGCCAGGACGCGAAGACGCAATCACCGCCGGCCGGCGCGCCGGCCGCGATCCGCTCGAACGAAAGGAGCTAGCGATGCACGACCCGGGCTCGCACCACCACGGACATGCGGCCGAGCTGCCGCGCGAGACCGAAGACCTGCCCGACGCACGCGAGACCGAGCTCGTCGAGCTCGCCGACGGCGACGAGTTCGCGCTCGAGATCCTCCCCGTCAGGAAGCGGATCGGCGACGCGACGGTGCGGATGCTCGCCTACAACGGCTCCGTTCCCGGCCCGACGCTCAGGGTTCCGCAGGGCGCCACGATCACCATCCCGGTCACGAACCACGGCGACATCGACGCCACGGTGCACTGGCACGGGCTCCGCCTCGAGAACCGCTACGACGGCACCCACGACACGCAGGCGCCGATCCCGGTCGGCGAGACCTTCACCTACGAGGTGCACGTTCCCGACGCCGGCGCTTACTGGTACCACCCGCACATCCGCGAGGACTACGGCCAGGAGCTCGGCCTCTACGGGAACATCCTCGTCACCCCGAGCGACCCGGGCTACTGGCCGCCGGCAAACCGCGAGGTGCTGCTGACGCTCGACGACATCCTGATCGAGGACGGTCGAGTCGCGGCGTTCCGCGAGGACGAGACGACCCACGTCGCGATGGGCCGCTTCGGCAACGTCATGCTCGTCGGCGGCGACTCCGAGCTCGAGCTGCACGCGAGGCGCGGCGAGGTCGTCCGTCTCTATCTGACGAATACCGCGAACACGCGCGTCTTCAACGTCGCCCTGCCGGGCGCGCAGCTGAAGCTCGTCGGCGCCGACGCCGGCCACTACGAGCGCGCGGAGCTCGTCGAGGAGGTCCTGCTCGCGCCCTCCGAGCGCGCGGTCGTCGACGTC
>DATIER010000204.1:0-9935 GCA_035455605.1 Gaiellaceae bacterium
GTCCAGGAGCTCGAGGAGGCCGTGAGCCTCCTCGAGTCCTGGACTGCCGATCCGGTCTGGCCTACTTGAACTTGAAGTCGGCGTAGGGCAGGACGCCGGTGCCGACCAGGCCGACGTAGAGCCGCCGGCACGTGCCCTTCCACGCCTTCAGCGTCGGCCAGTTGTAGACGAACTGCTCGGCCGACAGGTCGTACTTGAGCCCGGCGAGCCCGGCGGGCGCCGTGTCGGGCGCGGGGTCGGTCGACGCGGCGTCGCACTTGATCGCCGTCGAGGTGATCGACGTAACGGAGCTGAGGCTGCGGAAGTAGTTCCCGGCCGAGTCGGTGAGCGACCACTTCACCGGAACGGTACTTCCGGCGTTCACGATGTTCACGATCGGTGGGTTGTCGACGGGCGGCTGGAAGCCGGAGAAGTTAGCGACGACGAAGTAGGTCACCTGTTTCACCGACCTGTTCCCGCTGAGGTCGGTGGCCGTGACGGTGAAGGTGTGCTGGCCGAGCGTGTCGGTCCCGACCTGCCCACCGCTCGGCTGGCCGCTCCCGCCGTCGGTCGCGCCGAGGCAGCTGGCGACGCCGCCCGGATCGGAGCACGAGAAGCTCGAGGCGACGTTCGACCCGAGCGTCAGCACCGCGTTCGGGAGCACCCGGTCGACGCTGATCGACGGGCCGGTGGTGTTGTCCGCGAACGACTGGAAGTGCACGGCCTTGTTGAAGCTGAAGCCGACGTTGTGGTTGGTGTCCTCTGCTTCCCCGTCGAGGCTGATCGAGGACGCGGAGCTCGTGACGTGGGCGGTCCAGAGCCCGCCGCCGGCGTTCGTCAACGGCTGCACGTTCCACGCGCCGCTGCCCGCGGGGGCCCAGAGAGCTGCCACGCGAGCGAGCCCGGCGGCGTCGGTGACGTGGACGAAGAGCGTGAAGCCCGTGGCGTCCTTGACCGCGCCGACCTGCGTGATCAACGGCGGCGTGACGTCGGCCGACGCCGAGTAGCCCATTTGCAGGCCGATCGAGTCCACGACCTGCTCTGTGCCGAGGCCCCCGGCGTCGTTCGGAATGAACTTGCCCAGGTTGACCACGGCCGTGTCGTGCTCCTGCCCGAACCACGAGTCCCGGTTCACCGTGACGACGTTCGCCGGGAAGAAGATGTTCGGGTAGTCCTTCACGGGCCGCTCGCTCGGCGAGAAGACGAGCGGGAACGGCTTCACGGGCTTGACGTTCGCGATCGTGTGCGTCGCGAGGCTGCTGATCCAGGCGCCGTGGGCGACCTTGTTCGGATCGTCGATCGTGACGTCACGCGAGACGGTCGGCTGCGTCGGCCGGTAGAAGGCCGCGAGCGTTCCGGCCGTGAGACGGACGCCGTTCGAGTCGGTGTAGGTCGTGCGGTCCGGGTGACCGCTGTCGACGAACAGGGAGCGGCCGGTGCCGTCCGTCAGGTCCTGCTTCTGGACGTTGGCCGTGATCGTCGGCAACTGCACGGTGTCGGAGCCGCCGGGGACGGTCGGCGTGAAGCCGGGCGCCGCCGGGCCGAAGTCGTAGAACGGCAACCCGTACATGTTCGCCTCGACCATGACCTTCTCGTCGATGACGTCGTAGTTGGAAGGCTCCGAGTAGTACCGGTGCAGCGCCTGTACCCACTGCTCGCCGATCGTGCCTCCGGTGTTGAGGGTCGCGGCGAAGTGGTCCATCAGCCGCTCGGACAGGTCGATCACGTCGGTGTCGCCGTAGCCGAAACCGGTGTTGCCGATGTAGACCGCCGCCTTCGCGGCCATGTACGCCTGGGCCCAGTCCTTGAGGCGCTGCTGGTCGCCGGGCGAGACGGTCGCGATCGTGTCCGGGACGTTGAGCGCGCTATGGCAGCCGACCGTGAACAGCAGCCGGTTCGGGTACGCGTCGGCCGCCACGTCCCCGGTCGTGGCGAGGCCGGTGAGGTCCGTCGGCGTCACCTGCGCCGGCTGGGCGAGCCAGTGGCTGTAGTGCGCCCACAGCGCGCCGATGTCGGGAGCGCCGCCGCTCTTCTGGAAGAAGGAGTCGAGCAGGCTCTGATGCGTCCACGGCGTGGGCGAGATCAGCGTCGCGTTGTTCGCGGAGCTGAGCCCGAAGTTCGCCCCGAGCGAGTCGCTCGCGTTCTGCGCGCCGTCCGAGAAGAACGACTCGCCGGTCGTGAGCGCGCTCTGCGGGTTCAGACGGCCGTTGACGGCCAGGTACTGCCTCAGCTGCCCGACGATGTCGTCAGGCGTCTCGACGAGCCGTGAGACGCTGACGTCGGCGAGCGGGATGTCGTGCCCGAGCCAGACGCGCTCCTTGAAGGCGCCGTACGCCTGGTCGGTGAGGTACGCATTCTGCGCAGAGGCCGCGTACAGCGCGTTGCCCTGCGTCAGGCCGCTGGTCGTGAAGGCGAGGTCGTTCGCCTCGTCGACCTCGGGCGAGGTCGAGGTCAGGTCCTGCTGGCGCCAGCTCGGCAGGACGGTGTCGGTCCCGAGCAGGACGACGTACTTCAGGTTCGGGTACTTCGGCCGGTAGCTCGCGACCAGGTTGTTGATCGAGCGCACGACCGTGTTGGCCGCGTCGATCGAGCACGGGTTCGTGTCCCAGGCCTGGTAGGCGTTGCGCACGGTCTGGTCGCCGTCGATCTGCAGCACCTTCCCGCCCACCTGCGAGGCGACGGCGTTCAGCGGCGACGACATGTCGTCGAGCAGCGAGGCGATGTCGGCCTGCTTGCTCGGGTAGAGGCCCATCAGCCGCTGGCGGTCGACCAGGAACAGCGCATGCACGCTCGGGTCGCTCGCGCTCGGCACCGGGATCAGGCTTCCCGGCGTGGCCGTGCCGAAGCCGGTCACCGCCGGGCAGGGCGGCAGCGTCGGCGGCGGCGTCACCTTCACGCGCAGGACGTAGTTGTCGTTGCTGAAGGCGCTGTTGTAGCCGCTGACGCCGATCACGGCCGCGCCAGTCTCGCCGCGCGTGACGATCTGCGCCGCCTCGTTGACGGTGCCGCGGTTGGCCGAGATGCTGCCGGCCGCGATCGAGCCCGCGGCGATCGAGCCGGCCGCGAGGTCGGCGGCGGCATCGGGCTGCAGCGCCGAGTTCGAGTTGTCGACGCTCGGGTTCGTGTCCTCGAGCGGGATGCTCCCCGCGGCGATGCTGCCCGCGGCGATGCTCCCGGCGGCGATCGAGCCCGCCGCCGCCGAGGCGACCCCGGGCGCGCCCGGCCGGTTGACGACGAGGTCGAGGTCGGCGTCGCGCGGCACCTTCAGGTAGACCGTCACCTTCGTCCCGGGCGCGAGGCCCGTGACCGGGAAGCGGTAGAAGTCGACGTCGCTCCCTGTCGCGATGTGCCCGACGATGAGCGTGTTCTTGTCGATCGTCGGCGCGGTGTCGGCGTTGTCGCTCGGCTCCCAGTTCTGCGTCACGAGCACCGGCGCCTGGTTCGCAGCCGCGTACGTGCCGCCGTTCGCCGTGACATCGACGTCCGAGGTCTGGCTCCCGAGCGTCAGGCCCGAGTAGGAGGTGAAGTCGAGCCGCACGTGACGCGTCGCCGTGCCCCCGCCGCAGGGGCTGCCGGGGAGCGTCGACCAGACCGGGCCGTTTGCCCCGAGCGTGGGGTCGGCGGCCGTCTGCGGCGTGCCGCCGGCGTAGGAGAACTTCGACGACCCGGCCGCCGGGAAGAAGCCCTTCGGCAGCTTCACGTGCACCGAGAAGCTCGTCGCGACGGAGCACACGAGGTCGAAGTCGACGTGGTAGTGGACGTTCTGCCCCGTGCCGGCGATGTCCTGGAGCCCCTGGACGTTGATCTGCTCCCACGGGTACTCCGCCACGGCGAGGATGCCCTGCGCGATCGAGTCGATCGTGATCGACTGGTTGTACGGGGCCGTCAGGTGGTCGAGCAGCGTCGCGAGGGTGACGTTCGGGAGAATCGCGTTCGCGGCCGAGGCGTCACCGAGCGTCTTGCCCGTGCAGCTGAAGGTGCCGTTGCAGTCGACGATGTCCGCGAGCGGGACGACGTTCGTGAGCGGGATCGGCCCGAGCGTGGTCGCGCGCAGGTCGATCGAGCCCGCTGCGATCGAGCCTGCCGCGATCGAGCCGGCGGCGATCGAGCCCGCTGCGATCGAGCCCGCTGCGATCGAGCCGGCCGCGATCGAGCCGACGTTCGTCGTGCCGAGGTTCCCCGAGATGGCCAGACCGAAGACGGTGTTCGCGTCGCTGACGCCGGTCGTGCTGCCGCCGTTCGCAGTGAGAGCGTCGGACCAGCTCGCGTAGCGGGTGCCGTCGGGCTTCTTCGGCGGCGGCAGCTGCCCGATCGTCGCGTTGCCGAGCAGCAGCGCGCCGAGCGGGACGCTTCGCCACAGCGTCTGGAAGAACGGCACCTGCCGCAACGGCAGCGCCATCAGCCGCTGCCACGGCGTGTTCCCGTCGCTCCCGGGCGTCCCGTAGTTCGCGACGTCGTAGAGCGTGACCGCCTGCAGCGGCTGGTTGGCGAACGGCGAGTCCTTGAGGATGTCCGCCCACGTCGTGCCGACGAGCGGGATCTGCGAGAGCAGCACGCTCCTCAGCACCGCGCCGTCGCTCGGGATCGAGCCTGCGGCGATCGAGCCGGCGGCGATGGGCCCGAACCCGATCGAGCCCGCGGCGATCGAGCCCGCGGCGATCGAGCCTGCCGCGATCGAGCCTGCGGCGATCGAGCCGGCGGCTATGGAGCCGGCCGCGATCGAGCCGGCCGCGATCGAGCCGGCGGCCAGCGAGCCGGCCGGCCCCGAGTTGACGTCGGCGGTGAGCGAGGAGAGGCGGCTGCCCGGGATCGAGCCGTACGGAACGGAGGCGATTCCCGCGGGAATCGACGGCTCGTCCGAGCTCATGCTCAGTGCGCTCACGCCCGCGCCGGTGACGTTGACCGTGATCTGCTGCGAGCCGCGGTCGGCGCCGTCGGCGACGGCGTGGACGGTCGCGGTGTACGTCCCTGCGGCGGTGCCGGCCGGAACCGTCACCGTCTCGCTGAACGGGACGTCGGCGGGGGCGCTGATCGGCCCCAGCTGCGAGGGGAAGAACGTGACCCAGGAGGCAGCGTTGCCGGTGACGTTGAACGTGACGTTGTCGACCTGCGACGCGGACGCGTTGACGAGGTTCACGATCTGGTCCTTCAGCGCCGCCGTGCCCGCGTCGTGCGTGACGTCGGAGCCGCCGGTGAACGTGGCGAGGTCTCCGTGACACGTGCTGACGCGGAAGGCACCGCCGTCCCAGAGGCGGTCGTTGTAGGTGACGAACGAGAGGTTCGTGTTGCTCGTCTTCAGCGCGCCGAGCGTCCCGAGCGTCGTCAGCGCAGTCGACACGCCCGGCGGCCGGTCGGCCGTGCCGCCCGTGTTCGGACAGTCCGGGAAGCTCGTGTTGAGCGCGGCGTCGTGCGGCAGCGAGTCGCCGAGGACGATCATGAACCGCGACGCGCCGGCGTCCCAGTGCAGGTTCGGATCGTTCCCTGCGGCCTCGTAGAACGCGGTGTTGTACGCCTCCGGCTCGTCGCCGCCGCCGCCGGCGCTGAAGCTGCCGAGCGCACAGGCGATCGGGGTCAGCGCCTCGCACGAGCTGCCGCCGGAGTTGTCGGTGAAGTCCTGCGCCACGCGCCACGGGAGGCCCGCGACCGCGTTCGTGCCGCTCAACGTGTCGCCGTAGTCCTTGAACTCGGCGACGGCGAACTTCGTCTGCGGAATGACGGCCTGCAGCTGTGTGACGAGCGCGTTCGCGTCGGACTTGGCGTCGGCGATCGCGGCGCCCATGCTGCCCGTCGTGTCCAGCGCGAGCAGCACGTCCGCCTTCGGCGGGAGCGCGTTCAGGTGCAGCGACGAGTTGATCGTCGTCGAGCTGCCCTTCCCGAGCGTGACGCTGACCGAGGCGGGAGTGATCCCGTCGGTCGTCGCCACGTCGGCGCGGGCCGTGCCACCCGCGCCGCCCAACACGATCAGCACCGCCGCCAGCGCGGCGAGCGCAGACCAACGCACGACCAACAAAGAACCCCTTCGGGCCGCAGACGCCATTGCGTTCCCTCCCCGGTCAGGGCCCGGTCGGACCCCAGTGACTGCCCCGCGGGAGCCTACGACGTTCTTGGCCTTTGTCAACCATGCGACAATCTCGGTCCGGCGCCGGAGGGGTTACGACCGCGGAAGCGCCGAGGGCAGTGAGCGCCGTTCCGGAGAGCAGCCCACCCACGGTCGACCTGACGCCGTTCGTGCCTCGGGTCGTCGTCGACTGGCTCCGCGCGGACGCCGAGTCCCTGACCCGCAGGCTCGAGGGGACGCTCGCGTTCGTCGACATCTCCGGCTTCACGGCCCTCAACGAGCGGCTCGCACAGAAGGGCAAGCTCGGCGCCGAGGAGGTGACGGAGGTGATGAACCGCACCTTCGAGCGCCTCCTCGACGAGGCGTACGCGCTCGGCGGCGGGCTGCTCAAGTTCGGCGGCGACGCACTGCTCCTCTTCTTCTCCGGCGAGGGTCACGCGACACGTGCCTGCGACGCGGCGTGGGGCATGCGGGCGGCGCTGGAGGCGCTCGGGGAACCGCAGACCTCGGTCGGGCCGGTGACGCTCAGGATGCACGTCGGCGTCCACAGCGACGGCTTCGACTTCTTCCTCGTCGGCGAGTCGCACCGGGAGCTGCTGCTGACCGGCCCCGGCGTGACGACGACGGTCCAGATGGAGGCGGGCGCCGAGGCGGGCGAGATCCTGGTCAGCGAGGCGACTGCGGCGACCCTCCCGCCCGAGGTGCTCGGCGAGGCGAAGGCCGGCGGGCGCCTGCTCGAGTCGCCGCCGCGCGCACGCGGGACGGTCGAGCCCCTGCCCTCGCTCGAGGGCCTCGATCTCGCCGCCTGCGTCCCGGCGGCCGTCCGCAGCTACATCCTGGACGGGCGCGCGGAGGCGGAGCATCGCCAGGCCGCCGTCGCCTTCGTCCACTTCGGCGGCGTCGACGACCTCCTCGCGAGCGGCGGCGCGGACGAGGTCGCCGCGGCGCTCCAGGAGCTCGTCGCCGGCGCGCAGCGCGTGGCCGACGAGCATCGCGTCACGTTCCTCGAGACCGACATCGACACCGACGGCGGCAAGATCATCCTCGTCGCCGGGGCGCCCCGGACCGAGGGCGGCGACGAGGAGCGAATCCTCCGTACCGCCCGCGGGATCGCCGACCTGCCGACGCGGCTGCCGCTGCGGGTCGGCACCAGTCGCGGCCGCGTCTTCGCCGGCGAGGTCGGGGCGCAGTTCCGCCGCACGTACACGATCCTCGGCAAGACCGCCGCGCTCGCCGCACGTCTGATGGGCAAGGCGAAGCCGGGCCAGGTGCTGACGACGCTTGACGTGCTCGAGCGCTCACGCAGCGCGTTCGCCACTGCCGAGCTAGAGCCGCTGACGCTGAAGGGCATCGCCGAGCCGATCCGGGCCTACGACGTCCTCTCGGTCGGCGGCGAGGTGGAGAGCGCGGCCGAGCGGCTGCCGTTCGTCGGCCGCGAGCGCGAGCTGACCATCCTCTCGGCGGCGCTCGGGCCGGTGCGGATGGGCTTCGGCAACATCGTCGAGCTGCTGGGCGAGCCGGGCATGGGCAAGTCGCGCCTCGTCGAGGAGCTGCAGGCGCAGGCGCCCGATCTCGCGACCGTCACCGCGACCTGCCTCGAGTACGAGGCGTCGACGCCGTACTTCGCCTTCCGCGGCCTGCTCCGGTCGCTCCTGGAGCTGCCGCAGAACGGCGCGGCCGCGACCGCGCTGCACGAGCGGATCGAGGACCTCGACCCCGACCTCCTGCCGTGGCTCCCGCTCGTCGCGCTGCCGCTCGACCTCGCCGTCGAGCCGACGCTGGAGGTCGAGGACCTGCAGCCGGCGTTCCGGCGCGCGCGGCTGCACGGGGTGGTCGAGGCCGTGCTGACGAAGCTGCTGCCGCAGCCCACGCTGTTCGTCCTCGAGGACGTGCACTGGATGGACGAGGCGTCGGCGGAGCTCCTCCGCCACCTGGGCGGGCAGGTGACGACGAAGCCGTGGCTGCTCTGCGCGACGCGGCGGCCGGCGGACGGCGGCTTCTCGGCCGCCGACGGCGTGCCGCCGCTCCCCGCGATGACGATCCAGCTCCAGCCGCTCGACGGCGATGCCGCGCAGCAGCTGGTCGGCGCGGCCGCGACGGAAGGGCTGTTGCAGCACGAGGTCGCCGCGATCACCGAGCGGGCCGGCGGGAACCCGCTCTTCCTGCAGGAGCTCGTCGCTTCGTCGGGGGCGCCCGACGAGGAGGCGCTCCCGGAGAGCGTCGAGGCCGTCGTCGCGACGCGCATCGACCGTCTCGGAGCCGGCGACCGCGCGCTGCTGCGGTACGCCGCCGTGCTGGGCGCGACCTTCAGCGCCGAGCTCGTGACGAGCGTCCTCGCCGACGACCCCGAGGCGTCGGCCGACTCCGAGGCGTGGGACCGGCTGGCCGAGTTCGTCGAGCGCGATCCCTACACGCCGGGCGCCTTCCGCTTCCGTCACGCCCTCTTCCGCGACGCCGCCTACGAAGGCCTCTCGTACCGTCGGCGCGGCGAGCTGCACGCGAAGGTCGGCGGGGCCTACGAGCGGCTCGAACGCGAGGGCCGCGGCGAGTTCGCCGAGCTCCTCTCCCTGCACTACTTCCACGCCGGCGACGCGGAGAGGACGTACCGCTACTCGCTGCTCGCCGGCGAGCGGGCGCAGGAGAAGTTCGCGAACGTCGAGGCGGCGGCCTTCTTCCGCCGGGCGATCGGCGTCGCCTCCGAGCTCGAGCTCGATCCGGCCGAGGTGGCGAAAGCCTGGGAGGCGCTCGGCGACGTCAGCGAGCTCGCCGGGCTCTACGCCGACGCCGAGGAGGCGTACGCGAAGGCGCGCGAGCTCGACGGGCACCCGCGGCTGCTGCTGAAGGAAGGCGTCATCAGCGAGCGCTTCGGGCGGTACGCCGAGGCGCTCCAGTGGTACGACCGCGGCCTCCGCTCGCTCGACGACCTCGAGGCCGACGAGCAGGCGACGATGCGCGCCGAGCTGGCGCTCGCGTACGCCGGCGTGCGCGTCCGCCAGGGCGAGTTCGTTGACGGTGCGGCCTGGTGCAAGCGGGTCGTCGAGGACGCGGCGAACGCCGACAACCTGCCGGCGCTCGCGCACGCGTACTACCTGATGCACCTGGCCTACATCTCGAACCGCAGCCCGGAGCGCGCGGCGCTGCGAGGGCTGGCGGTGCCGATCTACGAGGAGCTCGGCGACCTGCTCGGCCAGGCGAACGCGCTCAACAACCTCGGCGTGGACGCCTACTACGAGGGTCGCTGGCAGGAGGCGCTCGAGCTCTACGACCGCAGCAAGGCGCTGCGCGAGCGGATCGGAGACGTCGTCGGCGCGGCGCAGATCACGAACAACATCGGCGAGGTGAAGTCGGACCAGGGCTACCTGACGACCGCGGCGGAGCTGTTCGAGGAGGCGCGGCAGGTGTTCGAGACGGCGGGCCACCGGATGCTCGGGACGCTGGCGCTCTCGAACCTCGGACGAACCGCTGCGCGGGAGGGACGCCTCGACGACGCGAAGCGGATGCTCGACGACGCAGTCGCGATCTTCGACCAGATCAAGGCCGGCGGCTTCCTGATCGAGGCCAGGACGCGGCTGGCGGAGCGCGCCGTCTTCGCCGGCGAGCCTGCCGAGGCGCTGATCCAGGCCGACGCCGCGCTCGCGGCGATCGAGCAGTCCGGCGGCGGCTCGCTGCAGCACGCGCTCGTCCACCGGATCCGCGGCTACGCGCTGGCGCAGCAGGGGGCGCTCGAGGAGGCGCAGGAGGCGTTCGCGACGAGCGCCGAGCTGGCCCGCGAGGCGGACGAGAGCTACGAGCTGGCCCTGACGCTCCAGGCGCAGGCGCTGCTCGCGGAGCTGATGGGGAACGACGCCCCGCTCCAGGCGGCGGAGTCCCGGACGCTGCTCGCCCGCCTCGGCGTGGT
>DATIER010000205.1:0-24880 GCA_035455605.1 Gaiellaceae bacterium
GTGTTCGCCCGGCGCGCGGAACCTCACTCCAGCCGCTCCTTGAGCGAGTCGAGCCCACGGCGAAGGCGCGAGTTGACGGTGCCGCGCGGCAGCTCGAGCAGCTCCGCGATCTCGCCCGGCGTGTACTCGAGCAGGTAGCGCAGGACGATCACCGCGCGGTGCTCCGGCGAGAGCCGGCCGAGCTCCCGCAGCAGCTGCTCGTCGCGCTCGGGCCGCTCCGGCGCCGGGCCGTCGACGGGAGCGGCCTCGGGACGCAGCGCGCGGGCGCGCGCCCAGTCGATGGCGCGGTTGACGACGATCCGGTGCAGCCACGGGCCGAACGGACGCCGCCGGTCGAACCGGTCGAGCGCGCGCACGGCGGCGAGGAAGCCCTCCTGCGCGATGTCCTCGGCGGCGGCGGCGTCGCGGACGACGAGATAGGCCGCCCGGTAGGCGGGGCCCCAGTGCGCCCGGAACAGCGCCTCGAAGTCCGAGACCGATCCGGCCTGCGCCCGCCGCACCCAGGCCCGCTCGTCGCGGCCGGAGCCCGCCATCGCCCGACTATACGAGCGTGCTTCAGCAAGAGGTCCATGCCGGCGGATACGGCCGGGGACGCGAGCGAGGTCCATCGATGCGAAGGCGCAGCGCTCGTCGAGCATGCCCGTTCGTCGCGCGGTGTCCGCGTCGTCCCTCGAACGAGGGATTTGCAGGACAAGTCCGTATTGGGCGTACAGGGTACGAGGTAGCATCGGAAGACAACTTGCGGCCCGTCACCTGCCGGTTAGCAGGCTTGGAGGCATCGTTTGCCGGACTGGGCCGTCTGGATCGTGATCGGGTTGGGCGTCTGGCTCGCCGCGTCCGTGGCAGCCACGCTCGTGGCGGGACGCGCGATCGCGCGGCTGGGACGTTCGTCCCCGCGCGAGGCGGAGGTGCCCGCGCCGGACCCGCTCGACGTGCTGCCCGAGCTGGAGCTGCCGACGCGGCGGCGCCTGCTGCTCGTCGACGACGACCCCGGCCTGCGGCTCCTCCTGCGCACGACCCTCGCCGCCGACGAGTGCGCAGTCGAGGAGACGGCCTCGGCCGAGGAGGCCGCCGACCTCGCGCGCTTCTGGCGACCGTCGCTCGTCGTCCTCGACGTCGGCCTGCCCGGGATGAGCGGGCTCGCCTTCTGCCGTGAGCTGAAGGAGAAGCCGGTCTTCGGCGCGCCGCGCGTGATCCTGCTGACCGGCGGCGAGACGAACGCGGAGGAGGCGCTGGCGGCCGGCGCCGACGCGCTGCTGCGCAAGCCGTTCAGCCCGCTCGACCTGCTCGGCGCGATCGACCAGCTGCTCGAGGGCGGGGCGCGGCCGCTGCGACCCGTCGAGGCCGCGAGCGCCGACCAGCTGCTCGCGTACGCGCGCGACCTGCAACAGGTCGTCCAGCTCGAGCGCGCGCAACGGCGCCTGCTCCAGCACGCCTACCGGCAGACGGTGACCGCGTTCACGGATGCGCTCGAGGCACGGAACGAGGGCACCGGACAGCACGCGCTCCGCGTCCACCGGTACGCGCTCGAGCTGACGGAGGCGGTCGAGCCGGGGCTGCTCGACGACGCGAGCCTCGAGTACGGCTTCCTGCTCCACGACATCGGCAAGATCGGGGTTCCGGACGCGATTCTCGACAAGGCCGGGCCGCTGCAGAACGGCGAGCTGCGGCTGATGCGCCGGCACCCGCTGATCGGGGTCGAGCTGCTCGCGAACGTGCCGCTGCTCGACGGCGAGGGCCTGCAGGTGGTGCGCTCCCACCACGAGCGCTGGGACGGGAGCGGCTACCCGGACGGGCTGGTCGCGGACGAGATCCCGAAGGGCGCCCGCATCTTCGCCGTCGCCGACGCGCTCGACGCGATGACGACCGACCGTCCCTACCGATCGAGGCTCGGCTGGGACGAGGCGGTCGACGAGATCCTGCGCGAGAGCGGGCACCAGTTCGACCCGCAGGTCGTGAGCGCCTTCGCGCGGCGCGAGCAGCGGCTGCGACGCACGCAGCACGAGCTGGCGCAGATCGCCTGACGCCTGTAGCCCGCCCGCGCCGGCGAGCGCGTCTGTCGCAGAACGGTTACCTGGGCGTGACCGGGGCGTTGCCGGGAGGCGAGACGGTTGCCGCATCCCACCCCGAAGGAGGTTCGCCATGCGCAGGCTGGCAACCATCGCAGGCTCCGTCGCCCTTCTCGCTCTCCCGGCCACGGCCGTCGCTGAGCCGCAGGCGACTCCCGTCAATCCGCCGCCGAACGACAGCCGGGCGACCGCGGCGCCGGTGGCAGCGCTCCCGGCCACCGTCTCCGGCACGACCGTCGGAGCAACCGACGACGCGACCGACCCGCGCACCGACTGCGGGCGCGTACGCGACACCGTCTGGTATCGCCTGGGCGCCGCGCAGGCGGGACGGATCGTCGTCCGCGTCAACGCGCTCGGCGACCTCGACGCCGTCGTGTCCGTCTACCGCGCGGTGCGGTCGCGCCTGACGCCGGTCGGCTGCGCTCCGACCGACGACAGCGGCCGCGGCGCGCTCTCGTTCACCAGCAGCGGCGGCGACTACCTGATCATGGTCGGCCGCGAGCGGACGTCCGACGACGGCCGCTTCCGGCTCACCGTGTTCCGCCAGGAGCCGACCTCGAAGGCGCCCGGGCGCGCGCTGCCACGGGCCGGCGTCGCCTCGTGGGTCGAGCCGATCACCGACTACGACGACGCGTGGTCGCTGCGCATGAAGGCGGGCGCGGAGTACCGGATCAACCTCTCGCCGGCGCGCGGCCGCTGCATCGCTCTCGCGCTCTTCGCGCCGGGCACGCGCTCGTTCACGGGTGCCTCGCCGCTCCAGCTCCTGCCGTGCGGCGGCTACTTCACCTACACGCCCGGCCTCGGGGGCAGCGGACGCTACTCGCTGCTTGTGACCGCCACCGACCAGCGCGCGGGGAGGCAGCGCTACCACCTGCAGGCCGCGGCGGCCGGGCCGGACGACATGGCTCCGGGGCTCCCGCTGCGCGACCTCCAGACTCGCACGGGCACGCTCGCGGGAACTCGGGTCGACGTCGTCGACCTCTACCGCTTCCACGTCGACGCCCGCAGCGACGTGACGCTGACGCTGCGCGGGCCGGCGTCCGCCCGGCTCGTCGTCGTCAACGAGAACGGCCGCCGCATCTCGTCCTCGGGCGGGCCGGGCCCGCTGACCTCGAGCCTCGGCCGCGGGACGTACTTCGCCGCCGTGCGCGCCGACGACGGCGCCCACGGGCGCTACCGGCTCTCGCTGCTCGAGCGTGGGCTGACGACGACCTCCGTGCTCGTGAACGGCTCCCGCAGCGCCACGGTCGCCGCGGGCGCTTTCGTGTCGATCGGCGTCGACGTGCGCTTCAGCGCCGCGGGCGCGGTGCGTCTCGAGCTCGACCGCTTCGACCCGCTGAGCGGCTGGCACTTCTACCGGCTCTACCGGCTCCGGCTCGGCGCAGACGGCCACACCGGCGTCTCCTGGCGGCCGCCCACGATCGGCCACTGGCGTGTGCGCGCCTCGTTCGGCGGGACGCGCACGGCGAGCCCGAGCGACGGCGGCACGGCCCGCCTGGTCGTGAGCGGCTGACGGTGCGCTCGACACGGCTCCAGCGGAATGAGAGGATCGCGCCGCGGGGGCACGGCGCGATCCTCCCGGGGTTGCGCCGTGAATGGCAAGCAGGGGAGGGGATCGATGAAGAAGATCGGAACGCGGCTGTCGCTCGCACTGCTCCTGTGCGTGCTGGCGGCCGTGATGTACGGCGTCGCCGGCGCGACGGCAGCCACGCAGGTGCCGCTCGCGGGAACGGGCTCGCCGGTCACGGGCGGCTTCACGCCCTCGGGCGACGGCGACGCGACGCAGGTCGAGTTCGCCGGCGTCGAGGACGAGGACAGCCCTGATCCGTACGGCGGGAACATCATCGACCGGAGCCTGTCGGCCGGCGGCGTCGCGGCCGGCATCTCCACGACGACGGGGAAGCGGGCGAAGTCGAACCCGGCCTTCGTGAGCGGCTTCGAGGGGCTGAACTTCTACCAGCAGCGCTACGCGCGCGGCGGGAACCAGTTCAGCGTCGAGCCGCCCGACCAGGGCATGTGCGCCGGCAACGGCTACGTGGTCGAGGCCGTCAACGACGTGCTCAACGTCTTCGACAGCTCCGGGGCATCGGTGCTGCCGGACAACACGGCGACGAACGTCGTCGGCGGGTTCCCGCGCAACGTGCACCACGCCGTCGACCTGAACTCGTTCTACGGCTACGCGCCGGCGATCAACCGCTCGACCGGGATCCGGGGGCAGTTCGTCACCGATCCGTCCTGCATCTACGACGCGGCGACGCAGCGGTTCTTCGTGCTGGTGCTGACGCTCGAGGTCGTGCCCACCACCGGTGCGTTCACGCACGTGAACCACCTCGACCTGGCCGTGAGCGCGACGTCGAACCCGGCCGGCGCGTGGAACATCTACCGGATCGACGTCACCAACGACGGCACCAACACCGGCGGCGCGAACCCCGGCCCGTACCTCGGCGACTATCCGCACATCGGCGCCGACGCGAACGGGATCTACCTGACCACGAACGCCTACCCGTGGTGCTGCAACGGCTTCTCGGGCGCGCAGATCTACGCGCTCTCGAAGGCCGAGCTCGCCGCGGGCGCGGCCAACGTGACGATGGTGCACTTCGACACCTCGGGCATGGTCGACGCCCCGAGCGACGCGGGCTCGACGCAGCCCGGGTTCACCGTGTGGCCGGCGCAGTCGCCGGGCACGCAGTTCAACGCTGACAACGGCGGCACCGAGTTCATGCTGAGCTCGAACGCGGCCGACGAGGCGACGCATCCGGTCGCCGGCACCGGCGGCAGCTACGTCTCGAACCACGTCGTGCTGTGGTCGTTGACGAACACCTCGTCGCTGAACTCGGCCACGCCTGCGCTCGGCCTCAGCAACCGCGTCGTCGACTCCGAGCAGTACGCGATCCCGCCGAAGCAGACGCAGCCCGGCTCGGGTGGCCCGCCAGGGCTGAACGCGCCGCAGGGCCACTGCATCAACGACACGACCACGGTGACGATCGCCGGCACGGGCTGCTGGCGGCTGGTGTTCAACCCGCCGGAGCCGGCGCACAACGAGGTCGTCTCGCGCCCGGATTCGAACGACACGCGGATGCAGCAGGTCGTGTACGCGAACGGCAAGGTCTGGGGCGCGCTCGACACGGCGCTCAACCCGGACGGCGGCCCGCAGCGGGCCGGCATCGCGTGGTTCATCCTCAACCCGAACTCGGCGAAGGTCGCCCTGCAGGGCTACCTCGGCGCCACCGGGCACGACTTCACGTACCCGGCGATCGCCGTGCTGCCGAACGGGCGCGGGATGATGGCGTTCACCGACACGGGTAACACCACCTTCCCGAGCGCGGCGTACGCGTCCATCGACGCGAACGCCGGCATCGGCGAGTGGAACGTCGTCCCCGGCGGCGCAGGCGCCACCGTCGCCGACGGCTTCACCAGCTACAAGTCGCAGGTGGGGAACCCGCCGCGGACGCGGTGGGGCGACTACGGCGCGGCGGCGGCCGACGGGAGCTCGATCTGGCTCGCCAGCGAGTACATCGGCGGCAGCTGCGACTACACGGCGTGGGGCGGCCCGTTCTTCGTGGGCGGCTCCGGCGACAACCTGCTCGGCACGTGCGGCGGCGCAAGCCACGGCCCCGGCACCCGGGCTGCGCTCGGCAACTGGTCGACGCGCATCAGCCGGTTCACGCCGTAGCGAGCGACGACGAAGGACGATGCGAGGGGCCGCGCGAGCGGCCCCTCGCCGTCAGGCTCAGACTCCGCAGGGGAGGCCGGTCGAGCCGCGCCTCGGCTCGATGACGAGCGCCGCCCGTTCGCCGGCCCGCCCGGTCGCGTGCACGTAGGTGCGGAGGCAGTCGGCGGCGGCGAAGCGTCCGAAGCGCGCGACGAGCACGCCGCGGCGCGTCGTCCTCACCGATGCGGTCGCCTCGTGCCCCGTGTAGGCCGCGGTGAGGCGAACGGCTTCGCGTGGACGGAAGTGCGTCCCGCGGACGACGAGCGGCGCGCGCTGCACAACCGTCAGCGCCGGCCGGGCGACCCGTGCGGAGGAGCTGGTCGTGGCGGAGGCCGCTGCCAGCGCTGCGAGCAGCAGCAGCAGCCCCGCGAGGTTCCGCTTCTGCATGGCGAGCAAGATGATGACGTGCCGCGCGCGTGCTTGCGGCCTGCCGTCGGCTAGGCGGGAACCGCGGCCTCCTCGGTCGCGTCCGCGATCTCGGCGACGACCTCGACGATGTCGCGGTTCGAGTTCCAGACGCGCCGCTGGCGGTCGCTGCCGTTCCCGCGCGCCAGGATCTCGCGGATCCCTTCCAGCTCGCGCTCCGAGCCGAGCTCGCGCGCGTGCGGCTCGATCTCCTTCAGCGTCCGGCGGATCAGCTGCGCCACCGGCACACGGTTCCGGCGGCCGGTGGCGAGGTCCATCACCGGCGCCTCGAGCCCGTAGCGGGCGGCGAGCCACTTGTTCTCGGTGGTGAGGATCCGGTGGTACGACGGGATCTCGGCGCCGACCGCGTGGCGCTCGCAGTAGAGCTTCACGAGCGCCTGGCAGTACGCCGCGATGGCGACCGCGTCCTCGACCCGGGTGACCGCGTCGCACACGCGGATCTCGACGGTGCCGAAGCGTGGGTGCAGCCGGATGTCCCACCAGATGTGCGTGTAGTCCGCGATGCAGCCGGTCTTCTCGAGCTGGCCGACGACCTCGGCGTAGTCGGCGTAGTCGCGGAAGCGCGGCGGCGGCCCGGACCGCGGGAAGGCCGCGAACACCATCTGCCGGCTCGACTCGAGCCCGGTCAGCTCGCCGCGCCAGAAGGGCGAGGAGGCCGAGAGCGCGAGCAGCTGGGACAGGTGCGCGAGCAGCCCGTTGACGACCTGGACGGCGCGCTCGGGATCGTCCACCGCGACGTGGACGTGCAGCCCGAAGATGAGCTCGCGCCGCGCGATGTACTGGAGCTGGTCGACGAGGTGCCGGTAGCGGTCGCGGGCCGTGATCCGCTGGCGCTCGAACAGCGAGAACGGGTGCGTCCCGGCCGAGCCGACGCGCATCCCCTGCGCCGTTGCGAGCTCGGTCACGTACGCGCGCAGCTTGCGCAGCTCGCGCGCCACGTCCGCCGGCGTGCGGCAGACGGGCGTCGCGATCTCGAGCACCGACTGCATCAGCTCCGGGTTGACCCGCTCGCCGAGCTCGTCGCCCTGGCTGGCGGCGAGCACGGCCTCGACGTGCTGCACGAGGTCGAGCGTCTCGCCGTCGAGGAGCATGTACTCCTCCTCGACGCCGAGCGTGTACGGCTCGCCCTGTCCGAAGTTGTGGTCGAGCACGCTCCCGCCGGGCGCGAAGCTCTTGCCCGTGATCGTGGCCGGGTAGATCTGCTTCACCTGGCGATCACCGCCTCGAGCTCGATCTCGATCAACCAGCGCGGGTCGAGCAGCTCGGCGACGACGTAGCTCGTGTTCACCGGCCGGACCTCGCTGAACACCTCGCCGTGGGCGCGGGCGATCTCCGGGAAGTCCTCCGGCCGCGTGAGCATGATCCGCGTGCGCACGACGTCGTCCGCCCACGCGCCGACCTCCGCCATCGCCTCCAGGGCGATCGCGAGGCACCGTTGCGTCTGGCCGTAGGCATCCGGCGGCGGGTCGGCGTCCTCCGGCATGATCGGCGCCGTCCCGGCGACGAAGACGTGCTGCCCGACGCGGACGACGCGCGAGTAGCCGGCGGCCTCGGCGAACGGCGAGACGGCGGGGACGAGCTGCCGTTCCATGACCCCTAGTATCGAGCTTGTGGACGTGCTGGGGCAGGTGGACGCGTGGCCGCCGGAGCACGTCGCCGTCGGCGTTCTCCGCGGCGGAACCGAGGTCGCGGCGCACGGGCCGCGGGAGCGCGTCTTCGCGTGGGCGTCGGTGACGAAGCCGGTCACCGCGCTCGCGACGCTCGTCGCCGCGGAGGAGGGGATCCTCGACCTCGACGAGCCCGCCGGCCCGGCCGGCTCGACCGTCCGGCACCTGCTCGCGCACGCCTCGGGGCTGCCGTTCGACGGGCACGCCCTGCTCGCGCGGCCCGGGCGACGGCGGATCTACTCGAACACCGGCTTCGACGTTCTCGGCGAGGTGGTCGCGGCGGCGGCCGAGATGCCGTTCGCCGAGTACCTGCGCGCGGCGGTGCTCGGGCCGCTGGAGATGCGCTCGACGGTGCTGCGCGGGTCGCCCGCCGCCGGGCTGCAGGGGCCGCTCGACGACCTGCTCCGCTTCGCCGCGGAGCTGCAGCGGCCGCGGCTCGTGGCGGCCGAGACGCTGGCGGAGGCGACGTCGGTGCAGTTCCGGGGGCTCGTCGGCGTGCTGCCGGACGTCGGCCGCATGGAGCCGAACGACTGGGGCCTGGGTGTCGAGCTGCGCGACGAGAAGCGCCCGCACTGGACGGGCACGCGCAACTCGCCCCGGACGTTCGGCCACTTCGGCGGCACGGGCACCTTCCTCTGGATCGATCCCGAGGCAGACCTCGCGCTCGCGTGCCTGACCGACCTCCGCTTCGGGCCGTGGGCGCTCGAGGCGTGGCCGAGGCTCGCGGACGACGTTCTCAGAGAGCGTTAAGGAACGCTCCGCATACTGGGCCACCGGATGGACCGGTCGGAGACGCGGATCGGGGCGGCGCGCCGCAGGGCGCACGTCGCCAAGGTCGTGCTCGCGGGGGCGGGCGCGCTCGCGTTCGCCGCGTCGGCGGCGCTCGCGCGCGCGGCCTATCCGGGGCACCACAAGCAGGCGGCGAAGGCACTGTCGCCGCCGCAGCGGTTCGTCCGGATCGTGCGCGAGAACCAGCTCGAGTCGGGAATCCTCGCGCCGACGCAGGCCGACCCGTCGGTGGCGACCGCGCAGTCGTGAACCGTTTCCGGTCGATGGGCTGCGAGGTCCTCGTCGAGGGCGCGACCCCCGCCGAGCTGGCGCGCGTGCAGGCGCTGTTCGAGGAGCGGGACGCCCGTTTCAGCCGCTTTCGTCCCGACAGCGAGCTGAGCGCCGTCAACGCCGGCCGTGGCGGCCGCTTGGTCTCGCCGCTGTTCGCGCGCATGGTCGAGGCCGCCCTGCGGGCGCGCGAGCAGACGGGCGGGCTCGTCGACCCGACCCTCGGCGCGGCGCTCGAGGCTGCGGGCTACGACCGCGACTTCGACGCGCTCGCGCCGGACGCCAACGCCCTAGGCACCGCGTTCCGGGCCTCGACGGTCGAGCTCTACGGGCGCGTGCTCGTGCTCGGCCCCGGCGTCCGCCTCGACCTGAACGGCGTCGTGAAGGCGGCTGCCGTCGACGACGCGCTCGCCCTGCTCGCCGGGCCCGGCTTCGTCTCCGCCGGGGGCGACCTCGCCACGCGCGGCGAGGTGGACGTGGCGCTGCCCGGCGGGGGCGCCGTGCGCCTGGTCGCCGGAGGCCTCGCCACCAGCGGCCGGACGAAGCGCCGCTGGCTGCGCGGCGGCCTCGAGCAGCACCACCTGATCGACCCGCGCACCGGCCGTCCCTCCACCTCCCGCTGGGAGGAGGTGACCGTCTGCGGCGCCACCTGCCTCGCGGCGGACGTCGCGGCGAAGGCGGCGTTCCTGCTCGGCGACCAGGGGCCGGACTGGCTCGACGAGCGCGGCCTGCCGGGCCGGTTCCTGACCGGGAGCGGTGCCCACGAGAACGCGAGCTGGCGCGCGGGCGTGAGCGCCCCGGAGCCCGCGTGCACCTGACAACCAGCCCGCTCGACTGGTACGCGGCCCGCGCGGCCGGGATCGCGGCCTACCTGATCCTGACCGTCGTGGTCACGCTCGGCATGACGATGGCCGGGCGCCGGCCGCTGAAGCGCTGGCCGAAGTTCGCGCTCGAGGACGTGCACCGTTTCGGCGGCCTGCTCGTCGGCAGCTTCGTGGCGATCCACGTCGTCACGATCGCCCTCGACGCGTACCTGCCGTTCTCGCTGACGGCGATCCTCGTGCCGTTCACCGCGCGCTACCGCACGCTCTACACCGCGCTCGGCGTGGTGGCGGCGGAGCTGCTGCTCGCGCTCGCGATCACGAACCGCTACCGCGACCGGCTCCCGTACACGTTCTGGCGGCGCGCGCACTACCTCAACCTCGCCGTCTGGACGGTGGCGACGGCGCACGGGCTCGGCAGCGGCACCGACCGCAGCACGCCGTGGCTGCTCGCGCTCTTCGCGGCCTCCGTCGCGGTCGTCCTGTCCGCGGCCGTGCTCCGGCTGCGCCACGGGCCGGCGCTCGCCGCCGGAGTCGCGGCCGCCGGCGTCGCGGCCGTCGTGCTCGCCGCGGCGGGGCCGCTGCGGTTCTCGCCGAAGCCGTGGAACGCGCGCAGCTTCGCCGCGCCGATCACGGGCGAGGTGGTGCAGAACGTCGGTTCCACGCGTGGCCTCGTCTCGGCGGCCGCCACGGCGAACGGAAGCCAGCGGGCGCTCCTGCGCGCCGACCTGCTGGTCGAGCCGAGCCGGCTCGACGCCACCTCCTTCCAGCTCGAGCTGCTCCCGAGCGGCATGCTGTGCACGGGCCGCGTGACGAGGGTGCAGTCGCTCGGGTTCGACGCCCGCTGTCGGGCCCAGGACGGCACGCACCGCGTCGTCCACGCGAGCTGGAGCCTCACCGATGCCAATCACTTCCAGGGTCGGGTCACGGTGCATGCGTAGGTCGCTCGCGGCGCTCCCCCTCGCGCTCGTCGCGGCGGGGTGCTCGAGCCACGCGAACGCGACGAAGGCGGCCTCGACCGACAGCCCGACCTCGACCGACACCGCCACGTCGACGACGCCGAAGCACGCGAAGCCGCGGCTGCTGGTCTCGACGCTCGGGCTGCCGCGCGTCCACTCGGCCGTCGTCCCGGGCTATGTCCTGATCGCCGACCGGAACAACAACCGCGTGCTGCTCGTCTCGCCGTCGAAGCAGGTCGTCTGGCGGGACACGTCGCTGATCGGCCCCGACGACGCCTTCTTCACGCCCGGCTACCGCACGATCATCACGAACGAGGAGTTCCACGACACGCTCGTCGAGCTGTCGTTGAAGACGCACGCGCGCGTCTGGCAGTACGGCCACGGCGGCGTCGCCGGCTCGAGCCCCGGTTACCTGAACACGCCCGACGACGCGTACCGCCTCCCGTCGGGGATCACGACGGTCGCGGACATCCAGAACTGCCGCGTCGTCCAGATCAACCGGGCCCACAGGGTCGTCCGCGTCCTCGGCGGGAGCTGCGCGCACGACCCGCCGCGCGGGCTCTCGAGCCCGAACGGCGACACGCCGCTGCCTGACGGCGGGCTGCTGGTGACGGAGATCGGCGGCTGGATCGACCGGCTGGCGCCGGACGGGCGGCTGCTCTGGTCGATCCGCTCGCCGGTGTCGTACCCTTCGGATGCGCAGCTGCTGCCGGACGGCCGCGTCCTCGTCGCGTCGTTCTCGATTCCGGGGAAGATCGTGATCGTCGACCGCAGCGGGCGCGTGACGTGGTCGTTCGGCGCCGCGAGCGGCCCGAACCGGCTGGCGAAGCCGTCGCTCGCCGTGCGCTGGCCGAACGGCCTGATCGCCGCGAACGACGACTACAACCACCGCGTGATCGTGATCGACCCGCGGACGAAGAAGATCGTGTGGCAGTACGGCCACACCGGCGTCGCCGGCACGGCTCCGGGCTACCTGAACAAGCCCGACGGGCTCGACCTCCTGCCGGCGTCGCAGCTCGTCGCGGCCAAGGCCTCGATGTCTGCGCCCGCTGCGAAGGCGCCGGCAACCGCGTCGCCGGCGGTTCAGGTCAGGCGCGTGGGATCGTTGCCGCAGCCGGTCTCGAAGCTCAGCGCGGTCGCGCTCGCGGACGGGCGCGTCGCCGCGCTCGGCGGTCTCGTCGGCGGCTCGTCGTCCGACCAGGTGCTGCTCGGAACCCCGGCGCACCTGCGCCGGGTCGCCACGCTCCCGGCGCCGAGCCACGACGCGGCGGCTGCGCTGGTGCACGGAATCGTGTACCTGTTCGGCGGCGGCCAGGCCGCCTCGACCGACGCCGTCGTACGGTTCGATCCCTACCGGCGCGCGGCGGTCGACGCGGGCACGCTCGGCGAGCCGCTCTCCGATCTCGGCGCGGCGACGGTCGGCGGGTCGACCTACCTCGTCGGCGGCTACACGGGCTCCCGCTACGCGACCGCCGTCCTCCGCTTCCGGCCCGGCCTGCAGCCGACGCTCGTGACCAGGCTGCCGAGCGGGCTGCGCTATGCGGGCGTCGCCGCGCTCGGGTCGAAGCTCTACGTCGCCGGCGGGCTCACGGTCGCAGGGCCCTCGCGCTGGGTGTACGCCGTCGATCCGGCGGCGCGCACGGTGACGAAGGTCGCGACGCTCCCGCGGCCGGTCGACCACGTCGCGCTCGCGCGGCTCGGCTCGCGGCTGCTGCTCGTCGGCGGCGGCTCGCGCCAGGTGCTCGCGATCGACCCGCGCGCAGGGACGGTGAGGGCGGTCGGGAGCCTGCCGCAGCCGCTGACCGACCCCGCGGCGGTGCCCCACGACGGGCACGTGCTGGTGCTCGGCGGCGGGACGAGCGCCGTCTACGCGCTCGGCTGAGCGTCGTCCGCGAACAGCGGCCGCAGCAGCTCGTCGAAGGCCGCGCGGTCGCAACTCGCGACGACGGCCGGCGTGAGCGCGCGCACCGAGGCCGTTCGTGGGATGCCCATCGCGACGCCGACCTCGCCGAAGTAGTCGCCGGGGCGCAGCACGCGGCGGGGGCCGAGGTCCTCCTGGCTGACGGTGAAGAGGCCGGAGAGGACGACGTAGAAGCGCTCCGCGTCGTCCCCTTCGCGCACGACCGCGCGTCCGGGCGGCACCTCCTCGCGCTCCATCCGCCGGGCGATCTCGCCGAGCTTCTCGCCGGGCAGGCCGGCGAGCAGCTGCACCCGCGAGAGCTCCGTCACGGTCGCTGGGACGAACCTAGGCGTCGTCGTCCTCCTCGAGCACCTGCTCGGGATGCTCGTGGCCCTGACCGCTCATCGCCTCTTCCTCGGGCACGCGCTCGGGCGTCTGCTCCTGCTCCTCTTCCGTCGGCTCCGGGTTGTCGTGCATAGCACCTCCTCGCGTCGCGGGCCTCGTATTCTTGCCGCCGTGGGCGAGCTCGCGGGGTGGAGGTTCTGTCCGCGCTGCCGTGAGGAGCTGCGCGGCGACGAGCAGCGGCTCGAGTGCCCGGCGTGCGGCTTCGTCGCCTACGCGAGCTCGAAGGCGACCGCGGGCGCGCTCGTCCTCGGCGACGACGGCCGCGTGCTGCTGGCCCGTCGGGCGGCCGAGCCGTTCAAGGGGTGCTGGGACATCCCGGGCGGGTTCCTCGACGAGGGCGAGCACCCGCTCGACGGCATGCGGCGCGAGCTGCGCGAGGAGACCGGTCTCGAGGTCGAGCCGCTCGAGTTCCTCGGCGTCTGGATCGACCGCTACGGCGGCGACTCAACCGCCGAGGCGACGCTCAACTTCTACTGGACGGCCCGCGCGGTCGGCGGCGAGCCGGCGCCGGCCGACGACGTCGACGACCTGCGCTGGTTCGCGCGCGACGCGCTGCCGGGCGGGGACGAGCTCGCGTTCGAGAACGTGCCGCTAGTCCTGGCGGCGTGGCAGGAGCGCGCGCAGGGCACCGGGCTCGACGGCTAGCTCGAGCGGGGTCTCGAGCTCGACCGGCTCGCCGTCGACCGCAGCGCGTACCTGCTTCGCGGGCGAATCGAGCGTGAAGCGCTCGCCGGGCTCCTCGTCCCACGTCCGCGGCAGCACACCGCGGGCCCGGTAGAGGTACAGCCGGCCCTCGTCGAGCCGGTCGCGCCGCCGATCGAGAACAGGCTCAGCTCGTACGCGTTGTTGGCGACGAGCAGGACGCGCGCCTCCACCGGCCGGCCGTCGATCGTGGCCCAGACGCCGGGCCGCCGGCGCAGGCCGAGCCAGAGCGCGCGCACGCCTGCGAGCGCCTGTCGGCGTCGGCGGTGATGCTCGCGCCGGTGGACGAGCGAGGCGTAGAGCCCGAGCGAGACGTTGTTCAGGAAGCGCCGCTCGCCCGCGCGCCCGACGTCGACGCGCCGCTCCTCACCCGCGAAGGCAGCGAGCGCCGCGAGCGGGTCGTCGCGGTCCAGGCCGAGGTCGCGCGCGAAGTGGTTGCGCGTGCCGAACGGGACGACCACGAACGGGAGGTCGCGCTCGACCGTCACGGCGGCCGCGGCCGCGACCGTGCCGTCGCCTCCAGCCGCGCCGAGGAGGTCGACGTCGGCCGCACCCGCGACCTCGGCGGGGTCGTCGCCCTCGTCGAGCACGTGCGCCTCGATCCCGCGCTCCCGCGCCGCCTGCGCCAGCTCCTCCGTCGTCGGGCTCTCGCTGCCGGCGCGCGGGTTGATCACCAGCAACGCGCGCACGGAGCACACGCTATAGGCCGGGCCTCGCGCGAAGTTAGGCCGAACGGCTCATTGCGACCACCGGCCCTCGTCCCGATCATGCACGCATGGACGACCGGGGAATGCATCGAGTCGAGGACGAGCTGGGCGAGCGCTGGCTGCAGCACTGGCTCGAGGACGGGATCGCGGCGATCGAGGCGTACCTCGCCAAGCACGCGGCCTTCCTCACCTACCTCGACCCTGACGCTGCGGAAAGCGCCACCTAGCTAGGTCGCAATCCGAAGCGGTGGCCGGTTTCGTACTATCCGGCGCCGATGAAGCTCAGCTACCTCTGGCGTGGCCTGCCCGGCCACCCGCTCCACCCGCCGCTGACGGACGCGACGATCGGCTCCTACACGGTCGCGACGGTCGCGGGCCTGGCAAGCGTCGTCGGCATCGCCCACGTCACGGCGGCGCATGCATGGTGGATCGCGCTCGTGATCGGCCTGATCTCGACCGCCTTCACGGCCCTGACGGGCTTCGCCGAGTGGCTGACGATCGAGTGGGGCTCGCCGCTCTGGTGGACGGCGACCTGGCACATGGGCTCGATGCTCATCGCGACGGTCTTCTTCCTGATCGCCGCGCTCGTCGGCCACGGCGGCTACACGCACGGGGCCGTGAACGCCGGCCCGTTCGTGCTGACGCTGCTCGGGTTCGGCTTCCTCACGCTCGGCGGCTGGCTCGGCGGAGCAGTCGTCTACGTCCACGGGATGCGCGTGCTGAGCCTGGTCGAGGAGCCGCCGGCGCGCGCTGCGGCGCCGGCGCCCCACTCGGAGAAAGAAGAGGCCGAAGCCTGATCAGGCGGCCGCGGGGGCGAGCCCCAGGCGCTCTTCCAGCATCGACTTCGGCATCGCCCCGACCGCGGCGGCCTGCGGCTCGCCGTCCTTGAAGAGGATCAGGGTCGGGATCGACATCACGCCGTAGCGCTGGGCCACGGCGGGCTGCTCGTCGATGTTGAGCTTGACGACCCTGAGCTCGCTGCGCTCCTCCGCGATCTGGTCGAGGACGGGCGCGATCGCGTGGCACGGGCCACACCACTCGGCCCAGAAGTCGACGAGCACGGGCTTGTCGGCCTGGAGCACTTCCTGCTCGAAGGTCTGTTCGGTGACGGTGTCTGCCATGAAGTCCTTTCTACCTCAGTGTCCAGATTGCCCAAACGCCGCAGAGGGCGCCGATGTTCCCGCTCGGTACGATCGGCTGATGTTCGAGCCGTTGCCCAGTGTGCCCGATCACCCCGCCCTCGAGCGGGAGATCCTCGAGCGCTGGGAGGACGAGGGGACGTTCCGCCGGCTGCGCGAGCAGAACGCCGGCGGCCCGCGCTTCAGCTTCCTCGATGGCCCGATCACGGCCAACAACCCGATGGGCGTGCACCACGCGTGGGGCCGCACGCTGAAGGACGTCTACCAGCGCTTCAACGCTGCGACCGGGCACGACGAGCGCTACCAGAACGGCTTCGACTGCCAGGGCCTCTGGGTCGAGGTCGAGGTCGAGAAGGAGCTCGGGCTGAACTCGAAGCGCGAGATCGAGGACTACGGCATCGCCGAGTTCGCCGAGCGCTGCAAGGAACGCGTCGCCCGCTACGTCGGCGTGATGACGGGGCAGTCGAAGCGGCTTGGCATGTGGATGGACTGGGGCAACGACTACCTCACCTTCTCGGACACGAACATCGAGTACATCTGGCGCTTCCTGAAGGAGTGTCGTCGCCGCGACTGGCTGTACAAGGGCCACCGCTCCACGCAGTGGTGCCCGCGTTGCGGCACCTCGCTCTCGCAGCACGAGCAGGCCGGCGAGGAGAACTACCGCGAGCTCGAGCACCCGTCGCTGTACGTCCGCTTCCCGCTCGCAGAACGCGAGGGGGAGTCGCTCGTCGTCTGGACGACGACGCCGTGGACGCTGCCGGCGAACGTCGCCGCGGCGGTGAAGCCCGACGCCGAGTACGGCCTGCGCGACGGCGAGTGGCGGCTCGCCGAGGAGGGCGAGCGGTACGACAACGTCGTGCACGGCGAGGACCTGGTCGGCCTCCAGTACGAGGGGCCGTTCGACGAGCTGCCGTCCCAGCACGGCGTCGTCCACCGGGTGATCCCGTGGGACGAGGTCGCGCTCGACGAGGGAACGGGCATCGTCCACATCGCGCCGGGCGCCGGCGCCGAGGACTTCGAGCTCTCGCGCGTCCACGGGCTGCCGGTGCTGGCGCCGATCGACGAGTCCGGCCGGTTCCTGCCGGGCTACGGCGCCTTCGAGGGCCTCACCACCGACGGCGCCGCGCAGGCGATCGTCCGTGCGCTGGAGGAGCGCGGCCTGCTCGTCGACTCCGGCACGATCGTCCACCGCTACCCGATCTGCTGGCGCTGCAAGACGCCGCTCGTCTTCCGCGTCGTCGACGACTGGTTCATCCGGATCGAGGACCTGCGCCAGCCGCTGCTCGACGCCAACGAGGAGGTCGCCTGGACGCCTCCGCAGTACAGGAAGCGGATGGCCGACTGGCTGCGGAACATGGCCGACTGGAACATCTCCCGCAAGCGCTACTTCGGACTGCCGTTGCCCTTCTACCCCTGCGACTGCGGAGAGCTGAACGTGATCGCCTCACGGCAGGAGCTGGAAGAGCGCGCGACCGGCGGGCTCGAGCAGCTGCGGGAGCTGCATCGCCCGTGGATCGACGAGGTGCCGATCAGCTGCGAGTCGTGCGGGCAGGAGGTGCGCCGGATCCCCGAGGTCGGCGATGCGTGGCTCGACGCCGGCATCGTCCCGCTCTCGACGCTCGGCTGGCAGAGCCCGGAATGGATCCCCGGCGGCTACGGAACCGGTGCCGCGAAGGGCCTGACCGGCGCCGACCTTCCCGACCACGCCTACTGGGAGCAGTGGTTCCCGGCCGACTGGATCTCCGAGAGCCGCGAGCAGATCCGCCTCTGGTTCTACTCGATCAGCGTCATGTCGATGACGATGGCCGGCCGGCTGCCGTACCGGTCGGTGCTCACCTACGAGCGCGTCCACGACGAGCACGGCCGCGAGATGCACAAGTCGACCGGCAACGCGATCGAGGCGAACGAGGCGTTCGAGCGGATGGGCGCCGACATCGTCCGCTGGCAGTTCTGCGCGCAGAACCCGAGCCAGAACATCAACTTCGGCTACGGGCCGGCCGAGGAGGTCAAGCGGCGGCTGCTGAAGCTGTGGAACTCGGTCGGCTTCCTCGTCACGTTCGCGAACGCCGAGGGCTGGCAGCCGGAGTGGGGGCCGGCGCCGCGGTCGGAGCACGCGCTCGACCGCTGGCTCCTGGCGCGGACGGCGCAACTCGTCGCCGAGACGAGGGACGCCTACGAGCGCTACTCGACGCCGTCGGTGACGACGGCCTTCGAGGCGTACGTCGAGGACCTCTCGAACTGGTACATCCGCCGCTCGCGCCCGCGCTTCTGGGACGGGGAAGCCGCCGCGTTCGCGACGCTCTGGTGGTCGCTCGTCCAGGCCCTGCGCGTGATCGCGCCCGTGATGCCGTTCCTCGCCGACCACCTCTGGCGCACGCTCGTCATCGACGGGCCGGAGTCGGTGCACCTGGCCGACTGGCCCGACGTCGCGGAGCCCGAGCGCGGGCTGCTCGACGAGATGGCAGCCGTTCGCCGCGTGGTCGAGCTCGGCCGCCAGGCGCGCGACGCGTCGGGGATGAAGCTGCGCCAGCCGCTGCGCCGGCTCGTGGTTCAGGGCGCGGACGCGCTGCAGCCGCGGGCTACGGAGATCGCGGATGAGCTGAACGTGAAGGAGATCGAGTTCGGGCCGGTCGAGGCGACGGAGCTGCGCGTCAAGCCGAACCTGCCCGTGCTCGGGCCGAAGCTGGGCAAGCAGCTCGCGCAGGTGCGCGCGAAGCTCGAGGCCGGCGAGTTCGAGGAGCTCGACGGCGGCCGCCTCCGCGTGAACGGTCACGAGCTCTCGCCCGACGAGGTGCTCGTCGAGCGCCGCGGCAAGGAGGGCTGGGCGGTCGCCGGCGAGGACGGGCTGACGGTCGCGCTCGACCTGACGCTCGATCCGCAGCTCGAGTCGGAGGCGCGCGCGCGTGATGCGATCCGCCGGATCAACACGATGCGTAAAGAGGCCGGCCTCGAGATCACCGACCGGATCGTCCTGACGCTCCCGTCGGAGCTGGCCGAGCACGCGGAGTGGATCGCCCGCGAGACGCTCGCCTTGCGCGTCGAGTACGGCGACGAGCTCGCGATCGAGCGGGCCTAGACGGTCGCCCGGAGGTTCTCGACCGCGCGCGCGAGGATGTCCCGCAGCGCGCGCTGGTCCGCCGCGGGCAGGGCTGCGATTGCCTCGGGCGGCTCGCTCATCACCGCCAGCACCCGGTCGCGCAGCGCCACACCGGCGGGCGTCAGCGTCAGCTCCTTCACCCGGCGGTCGTTCGCCGCGCTGCGGCGCTCGACGAGGCCGCGCGCCTCGAGCCGGTCGACCAGGCCGGTCACGTTGGAGGCGTCGCAGAAGAGCCGCTCGGCGAGCGCGCTCATCGGCATCGGCTCGTCGGGGTCGAGCATGCGGAGCGCGTGCGCCTGCGCGAACCCCAGGCCGAGCTCGCCGAGCGCGGCGCCGGCCTTCACGCGCTGCCTCATGCCGATCTCGAAGAAGAGCTTCTGTGCCTCGTGGGCCGCGCTCGCCGCCATTGCTTCCCATGATACTTGAGACGATAGGTATTTGACAAGCTAAAGTTTCTGCTACGGTGCGCAGATGCCGGAGCCGGCGATCCAGGCGGAGCAGCTCGTCCGCGAGTTCAAGAAGGGGCCGCGCGCGGTCGACGGGATCGACCTCGCGGTCGCGCCGGGCGAGATCTACGGCTTTCTCGGGCCGAACGGCGCCGGCAAGTCGACGACCGTCCACATGCTGACGACGCTGCTGCCGCCGACCTCCGGGACGGCGCGCGTTGGCGGCTTCGACGTCGTGCACCAGGGCCCGCAGGTGCGGCGGCACATCGGCGCGGCGTTGCAGGAAGCGGCGCTCGACCCGCTCCTGACCGGCCGCGAGCACCTGCGCCTCCAGGCCTCGCTCCAGGGGATCCCTCGCGCGGAGCGCCACGCCCGCGCCGACGCGCTGCTCGCGCGGGTCGGGCTGCGCGAGGCGGCCGACCGAAAGGTGCGCGGCTACTCCGGCGGGATGAAGCGCCGCCTCGACCTGGCGCTGGCGCTCGTCCACCATCCGCAGATCCTGTTCCTCGACGAGCCGACGACGGGCCTCGACGTCCAGAGCCGGACCGCGCTCTGGGCCGAGGTCAGCCGGCTGGCGAGCGAGGACGGCGTGACCGTCTTCCTGACGACGCAGTACCTCGAGGAGGCCGACGTCCTCGCCGACCGCGTCGGGATCATCGACCACGGCCACATCGTCGCCGAGGGCACGCCGACGGAGCTGAAGGCGCAGGTCGGCAAGCCGACGGTCGAGGCGATTCCCGAGGACGCCGCGGATCTCGACCGGACGGCTGCGATCCTCGAGCGCCTCGGCCAGCGGGTGAACTCGCCGCGAGGCGTCGCGGTGCGGCTGGACGACGGCCACGCGGGCCTGGCCGCGGCCGTGCGCGCGCTCGACGCGGAAGGCCTCCGCTACGAGAACATCCAGCTCCACCAGCCGTCGCTCGACGACGTCTTCCTCGCGAAGACCGGCCGCTCGCTGGAGGGCGCCGGCGACGAGGAGGACGAGCAGCCGGCCGTGCTGGCGGTCGAGCCCGCCCGGTCGTGAGCGCGTTCGCCGACCAGGTCTACCTGCTCGGCCGCCGCTCGGTCGTGCGCACCGTCAGGCAGCCGGCGAACGTCGTCGGGCCGCTGATCTTCCCGATGCTGCTCCTGGCCGTGAACTCCGGCGGCCTCAAGGCGGAGACTCGGCTGCCGGGGTTCCCGACCAGCTCGTTCGTCGCCTTCGCGCTGGCCGTGCCGTTCATCCAGGGCGCGCTCTTCGCGACCATGAACACCGGCACCGACCTCGCGCGCGACATCCAGACCGGCTTCCTCAACCGCCTCTCGCTGACCCCGATGCGCGGGATCGCGCTCCTCTGCGGGCAGCTCGGCGGCGTCGTCGTGCTCAGCCTCGTGCAGGCGTTCGTGTACCTGACCGTCGCGTTCATCGTCGGCGTTCGCCCCGAGGCCGGCGCGGGCGGCGTGGCGCTGCTGTTCGGCTTCGCCGCGCTGGTCGGGCTCGGCTTCGGCGCGCTGGGCGCGTTCGCCGCGCTGCGCACCGGCTCGGGCGAGGCGGTGCAGAGCCTGTTCCCGGTGTTCTTCGTCTTCCTGTTCATCTCGTCGATGAACATTCCGCGGAACCTGATCGCGGTCACGTGGTTCCGGGACGCGGCGACCGCGAACCCGGTCTCGTACCTGATCGAGGCGGTGCGCAGCCTGATCATCACCGGCTGGGACGGCGAGGCGCTCGCGCTCGGCTTCGGCATCGCGGCGACGATCGCCGTCGTCGCGCTCGCGCTCGCGAGCTGGGCGCTGCGCGTGAGGATGGCCCGCTGATGCGCACGCTGAACGTGGCGCAGGGAGTCGCCTGGCGCACGCTGCACAACGTGCTGACGAACCCGTCGCTCCTGCTGCCGTCGCTGATCTTCCCGCTCTTCTTCTTCACCGCGTTCGCCGGCGGCCTCTCGCGGGTCAGCAACGTGCCCGGCTTCGACTTCCCGTACGGCTACACGGCGTTCCAGTTCGTCTTCGTGCTGCTGCAGTCCGCCGTCTTCGGCGGCGTCTTCACGGGCTTCGGGATCGCGCGCGACTTCGAGAGCGGCTTCGCGCGCCGGCTGCTGCTCGCGGCGCCGAACAGGACCGGGATCGTCTTCGGCTACGCCCTCGCCGCGCTCGGACGCTGGCTGATCACCGCCGCGTTCCTGACGGCCGTCGCCTTCGCCGTCGGGATGCGCATCGGCGGCAGCGGCGTCGACCTGTTCGGGCTCTACACGCTCGCGTTGCTGATGAACGGCGCGGCGGTGCTCTGGTCGGCGGGCGTGGCGATGAGGCTACGAACGATGCAGGCCGGGCCGATCATGCAGCTCCCGGTCTTCATCGTGCTGTTCTTCGCACCGGTCTACGTCCCGCTCGCGCTGCTGCAGGGCTGGATCCACTCCGTCGCGACCGTGAACCCGGTCACGCGCGTGATCGAGTCGGCGCGCGGCTTCCTCGCCGGCCAGCCGACGGAGGTCGGGCTCGCCTACGGCACCGGCCTCGCGCTGGTGCTCTTCTTCTCGATCTGGGCCGTGCGCGGCCTGCGCAGCGCCGAGCGGGCCGGCTAGAGATCACCTCGATCGTCTCGGAGAAGAGCCCGCCGCTCGGGGGGTGGTGGCGACGGGCTCTCCCCATTGCTCGCCGCGGGCCTTAAGGCCAGGTACGGGCTCCGCGGCTCGCATCGCCCAGTGCCAGAGACGCTAGACCGGCCGGGGCCGAAAGCCAATAGGCCGACCGGCCCATCTTTCCAAGTGGTAGGGAACCGCGTTTCCGAGCCGAATCCGCGCAACTCCGTATCATCGGAGCGCCCAGTGAGCCACGCAGACGAGGCTGTCTACTTCAACGCGCTCCCGCTGTTTGTGCTCGCGGGCGCGTACCTGCTCGTGGCGGCGGCGCTCGCACCGACGCTCTGGCGCGAGCGGCGTCGAGTGACCGTGTCTGACGTGGCGCTCGCCGCCGTGTTCCCCGCGGTCGCGATTCCCGCCGCGATCTTCGGCGCGGTCGTGCTGCACGACCGCTCGCCGATCGGCGGGCACGTCTGGCCGCCGTTCGCGGCGACCGTCGTCGCGCTCCTCCCGGCGATCGTCTTCCTGCGCCGCTGGAGCGAGCCCGCGGGCGTCGTGATGAGCGGCCCGCGCGCGCGTGAGGCGGAGCAGCTCGTCAGCCTCCGCGACCGCGAGCTCGACACGGTCGCCCGGCTCGTCAACGCGCTCGCCAGGACGCACGACCCGGTCGAGGCCGCGCGCCTGCTGCTTGACGAGGTCGAGGCGCTCGTCTCGACGGAGTTCAACGCGCTCGCGCTCGTGAGCGCGGACGAAGACGAGGCCTCCGGCCTGCTGGCGCGCTCGGGTGGCGCCGACCTCGCCTGGTGGAGCCAGATGCGAGTGCACCTGCACAACGAGCCGTCCGGCATCGCGAGCGCCTTCTTCGAGGCCGCGCCGGTCTCGGTCTTCGACTGCGAGTCGTCGCCGCTCGTCAACCCGCGGCTCGCGCAGCGCGCGGGCGCCAGGAGCGCCGCCTTCGTGCCGCTGATCGTGGACGAGCGCGTGATCGGCGTGCTGGTCGCCGCGACGACGAGGGAGCGCCGGATGTTCCCCGCGGAGGAGCTGCGCCTGATCGAGGCGCTCGCCGGCGAGGCCGCGATCGCGCTCGACCGCACGCGCTCGGCCTCGGCGCTCGACCACGCCCTCGCACGCGAGCGCCTGGTGGCGAAGATCTCCCGTCGCGTGCGCTCGGGCCACGACCTCGACGCCGTGACGCGGATCGCCGTCACCGAGACCGGCCGCGCGCTCGGCGCCTCGCGCTGCTTCGTCCGGATCGGCGAGGCCGGCGACGCCATGCCGGTGCGCGCCGAGTGGTTCGGCGACGGCGTCGAGCCGCTCGCGAGCGCGGCGTCGGCCCTCCCGGTCTCGAACCTCGCGGCGCGCGAGCGCAGGACGGTGACGATCGCCGACGTCGAGGACGCCCCGGAGCTCGTCGACGCGGCGCTCGGCGACAGCGCCGTGCTCGCGGGGCTGGGGACGCGGTCGGCGCTCGCGACGCCGGTGATCGTGTACGACCGGATGATCGGCGTGCTCGCCCTGCACAGGTCCGAGCCGGGGCCGTGGTCGAAGAGCGACGTCCTGCTCGCCGAGGCGGTCGCGCGCGAGCTAGGGCTCGCGGTGCACACGGCGAAGCTGCTGGACGAGAACGAGCGGCGGCTTGGCGAGCAGTCCGCGCTCCTGAAGGCCGCACAGACGGTGACGAGCGAGCTCGAGCTCGACACGGTGCTGCAGCGGCTCGTCGACGAGGTGGCGGCGCTCCTCGGCGCCGAGGCGGTCGACTGCTTCCTGCTCGACCGCGACCGCGGCGTCCTCCGCTGCGCCGCCGTGCACGGCTCGCTCGAAGGCATCGTCGGCTTCGAGTTTCCCGCCGACCGCGGGCTCTCGGGTCGCGCTATCGCCCGCGGCCGTCCCGTGCTCTCGGACGACTACGGCACGGTCGCCGACGACGTGCCCCACCCCGGCTACGAGGGCTTTCGCAGCGCGCTCGTCGCCCCCATGCGCTGGTCGGGCGAGGTGATGGGCATCCTCGGGGTCGGCACCCGCGACGAGGAGCGGCGCTTCACGGATGCGGACGCGAGCCTGCTCGAGGCGTTCGCCAACCTCGCCGCGCTCGCGCTCCGCAACGCCGAGAGCTTCGCCGAGCGCTCCCGGCAGGCGCGGATCCAGCGCGGCTTCTACCGCATCGCCTCCGTCCTCGGCGAGCCGATCTCGCGCAAGGAGACGTTCGACGCGCTTGCGCAGGCGGCGGCCGAGGCGCTCGGCAGCAGCAGCGCCGCCGTGCTGATGCCGCGCGACGACGACCTGCGGCTGGAGGGCCTCCACGGCCTTCCCGGCCTGCTCGTGCAGTTCCTCGAGCACGGCCTTCGCGACCCGTCCGGGCCGTTGCGCGCGTCGGCGCGGAACGGGCGCGTGCTGGCGGCGCCTCGCCTCGGCGAGGACGACCGGTTCGACGGCGAGTGGCAGCACGTTGCCGCCGAGTCCGGCGTGCAGGCGCTGCTCGCGGTGCCCGTGGAGGCGCCGCGCAACGACGAGTGCGCGCTCGTGATCGTGTTCTTCCCCGACGAGCGGCGCTTCACCGACGACGACCTCGAGCTAGCCCGCAACCTCGCCGGCGCCGCCCGCGGCGCGCTCGAGCGGAGCGAGCTGTTCGAGGCCGAGCGCCGTGCGCGGGCGCTGGCACAGCAGCTCGCGCGAACGGGAACGCTGCTCGCGACGGAGCTCGACCCGGCTTCCGTGCTGGACGAGGTCGTGCACCAGGCGCCGTCGCTGCTCGACGCCGACGCCGCGGTGATCCGCCTGCTCGAGGGCGACGAGCTGCTCGCGGGCGCCGCGGTCGGCGAGCACGCCGCCGAGGTGATCGACTCGCGGGTCGCGTCGACCGCGCGGCTCGCGGGCGACGCGGTGCAGTCGCGCTCGCCGGTCGCCGTGGTCGACGCGCGAAGCGACCAGCGCCTGCTGCAGGCCGACCCGATGCTCGCGGCCGGCTACGCGACGTGCGTCGCTGCGCCGCTCGTCGGGCCGGAAGGCGCCGTCCACGGAGTGCTCTCCGTGTACGGTCGCGCGCCGCGCGCGTGGCGCGAGGAGGAGATCGAGGCGCTCGCGGCGTTCGCCGGCAATGCCTCGGCGGCGCTCTCGAGCGCCGAGCTCTACCAGAGCGTCGCGCTCGAGAAGGAACGCAGCGTCGCGATCCTGTCGAACATCGCCGACGGGATCGTCGCGGTCGACCGCGACGGCAAG
>DATIER010000206.1:0-6558 GCA_035455605.1 Gaiellaceae bacterium
AGCTCGTCCCGCACCCACTCGAGCTTGAGCTCCTTGCCGTTCCAGTCGACCGCTCGGCCGTTCATCAGGTCCTTGATCATCACGAGCCGCCGCTCGAACTCGGCCACCTTGACCGGCTTGAGGCCGACGACGCGTCGCGACGAGTCGCCGCGGCCGATGCCCATCACGGCGCGGCCGTTCGAGACGTCGTGCAGCGTCGCGTACCAGCTCGCCGTGATCGTCGGCTCGCGGATGCCGGGGTTCGTGACGCAGTGGCCGAGCCTGATCGTCTCCGTGTTGACGGCTGCGATCGGCAGCAGGGCGTAGCTCTCCTGCCAGAGGATGTGGGAGTCGTACGTCCAGCCGTACTCGAAGCCGTTGCGCTCGCCGTTCTGCAGCACCTCGACGAGGCGCGTGTAGGGCGGGTCCGGCAGGGCCGTCACACCGAAGCTCAGCATGTCCACTCCTCCCCGGTCGCTGGCAGGGGAATGAGCATACCGCCGCTCATGCGGGCACAGGAAGCGCCGCCCGCCGGACCGGCAGGTACGCCAGCACGAACGCGACCGCGATCGCGGCGAAGCCCGCTCGGCCCTCTCCCGGCAGCGCGAAGGTCAGCCCGACGAGCGGCGTTCCGACGAGGATCACGAACGTCGCGCAGCTGTTGACGAAGCCGACGGCCGCACCGGGATCGTCCGGCCGGAACAGCTGCGCCCCCGCGAAGGCCGCCGCGAACGGGATGCCCGCGGCGAGCCCGAGCAGCGCGGCGCCGACGACGCGCACGCCCAGCGGGAGGCTCAGCAGGAGGAGCACCGTCCCGGCCGCGGCCGCCAGCATGCTCGCGCCGAGCAGCGCTCCCGCCCGGCGGGGCGCACGTTCCACGAGCCGGCCGCCGAGCGGACGGGTCACGAGGCCGCTGAGGAGGGTCAGCGCCGCCACGGCTCCCGCGACGCCCCGGCTGTAGCCGTCGTCCCGGAGCAGCGACACCGCCCAGTTCCCCGCGACGACGCTCAGCCCGAAGGACGCGCTGTGCGCGACGGCGAGCGGGTAGAGGCGCCGGTCGTGGACGACGTCGGCGATGCGCCCGCGCGCGAGCGTGCCGTGCCGGTGGTCGCGCGGGGCGAGCGGCAGGGCCGCGAGCACGGCCAGGGCGAAGACGAGGGCGGTCACGTACGGCGCCCGCCAGCCGAGCCCCGGCACGGCGAGCGGTACGACGGCGAGCGCGAGGCCGCCGCCGCCGACCCCCGACGCGCCGTACAGCCCCTGCGCCGACGCGGTCCCGACCGTGGCGCGCACGTAGTCGCTGCCGGCGACGAACCCGACTCCGGTCCCGAAGCCCGCGACGAAGCGGCCGAGGAGGCCGAGGGCGAACGAGGGCACGAGCAGCGCGATCACGTTCCCGGCGACGACCGCGGCGAGGGCCCACACGCCGAGGATCCAGGCGCCGCGGCGGTCGACGAGCCTCCCGCCCGGGATCTGCATCGCCAGGTGGGTGACGAACAGCGCGGTCGTCAGGAAGCCGATCGCCGCGAGCCCCACGCCATAGGCCTGCGCGAGGTCGTCCGCCGCCGGCCCGACGTTCGCGATGTTGAACCCGGCCGCCGCGCCGAGGGCGACGCCGGCGGCGGTGGGCGCGAGCCTCACATGCAGAGCCAGCCGCCGTCGACGGCCAGGTTGAGCCCGTTCACGGCGCGGTTCTCGAGCAGGAAGCGCGCGGCGCCGACGGCCTCCTCCATCGTCACCAGGCGCCCGATCGGGGTGCGATCGACGAGCGCCTGCAGCCGCTCCGGCGGCATGTCCTTCCACTGGGGGCTGTCGCCCACGATCGCCGGGTGGATGGCGTTGACGCGGATCGGCGCGAGCTCGATCACCAGCGTCCGCACGAGGCCGGTGACCCCGCCGTTGACGGTCGTGACGGTCGTCGAGCCGGGGTACGGCCGGTCGCGCGCGAGCCCGCCGTAGATGAGGATCGAGGAGTCGCCGCGCAGCTGCGGCAGCAGGGCGTGGATCACCTCGGTGTAGCCGACGAGCTTGAGCGTCACGAGCCGGAGCGCGGCGGCGATGTCGTACTCGCGGACGCTGTTCACGTCGCGCTCGATCGCCGCGAGCACGAGGGAGTCGATCTCGTCGAGGCCGCTCAGGCGGCCGGCGATCGTCTCCGGCTCGGCGAGGTCGAAGCCGATCCCGCGCGTGCTGCCGCCGAGCTCCCGCGCCGCCGTCTCGGCCCGCGCGGCGTCGCGCCCGGTGACGATGACGTCGCGGCCCTCGTCCGCGTACGACCGGGCGAGCTCGCGCCCCAGCCCCTGCGTCCCGCCCACGATGACGACGCTGCCTGCAGCCATCTCGCTCTCCCGTGTCTCGAGGTGACGGGCGCGGGCCGCCGCCGGGACGGCCCGCGCCCCTGAGGATCAGCCGGCCGCGACCGGCTCCGCCGCCCAATCCGGCAGCAGGCCACCCTTGGACAGGATCGCGTTCCGCGACTCGTCGAGCTTCCGGTAGACGCCGTCGAGGTCGTGCCCGACGAGCTCGCCGTTCCGCTTCACGGCACGGCCGGCGACGAAGACGGAGTCGACGTTCGAGGTGTCGGAGAAGACGACGATCGTGCCGACGGGATCGACCATCGGCGCGGTGTTGATCGCGTTCACCTTCAGCAGCACGATGTCCGCCTGCTTGCCCGGGGCGAGCGAGCCGACCTTCTCGTCGAGCCCGATCGTCCGCGCGCCGTCGATCGTCGCGAACTCGAGCACGTCGCGGTGCGTGAGCGTCGGCGCGAACGCGATGTCCGGCGTGTCGGTGAACTCGCAGATCCGATCGTAGGCGAGCGCCGTCCGCATCTGCGTGAACATCTCGCCGGGGACGCTGGAGACGACGTCGACGCTGAGCGACGGCCGGACGCCGCGGGAGAGCATCTTGCCGGTCGGCGGCGGGCCGTGCCCCATCAGCATCTCGACGTAGGGCGCGATCGAGGCCTTGCCGCCCGTCTCCGCGATCCAGTCCAGCTCCTGGTCGGTCAGGTCGGTCATGTGGATGTAGCAGACGTCCGGGCCCATCAGCCCGAGGTCGTGCATGTCCTTCACGGGCTCGTAGTGCAGGTTGTGGAGGCGCATGCCGACGTGGACGCTGATCATGATCCCGAGCTCGCGCGCGAGCGCCCAATCGTGCTTCGCCACGTCGGCGCTCACGTTGCCGGGCTGGCGGGCTGCCATGGCGAGGGTGAGGAGGCCGTCGTCCGACGAGAAGTACGTCTCGCGGATCCGCCGGATGTCCTCCGGGTGGTTGAGCTCGCTCATCATCCACCACTCGCCGCCGGTCGGCATGCCGTTGGCGTAGACGGCCCGGATGCCGGCGTCCTTCAGGCCCTGGATCGCGGCGTCCGAGTGGTCGGGCGTGTTGCTGATGTGCGACCAGTCGAGCAGCGTCGTGACGCCGGCGTTCAGCGCCTCGAGCGCGCCCGCGTAGTCCCCGATGTGGACGTCCTCGGGGCGGTAGTGGCCGCCGACGCTGCCGAGCATGACGGCGAAGTAGTGGTCGAGCGTGCAGCTCGGGAGGACGCCGCGGACCGGCGTCTGCCACGTGTGCCGGTGGGTGTCGACGAAGCCCGGCATCACGATCATGCCGTTCGCGTCGATCTCCTCCGCCTCGGACACCTCGAGGCCGCGGCCGATCTCGACGATGGCGCCGTCCTCGACGAGCACGTCCCCGTTCGGGATGTCGCCGACGGCGGGATCCATCGACACGACGAAGCCGTTGCGGATCAACAGGCGGTGCGAGCTCATGACCCTTTTCTCCTTCACTCGCCGGATACGGGTGCGCGCGGCCCTCAGCGGCCGGCGCCTGTTCAGCGAGCATAAACGGGTGGCCGCCGACCAGTCAACGGACTGCCGGGCCGTTAAGCATGAGTGAACGCAGTTGCCACATTTGCGTCATTGCGTTCCGTGATAGTTGACACTTCCGGGTGCACCTGCTCAGAATGGACGCCTGACGGGGCTGCAGCTGCAAAGGAGCAGGTGAGCGCGCACGGTCGCACCGAGGGCGTCGTACTGCACGAAGGGCGCGGCCTGAGGTCGCTGCTCGCGGACGCGCTCGTCGGTGCCCGCTTCGTCCCGGTCTGGCTCGCGACGGGAGCGCTGCTCCTGATCGCCGCGATCATCGCGCCGGCGGCGCTCCAGAGCACCTCCTGGGCCTTCGTGCTCCCGTACATGACGGTGCTCGCGATCGCGGCGCTCGGCCAGATGCTCGTGATCATGCACGCGGGGATCGACCTCTCCACCCCGGGTGTAATGTTCCTCGGCGGCTACCTGATCGTCGGCGTCGGCCACCACTCCAACGGTCGCCTCGGGATCGCGATCCTCGCGTGCCTCGGCGTCGGCGTGCTCGTCGGCCTGGTGAACGGGATCCTCGTCGGGATCCTGCAGCTGAACCCGCTGATCGTGACGCTCTCGGTCGGGTACATCGTCGCGGCCGAGGGGCTGCGGTACGCGAACGGCCTCGCCGAGGCCGAGGTGCCGTCGCGGCTCTCGGACTTCGCCCAGAACCGGCCGCTCGGGATCAGCGCCGTCTTCTGGACCGGCGCCGCGATCACGCTCGCCGTCGCGTTCCTGCTCCGCTACACCGCGCCCGGCCGGCGCTTCCAGGCCGTGGGCGCGAACCCGCGCGCCGCGTGGATGGCCGGCATCCACGTGCGGGCGCACGTCGTCTTCGCGTACACGGCTGCCGGGACGCTCTACGCGCTGGCGGCGGTGCTGCTCGCCGGCGTGCGCGTCAGCGTCGACCCCGCCTTCGGCGCGTCGTACCTGCTCGCGCCGATCGCGGCCGTCGTGATCGCCGGCGCGTCGCTCGCGGGCGGCCTCGCCAGCGCGACCTCGACCTGGGTGGCGGCGCTCGCCCTCACGTTGCTGAACCAGATGCTTCTGATCCTGGGCATCGCGACGGGCTGGCAGTTCATCGTCTTCGGCGCCGCGATCATCGTCGGAATGCTCATCTCGGGGGACCGGATCGCGTCGCTTCTCGGGCGGCTGTTGCGGCCGCGGGCGGCGCCGACGCGCATCGCTCCAGCGCTCGACCACGAATCAGGCTGAAGCACCGAAAGGAGGAGGGCACGATGGATGTACCGAAGGTCAGCGAGAGGAGGCGGTGGCTGCTCGGCCTCGGCGTCACGCTGGTCGCGGTGGCGCTGCTCGCCGTCGCGGCCGCGTTCGGCGGCACCAACCGCACCACGTCGGCCGCGGCGACGCAGGCGAAGGCCAAGGGCGGCTACGGCGAGGTCTACAAGGCCGACCCGAAGGTCCTCGCGCACACGCTCTTCAACGCGAAGCTCCTGCCGCCCGCCGGCATGTCGCGCAACATCGCACTGGCCGCGTTCGGGCGCGCGAGCAAGAAGGTGAACTACAACCTCGCGCTCAAGTGCTGGAAGAACGACGGCTGCACGACCGGGACGAAGGGCAAGCTGACCGTCGCCTACGTCGAGCCGTTCGGCGAGAACGTGTACCGCCACATCTCGAAGATGGAGTTCATCCTCCAGGCGCTGACGTACCCGTCGATCGGCAAGATCATCTACCGGACGGCGCATTCGAACCTGAACCAGGCGCTCGCCGACTTCCGCGCGATGATCGCCCAGCACGTCAGCGCAATCGTCACGTACCCGGACTTCGCCGACGCGGAGCTGCCGGTGTTCAAGGAGGCGAAGAAGGCCGGCATCCCGGTGGCGACCTACGCGTGGGGCTACGTCAGCGGCCCCGGCCAGAACTACACGACCGTCGTCGGCGAGAACGTCTGCAAGCTCGGCCGCGCGTACGCGAAGATCATGAACACGTACGTGAAGTCGGGCGACATCGCCTTCATGGGCGGCTTCCCCGGCAATCCACTCTCGGCGGGCTGGCAGAAGTGCGAGCAGCCGGCGCTGAACAAGAGCATCCACGTGGTCGCGAACGAGCCGACCAACTGGGACGCGTCGAAGGTGCAGCAGGTCGTCTCCGGCATCCTCGCCGCCCACCCGAACATCAAGGGGTGGAGCTATGAGTACGGCCTCGGCATGGCGCAGGGCGCGTTCGCGGCGTACAAGGCCGCGGGCAAGCCGTTCAACGCCGTGCTGACGCTCCGCACCGACGACGTGGGCATGGGCTGCGCCGCGAAGAAGCTGCACAACCCGAAGCTCAAGGTCTACTACTACACGGCCGGGAACTCGCAGATCCGCGTCGCGCTGACGGCGCTGATGATGCGGCTCAAGGGCGCGAAGATCCCGCCCAAGATCGTGTTCCCGATCCAGCTGCAGAACGAGGCGAAGCGCACCGAGTGCGTGAAGGGCTACCCGACGGAGGCGTCCGCCACCTCGCTCGTGCCGCTGTCGCTGCTGCACCGGATGTACCCGTAGGAGGTCTGCACGTAGCCGGATCCCGAGCAACCTAGAACGGTGTCGAGTCCCGGGCCCGAGACCCCCGTCGTGCTGACGCTGCGCGGCGTGTCGAAGGCGTTTGGGGCCGTGCAAGCGGTTCGAGACGTCAGCTTCGACTGCCGCGGCGGCGAGATCCACGCGCTCGTCGGGGAGAACGGGTCCGGGAAGTCGACACTGCTCGGGATGGCCAG
>DATIER010000207.1:0-11270 GCA_035455605.1 Gaiellaceae bacterium
CCTGGCGCGCCGCCTGGTCGACGACCCGGACGCGGTTCGCGTCGAGGAGGTCGAGCGCGACGGCGACACGATCATCGAGCTGCACGTCGCCAAGGACGACGTCGGCAAGGTGATCGGCCGCCAGGGCCGGATCGCGCGCGCGCTGCGCACGGTCGTGCGCGCGTCCGCCGTCCGCCGCAGCGGGCGCACGCTGCTCGAGATCGTCGAGTAGTTGCGCGTAGCGGCGCTGTACGACGTCCACGGGAACCTGCCGGCGCTCGAGGCCGTCCTCGCCGAGGTCGAGCGGGCGGGCGTGGACGGGATCGTGATCGGCGGCGACATCGCCTCCGGGCCGCCGCAGCCGCGCGAGGTGGTCGAGCTGGTGCGCGCGCTGCCGAACGCGCACTGCATCCGCGGCAACGCCGACCGTGTCTTCGACGAGGAGTTCGCGGACGACGAGGGGCTCGCCTGGCTGTTGGAGCAGCTCGACGGCGACCAGGCGCGCTGGCTTGCGGAGCTGCCGTTCTCGGTCGTGCTCGACGACACGCTCTACGTCCACTCGAACCCGAAGGACGACACGACCATGGTCACGGAGCTGACGACCGACGAGAAGCTCGCCGGCCTGCTCGAGGGCGTCGAGCAACGTCGGGTGGTCGCGGGTCACACGCACATGCAGCTCGAGCGGCGCGTGGGGGAGACGCTGTTCGTCAACGCCGGCAGCGTCGGGTGGCCGTACGAGGGCCGGACGGGCGCGTATTGGGCGCTCCTCGACGACGGCGTCGAGCTTCGACGGACGGACTACGACCTCGCTCGCGCGGCCGAGCTCGTCCGCGCGAGCGGGCATCCGCGCGCCGAGGAGATCGCCGCCGAGAACATCCTCGTCTCCGCGCCGCGCGAAGAGGCGCTCGCCGTCTTCGGCGGATGAGAGTCGCGGCCCTCTACGACGTCCACGCCAACCTGCCCGCCCTCGAAGCGGTCTTGGCCGAGCTCGAGCACGAGGACGTCGACGCGATCGTGCTCGGCGGCGACTGCGTCCACGGGCCGCAGCCGAAAGAGGCCCTCGAGCGGCTGCGCGGTCTCGGAGAGCGCGCCCTCTGGCTCCGCGGAAATACCGACCGGCTTGTCGCCGGCGACGACGCGAGTGAGGACCGGCATCGCTGGGTCGCCGCAGCCATCGGCACCGAAGGCGCAGCGTTTCTTCGGTCGCTTCCGCTCACGCAGCGGCTCGAGGTCGACGGCCTTGGAGAAACGCTCTTCTGCCATGCCACGCCACGCGACGACGAGGAGATCGTCACGCCGCTCACCTCGGACGAGCGTCTGGCGTCGATCCTCGAGGACGTCGAGGCCGACGCCGTCGTCGCCGGGCACACGCACATGCAGGAGGACCGCCGGGTCGGCGGCATGCGGTGGATCAACGCGGGATCTGTCGGGCTTCCCTACGAGGGCGAGGTCAAGGCGTTCTGGGCGCTGCTCGGCCCCGATGTCGAGCTGCGACGAACCCGGTTCGACGCCGGTGCGGCGGCGAGTGCGTTCGAGTCGGTCGGGGGCGAGGACGCGTCTCGGTTCGCAGAGAACTTGCGCGTCGCGCCCTCACGTCGCATGTGGGCCGAGTACCTCGAGACCCTTGTCTGACCTCATCAAGATCGGCCGGGTCGGCAAGCCGCACGGGCTCGACGGCTCGTTCTTCGTCGAGCACGCGAGCGAGGACGAGCAGTGGTTCGCCAGGGGCGTGAAGCTCCGCGTCGACGGGGAGCCTGCGGAGGTCGTCGGCTCGAAGCGCTCCCGCGGCAGGCCGGTGATCAGGCTCGACCGCGAAGCACCCCGTGGAGCCGAGCTCGCGGTGCCGCGCGCCGAGCTACCGCCGCTGGGCGACGACGAGTACTACGAGTTCCAGCTGGTCGGGCTCGAGGCGGTCGAGGACGGCGGCCGGCAGCTCGGCCGCGTGGTCGCGCTGCACCCGGGGCCGGCGAACGACGCGCTCGAGCTCGAGGGCGGCCTGCTCCTACCGCTCGTGGGCGCGTGTGTGCTGCAGGTGGACCTCGAAGCGGGCCGAATCCTGGTGGCGCGGGGGTTCGCAGGCCCCAGCTACCCTGACTGACTCCGATCGCCCGTCCTGTGCAGCTCGACGTCTTCACTCTCCTCCCGCATGCGTTCGCCTGGCTCACCGAGCAGCGGCCCGTCGCCGCCGTGCTCGGCGACGAGCTCGACCTGCGGCTGCTCAACTACCGCGACCACACGCCGCTGACCGGCGGTCAGGTCGACGACGAGCCGTACGGGGGCGGCGCAGGGATGGTGCTGCGGGTGGACGTGGTCGCCGCGGCGCTCGACGCCGTCTACGGCGGCGTTCCCGACCACCGCGTCGTCGCGCTGACGCCGCAGGGCCGGCAGCTGACGCAGGAGGTGGTCGAGGAGCTGGCGCAGGAGGAACGGCTGACGCTGCTCTCGGCGCGCTTCGAGGGCTTCGACGAGCGCGTCGCGATCCACCTCGCCTCGGACGCGATCTCGATCGGCCCGTACGTGCTCTCGGGCGGCGAGCTGCCGGCGATGGTCGTGCTCGACGCGGTCGCGCGGCGCCTCCCGGGCGCGCTGGCCGAGGAGTCCGGCGCGGTCGAGAGCTTCTCCGCCGAGCTCGACGGCGGCCTGGAGTACCCTCACTACACGCGCCCGTCCGAGTTCCGAGGCTGGCGGGTGCCCGACGTCCTGCTGTCAGGGGATCACAGGAGAATCGACGAGTGGCGGAAGGAACAGAGCCGACTGAGGAGCAGCGCGCCGTGAGCGGCGACGGGGTCGACGAGCGCAGCTCCGGCGGCTCGGGCGGCGGCGACTACCGGACCGAGTACCCTCCGCCGCGCTACCCGCCCGTGCTGCAGACGCCGCCTCCCGCGGAGCGGCGCCGGCGGCACTCGCGGAACCCGCTCGACCGCATGACCGCCGGGCTGCCGCGCCCGTGGCGGATCGCGATCGACTGGATCGTCACCATCGCCGGCGCGATCGCGATCGTGCTCGCGATCAAGGCGTGGGTCGTGAACCCGTACCGGATCCCGAGCTCGTCGATGGAGCCCACGCTGCACTGCGCGCGGCCCGGCCAGGGCTGCGAGGCGCGGCTCTCCGACCGCGTGCTCGCGAACCGGTTCATCTACCACTTCCGCAGCCCGCACCGCGGCGAGATCGTCGTCTTCAACACGCCGCACGCGGCGCAGGAGATGTGCGGCGCGAGCGGCACCTTCGTGAAGCGCCTGATCGGCCTTCCCGGCGAGACCGTCAGCGAGCGAGCCGGGGGGTTCGTCTACATCGACGGCAAGCGGCTGAACGAGCCCTACATCAAGCCCGACCGCCGCTCGCACGACTCGACCACCGGCAGCTGGCACGTGCCCAGGGGCGAGTACTTCTTCATGGGCGACAACCGCGGCGAGTCGTGCGACTCGCGGCGCTGGGGCTCGGTGCCGCGCAAGAACCTGATCGGCGAGGTCTTCGCGACCTACTGGCCGCCGAACCGCATCGCGCTCCACCTGATCGCACCCGGCGCAGGGCTCCTCGGGCTGATGCTCGTCGTGCCGCTCTGGCGCCGCCGCCGGTCCGGCTCCGCAGGGCCCTGAGGAACCCGCTCGATCGGCTGACGGCGCGCCTGCCACGGGCCTGGCGGATCGCGGTCGACTGGGTCCTGACGGTCGGCTTCGCCGTCGCGATCGTGCTCGCGCTCAAGGCCTGGGTCGTCAACCCGTACCGGATCCCGTCCGCGTCGATGGAGCCCACGCTGCACTGCGCCCACACGCACGCCGGCGACGGCTGCGAGGCGTCGCACTCCGACCGGGTGCTCGCGAACCGGTTCATCTACCGCTTCCGCAGCCCGCACCGCGGCGAGATCGTCGTCTTCAACACGCCGAAGGCGGCGAAGCAGGACTGCGGCGAGGGCGGCACCTTCGTCAAGCGGCTGATCGGCCTCCCCGGCGACGTCGTCCACGAGGACGTGAACGGGTTCATCTGGATCGACCATCACAAGCTGAGCGAGCCGTACATCTCTGCGCACCGGCGCAACCAGGACACCGAGTTCCTCCAGGAGACCTGGCGGGTTCCGCGCGGCGACTACTTCTTCATGGGCGACAACCGCGGCGAGTCGTGTGACTCGAGGCGCTGGGGCCCAGTCCCCCGCAAGGATCTGATCGGCCCCGTGTTCGCGACCTACTGGCCACCGAGCCGGATCTCTCTCCGCTAGCATTCCGCGTCGGCCCGACGGGCCTCTTTCTATGAGCAAGGTGATCGAGAGCATCGAGCAGCGTCAGCTGCGGACGAACCTGCCGCCGTTCAAGGCCGGCGACACCGTCCGCGTGCACTTCCAGGTGATCGAGGGCCAGCGCCGCCGCGTGCAGGTCTTCGAGGGCATCGTGCTCAAGCGCCAGGGCTCTGGCGTGCGCGAGACGTTCACCGTCCGCAAGCAGTCGTTCGGGGTCGGCGTCGAGCGGACGTTCCCGGTGCACTCGCCGAAGATCGAGCGCATCGAGGTGACGGCGATCGGCGACGTGAACCGCGCCAAGCTCTACTACCTGCGCGAGAAGGTCGGCAAGCGAGCACGGGTGCGGACGCGGCGCGGCGTGGCCCTGCCGGAGTCGGAGCTGCTCGTCTCGGCCGGCGCGATGCCTGCGGAGGGCGAGGAGGTCGACGAGGAGCTCGTCGCCGAGGCCGCCGAGGCCGCGGAGGAGGAAGCTCCAGCCGAGGAAGCTCCCGCCGAGGAGCCGGCCGCCGATGAGCCTGCCGCCGTGGACGCGGAGCCTGCCGAGGAGCCTGCCCCCGAGGAGCCGGCCGCTGAGGAGCCGGGCCCCGAGCCCGAGTCGGCGGTCGAGGCCGAGCCCGAGCCGGCCAAGGAGTAACGAAAGCGTCACGTTTGCGGGTGCCGGCTGCAACCGGCGCTATGCTCGCGCGCATGCCCCGCCGCCGCCCCGGCCGCAAGCTGCTCCAGTTCGACCGCAGGCTCGGGGCACGGTTCGTAGCGGGCGCCGACGAGGCCGGGCGGGGGCCGCTCGCGGGGCCGCTGCTCGTGGCGGGCGTCCTGCTCGACTACGCGAAGCTGCGCGACCACAAGGTGCGGCCGCTCGCCTGGTTGAACGACTCCAAGCAATGCGGCGAGGCCGAGCGCGAGCAGCTCTACCGGGCGGTCCTCGGCTGCGCCGAGCGGGTCGTGGTGCGCGCCGTTCCGGCGACGCAGATCGACCGTGACGGGCTCCATCGCTCGAACCTCGCCGGGCTGCGCGCGGTTCTGTCGGAGCTCACGCCGCCCGCCGAGATCTGCCTCGTAGACGGCTTCCGGCTCGGGCCGACGGCGCCGGAGCACCGCGCGATCGTCGACGGCGACGAGAAGAGCGCGGCCATCGCGGCGGCGTCGATCGTCGCCAAGGTGACGCGCGACCGGATGATGCGGCGGATCGACGCGCTCTATCCCGCGTACGGCTTCCGCTCGCACGTCGGCTACATCACGCCGAGCCATACGGCGGTCGTGCGGGAGCGTGGCCCGTGCGAGATCCACCGCCGCTCGTGGCGGGCGCGCGCCTACCTGAGCGACGACGAGCTTGCGGAACTCGTTCGAGCAGAGAGCGCTTAGGCACTACCGCCTGCGCGGCTATCGCATCCTCGGCGAGAACGTCTGGATCGGCGGCTACGAGCTCGATCTCGTCGTCCGCCGCGGCCGGCGGCTCGCGTTCGTGGAGGTGAAGGCGAAGAGCGGCGACCGCCTCGGCGACCCGCTCGAGATGGTGACCGGGGAGAAGCAGCGCCGGCTCCGCCGTGCAGCCGAGACCTGGCTCGCGTCCCACCCGGAGTGCGCGGGCCTCGAGGCGCGCTTCGACGTCGTCGCCGTCCGCCGGGGCGTCGTCGAGCGGCTGGCGAACGCGTTCTAGGTCGCGACTCGTGCGCGCGAGACCCACGCGTCGAGCGACTCGTCCCGACCGCGCAGCTCCAGCGTCCGCCGTTCGAGGGCGGCGGTGTCGTGGTCGGCCGCGGCGGCTGCGTCCGCGCTGATCAGGATCTCGCCGGCGCCGGCGAGGGCCGACAGTCGCGCCGCCGCGTTGACCGTGTCGCCGAGCGCGGTGAAGTCGCGCGCGTCGCCCTCGCCGACGCTGCCGACGAACGACGTGCCGGTGTGGACACCGACACCGAGCGGAACCCACGGGCTCGGCCCGTCGTTGCCGGTGCGCTCGAGCAGGTCGAGGGCCGCCCCGATCGCCGCCGATGCGTGCTCTTTACCGGCGAACCCGGGGATGAAGAGCGCGACGGCGGCGTCGCCGACGAACTTGTCCACGATCCCATCGCGGTCGTCGATCGCCTCGGCCGCCGAGCCGTAGAAGCGGGCGAGAAGCTTCGAGAACTCCTCGGCAGGCATCCGCTCGGCAAGCCCGGTTGAGCCGCGCACGTCCGCGAACAGGACCGAGATCTCGACCTCCGCGCCACCTGGATGCTTGTCGACTGCGCGGAGGCACCACCTGCACAGCCGCCGGTTCAGCTTCGACGGCCCGTAGCCGATAGCTCGCATCAGCACGCCGCCGGGCCCACGGAAGGGCGCGTTGCAGAGCTTGCAGCGCGGCGCCGAGGGCAGCGCGCCCCAGATGCGCCGCATGCTGTGCAGGCGCGGGTAGTCGCCCAGGAGCATCTGCCGCCACATCTCCTCCACGCTCGGGCTCGCCACGGAGGGGACGCTAGCGGGAACGCGAACTGCGGCGGGTGGCCTCGACCCAGGACGCGCTCTACCGCCGCATCGATCTCGACCTGTCCTGGTCGGAGCGCGAGCTGCCCGAGCGGGAGCGGACGAAGCACGTCCACCGGCTCCACCCGTACCTCGGCAAGTTCATCCCGCAGCTGGTCGAGGCGCTCCTCGAGCGGCACCTCCCGGGTGGCGGCCGCGTGCTCGATCCGTTCGCGGGCTCGGGGACGACGCTCGTGCAGGCGCTCGAGTCGGGCTACGACGCGACCGGCTCGGACGTTGCTCCGTTCAACTGCCTGCTGATGCAGGTGAAGACGCGCGAGTACAACCCGTTTGTGCTCGAGTCGGAGCTGCGGGACGCGCTGGCCCGGCTCGACCGCTTCTCGCTCACCCGTCCGGGCGGCTCGGTGTCGCGCTTCGTCCGCGACTGGTATGCGCCGCGATCGGCCGCGGAGCTGCTCTTCTTCCGCTCGCTGATCGAGGACTACGAGCACGCCGACGTCCTTCGCATCGTGCTCGCCCGCGCCGCCCGCTCGGCGCGGCGAACGACGCACTTCGACCTCGACTTCCCGCGCGCGCCCCAGACGACGCCGTACTGGTGCCACAAGCACCGGCGCGAGTGTCGGCCTGTCGGCGAGGCGCGTCGGTTCCTGCGCCGGTACGCGCTAGACACGCTGGAGCGGGTGAAGACGTTCGCGCGCGTGCGGGGGCGCGGGCGGGAGGCGGTCGTGCTGCACGGGGACGCACGCGAGCTCGACTTCGGCGGCGGCTTCGACGGCGTCGTCACCTCGCCGCCGTACCCGGGCCTGATCGACTACCACGAGCAGCACCGGTACGCGTACGAGCTGCTCGGGCTCGAGCAGTTCCGCGAGCTCGAGCTCGGCAAGGGCTCCTCGCGCGCGGCCCTCGCCGCGTACGTCGAGGGCGTGGCCAGCGTGCTCGCGAACGTGCGTCGTGCGCTCCGGCCGGGCGCGCCGGTCGTGATCGTGATCAATGACCGCCGCGAGCTGTACCCGGAGATCCTCGAGCGGGCCGGCCTCCGGCTGGAGGAGCGCTACCGGCGCCACGTGAACCGTCGCACCGGCCGGCGGGCCGGCGAGTTCTTCGAGGACGTGCTGGTCGCGCGGGCCTAGAAGTTTCGCTTTCGGCACAGAGACGACACGGACACGCGCGCCCCGCGCGCCTAGCGTGGCCGTGTGCTCGCCCGCACCGTCACGCACGCGCTCGTCGGGCTCGACGCCCGTCGCGTCGAGGTCGAGGCGCACCTCCAGCTCGGGGTGCCGGCGTTCGCGATCGTCGGCCTCGCCGACCGCGCCTGCCAGGAGGCGAAGGAGCGCGTTCGCTCCGGTATCGCCTCGGCGGAGCTCGAGTGGCCGACGCGCCGGATCACCGTCAACCTCGCGCCGGCCGAGCTGCGCAAGGAGGGCTCCGGCTTCGATCTTCCGATCGCGCTGGCCGTGCTCGCGGCGTCGCGGCAGGTTCCCCCCGCGGCGCTGGGCGGACACGCCGCCGTGGGCGAGCTGGCGCTCGACGGACGGCTGCGACCGGTCGGAGGCGTGCTCGCGGCGGCGGAGGGCGCGAGGCAGGCCGGTCTCTCGCGACTGCTGTGCGCGGCCGAATGTGCCGCCGAAGCGGCGCTCGCAGGCATCGAGCCCGTGCCGGTGCGTCACCTGGCGGAGGCGGTCGCCTACCTACGCGGCGAGTGGCAGCCGCCTCCGCCCGACTCGATCGCGACGCACGTGAACGGCAACGGCGCCGAGCCGGCGGCGCCGGACCTGCGCGACGTCCGCGGGCAGGAACGGGCGCGGCGGGCGCTCGAGCTCGCGGCCGCGGGCGGGCACAACCTGCTACTAGGCGGCCCGCCGGGCACCGGCAAGACGATGCTCGCGCGGCGGCTTCCGGGAATCCTGCCGCGGCTGCCGCCCGACGAGGCGCTCGAGGTGACCCGCATCCACTCTGTCGCCGGGCTGTTGCCGCCGGGCCGGCCGCTCGTCACCCTGCCGCCGTTCCGCGCGCCGCACCACACCGTCTCGGTGGCGGCGGTCGTGGGCGGCGGCTCCTCACCCCGGCCGGGCGAGGCGAGCCTTGCCCATCGTGGGGTCCTCTTTCTCGACGAGCTCGCCGAGTTCCCGCGCAACGCGCTCGAGGCGCTGCGACAGCCGCTCGAGGACGGCGTCGTCTCGATCGCGCGTGTGGGCGGGCGGATCGTCTTCCCGGCGCGCTTCCAGCTCGTCGCGACCATGAACCTCTGCCCATGCGGCGCGCGCGGCGATCCCGCCGCCGAGTGCTCGTGCTCCGCGGCGCGCCTCGCCGCGTACCGCGACAAGCTCTCGCGCGCGCTGCTCGACCGCTTCGACCTCGTCGTCAGCGTCCCGCGCCCCCGGGCTCGCGACCTCGCCGGCGCACCGAGCGAAGAGTCGAGCCCGGTGCGCGAGCGGGTCGTTCGCGCGCGAGCGCGGGCGCGCGCCGATCCGCTCCACCGGTCGGAAGCCGCGGACGAGCTGCTGTCACGGGCGGTGGAACGCCTGCCGCTGTCCGCGCGCGGACGAGCGCGAGTTGCGCGTGTGGCGCGAACGGCGGCGCTGCTCGCCGGCGCCGACTCGGTGCTTCCCGAGCACGTAGCCGAGGCGCTCTCCTACCGCTCGCCCACGGAGCTCGGGGCGGCGTGAGCGATCTCGCGCTGGCGGCGTTCGCGGCCGAGACCGACGCCCACCTCGTGCGCGAGCCGCGCGAGCGGCGGTTCGAGCGGTTCCGCCGGCGGTTCGACGAGCAGGCGTATCGAGCCGACCTTCGCGCGAGGGGCATCTGCTTCGTCGGCCGGAGCGACCAGGCCTACCCGCGGCTCCTGCTGGAGCTTCATGACCCGCCGCCGGGCCTCTTCCTGCGGGGCGTCGGGTCGGTCGACGTGCTGGCGACGACAGCAGTCGCGATCGTCGGCGCGCGCGCGTGCTCGTCGTACGGCGCGCAGGTCGCGCGCCTGCTCGGGCGTGAGCTCGCGGCCGCCGGTCTCCTCGTGGTCAGCGGACTGGCGCGGGGCGTCGACGGCGAGGCCCACCGCGGGGCGCTGGAGGCGGGCGGGCTGACGGTCGCGGTGCTCGGCTGCGGCGTCGACCGAGACTATCCGGCCGCCCACGCGCAGCTCGCCTCGCGGATCTGCGAGCGCGGGCTCGTGGTCTCCGAGTACGCGCCGGGCGTCGCGCCCGCGCCCTGGCGCTTTCCGGCGCGAAACCGCATCATCGCCGGGGTGGCAGCCGCCACCGTCGTCGTCGAGGCGCGCGACCGGAGCGGCGCGCTGATCACGGCCGACTTCGCGCTCGAGGCCGGGCGCGAGGTGTTCGCCGTTCCGGGCGAGATCACGTCGGCGCTGTCGATCGGAACGAACGCGCTCCTGCGGCTCGGCGCGACGCCGCTGACGGCGCCGGCGGACGTGCTCGAGGCGCTCGGGCTCGAGCCTCGCGCGAACACGGAGCCGCCGCTCGGGGAAACGGCCGCCCGCGTACTGACGGCCCTCTCGACGGAGGCGAGCGGCGTGAACGAGCTCGTCGGGGCGACGGGCCTCGACGCCGCCGCCGTCGCGACCGCGCTCGCAGAGCTCGAGCTGGCGGGCGCGGTCGCCGAGGCGGACGGCCTGTACAGGGGGGTGAGGCCGCCGGGTTAGCGTCGTCGACAACGAGATGGCTCGTGCTGGCCGGCGGGAAGAGCGGCGCGGCGTTGCCGGTCGCGCCCAACCGGCAGGCGGCCCGGTGGACGTAGCGATCGCCTCGGCGGCGGCGTCTCCCGCTGCGGCCTGCGCTCCTCGTGCGCGCAGGCAAGCGCGTCCGGGGTCTTGACGCTCCGCCGCGTTCCTCGGGCCACGGCAACGTCATGGGCCCACCTGCGGTGACCTGCTCGCGCGCACAGTCGTCGGCGACGCCCGTGTCCGACGTGGCGCTCCTCGACCAGGCGCGTCTGCTCGCCGCGGGGCTAGCGGCGCCCGCTGCCGACGAACGAGTAGGCGACCGTCGTCGCCTGCCGCTGCAGCGCGGTGCCCGCGTGCGCGGGGAGCGACAGCCTCAGCTCGAGATGCACGGCGCGGCCGGCGACGAGCCGAACCCCGCGGAGCCGCGAACGGCCGACGAGCGGTCGCTGCGAAAGGACGACCCTCGCCCCGGCCGGGCATGTACTGGAGCGGCCGCGCTTCCGCCACGGCCTCGGGCAGCTCAGGAGCGCGATGCGGAGGCCGTTCCTGCGGTTGCGGTCGAGCCGTGAGCGCACCCGTGCCCGCGCGACGAAGTACACGGCCGCGAAGCCGCCGCGCCCGCGCGTCCGGAGCTCGACGAGCCGCTCGATCCGGTCACCCGGCGCGACGCGCGAAGCCCGCGCCAGGCGAGCCGGGGTCACGACGAGCCGCGGACCGGCGTACCGCGCAGGGAGCGAGCCGCCGCGGTCGGGCGCGGCAGCCGTGCCGACTGCGAGCGCGGCCGCGACGACGGCGATGAGCGGGGCAGCGGAGAGCGCGCGGCGGAGGATCACCGACGCTCAGTCCACGTAGTAGCCGAGGTCGAGCTGCACGAGGTCGAAGCTCGCCTTCCGGCTGCCGGAGTTCTTCATGTACACCTTCAGC
>DATIER010000208.1:0-25780 GCA_035455605.1 Gaiellaceae bacterium
GCTCGAGGTGCTCGACGACAGTGGGCACCCGCTTCCGCTCGGGGGTGGACGGCAGCAGACGGTGCTCGGCTCGCTGCTCTTGCACGCCGGCGACACGGTTCCGCTCGAGCGGCTCGTCGACGAGGTCTGGGAGACGCCGCCCGAGACGGCCGCCAAGACGGTGCAGGTCTACGTCTCGCGCCTGCGGCAACTGCTGCCCGGGGCGATCGAGACCCGCTCGGGCGGCTACGCACTGCTGCTCGACGGGGACCGTCTCGACGTCACACGCTTCGAGCAGCTTGCCGACGAGGGCCGGTCGGCGCTGAGCGCCGCCGACTGGGAGCGCGCCGCGACGCTGTTGAGCGAGGCGCTCGCGCTCTGGCGCGGGCCCGCGCTCGGCGGCCTGGCCGCGGAGGCGTTGCGCCGTGAGGCCAACAGGCTGGAGGAATCGCGCCTGCAGGTACTCGAGGATCGCCTCGAGGCCGATCTCGCCCGCGGCCGAGCGCGCGAGATCGTGCCCGAGCTCAAGGCGCTCGTGGAGGAGCAGCCGTTCCGCGAGCGCCCCCGAGCGCAGCTGATGCTCGCGCTCTACCGCTCGGGGAGATCCGGCGAGGCCCTCGAGGTGTACCGAGAAACCCGGCGCCTCCTCGTCGACGAACTGGGCATCGAGCCCGGCCAGGAGCTGAGGGACCTGGAGCAGGCGATCCTGCGCCAGGATTCCGAGCTCGGAGGTCCCGTGTCCGAGGTCTCGGAGCCAGTCGTCGCTGGACGCGAGCTCGAGACGAAACCGGCGCCTGTGAAGGTCGCGACACGCGAGGTGCGCAAGACCGTGACGGTGCTCTTTTGCGACCTGGTCGGATCGTCACGCCTCGGCGAGCAACTCGATCCCGAAGCGCTCCGGCGCCTGATGTCACGGTATTTCGAGGAGATGCGCGCCGTACTCGAGCGGCACGGCGGCAGGGTCGAGAAGTACATCGGCGACGCTGTCATGGCTGCGTTCGGCGTCCCGGTCCTGCACGAAGACGACGCCCTGAGGGCGGTCCGAGCCGCCGCCGAGATGCGCGAGCAACTCGAAGCACTGAACCTGGAGCTCGAACAGACCTGGAACGTCCGGTTGGCGACTCGCGTCGGCGTCAACACCGGCGAGGTCATCGCAGGCGATTCTTCGCAAGGCCATCACTTCGTGACGGGCGAGGCCCTCAACACCGCCAAGCGGCTCGAAGAGGTGGCCGAGCCGAGCGAGATCTTGGTCGGTGATGCCACCCGTCGGCTCGTGAAAGACGCAGTGCGACTGGAGCCGGCCGGCCACCGCGTCGCGAAAGGCGGAGAAGCGATCGTCGCCTTTCGCGTCAGAGAGATCCACGCCGACGCGAGCCCCCGAGTCCGCCGCTTCGAGTCGCCGCTCGTCGGTCGTGGGCGCCAACTCGAGTCGCTGGTGACGGCGTTCACGAACGCCGTCACAGACCGAGCGTGTCATCTCTTCACCGTTCTGGGGAACGCCGGGGTCGGGAAATCACGACTGGTCGAGGAATTCGCGGCCGGGCTCGGCGACGATGTGCGGGTGCTTCGAGGCCGTTGCCTGCCCTACGGCGAGGGCATCACCTACTGGCCGGTTGCAGAAGTCCTGAGGGACGCAGCGGGTGAACCCGGGGCCCGGATGGCGCCGGAACAGTGGTTGGCGACGATCACTGACGAGCTCCAAGGCGAGCCGAAAGCCGAACTGATCGCGGAGCGCGTGGTCGAGGCGCTCGGCGTCGCGGGCCCAGGCGTTCAGCGGGAGGAGACGTTCTGGGCCGTGCGGAAGCTCTTCGAGGCGATCGCACGACGGAGTCCTCTCGTCGTGGTGTTCGACGACCTCCAGTGGGCTGAACCGACGTTTCTTGACCTCGTCGAGCACATCGCGGATTTCTCGCGGGAAGTCCCGATCCTGCTCCTTTGCATGGCCCGACCCGAGCTCGTGGACGAGCGCCCCAGCTGGGGAGGCGGCAAGCTCAATGCGACCTCGATCATGCTGGAGCCGCTGAGCGAGGAGGAGTGCCAAGCACTGATCGCGAACCTGCTCGACCGGCCGGAGCGGCCGGGCGAAGCCGAGCGCCGGATCGCAGCGGCAGCCGAAGGCAACCCCCTATTCGCCGAGGAACTCGTGGGGATGCTCGTCGACGACGAGCTCCTCAGGAAATCGGACGGAGAGTGGGTCGCCCCCGAGGACCCTGCGGAGCTCCCGGTTCCCCCGACGATCCATGCGCTTCTCGCGGCCCGCCTCGAGCGATTGCCCGAGGACGAACGGATCTTGGTCGAGCGAGCCTCGGTCGAAGGAGCCGTGTTCCATCGAGGAGCGGCCAGCGAGCTGACGGCCGGCTCGCTCGAATCGCCACCCGACAAGACGTTGCTGGCACTCGTGCGGAAGGACGTGATCCGACCCGCGCGCGCCGATTTCGCCGGTGAGGAGGCATTCCGCTTCCGCCACTTGATGATCAGGGATGCGGCGTACCGCTCGTTGCCCAAGGAAGCCCGGGCGGATCTGCACGAGCGTTTCGCAGACTGGCTCGAGCGCGCGGCGGCGGCGAGGCTGCCCGAGTTCGAGGAGATCGTCGGCTACCACCTCGAGCAGGCGTACTCCTGCAGGCTCGATCTCGGGTCGATCGACTCGGAGGCTGCTGCTGCGCTCACCCTACGAGCTTCGCAACGACTCGAATCGGCTGGACGGAGAGCCCTTGCCCGCAGCGACCTCCCGGCCGCGATCAGCCTTCTCGAGCGCGCGGCAGGGATGCTTGCCGTCGACGACCCCGGACGCGCTGCACTGCTGCCTGACCTCGGCGCGGCCTTGATCGAGGCCGGCCGACTCGATGACGCCCAGGAAGTGCTCACCAAGGCCGAGGAGTTGGCGAACGAGGCCGACGACGAGCGCGCGTCGTCCCGGGTGCTCGTCCAGCAGCAGTTCTTACACCTTCTGCAGGTCGCGGAGGGAGGGACGGAGGAAGCTGCAAGGCTCGTGGAACAGGTCGTCCCTGTCTTCGAGCGCCACGGTGATCAGCACGGCCTCTGCCGGGCCCGGAGCCTCCAGGCGTGGCTGCATTGGAACGAGGCCCGCGCGGCCGCCGCGACCGAGGCCTGGGAGCAGGCGGCCGAGCACGCACGCCGCGCCGGAAACGAGGACGAGCGGTGCGAGATGCTCTACTGGGTAAGCGTCTCGATCTTCCACGGACCGGTTCCGGTCCCCGACGGGATCCGGCGGTGCGAGCAGATCCACGAGGAGGTGGCAGGGAACCTCGCCTGCGAAGCCGAGACACTTCGGTCGCTCGCTGGGCTTCACGCCATGGCCGACGATTTCGAGACCGCGCGGTCGCTCTTGGCGACGAGCGCTGCCATCTTCGAGGAGCTCGGACAGACGTTGACCTCGGCGGTGTCGCACAACGACGCAATCGTCGAGATGTTGGCGGGAAACCCCGAAGCAGCAGAGAAGACCCTGCAGTCGGGCTATCGAGTACTGGAAGAGATGGGCGAGAAGGCATACCTCTCGACAACGGCGGCGTATCTCGCTCAGGCCGTTTTCGAGCAGGGACGCCACGACGAAGCTCTGCGGTTCACCGACGTCAGCGAAGATCTCGCGGCAGGTGACGATCTAGCCACACAGGTCATGTGGCGTGGCGTCCGCGCGAAGGTCTGGGCCAGGCAGGGCCGCACCGAGGACGGCGAGAGGCTCGCCCGGGACGCCGTCACACTCGCAGAGCGAAGCGACCTCCTGAACCTACGCGGAGATGCGCTGATCGACCTCGCGCATGTCGTTCGGGAATCCGGATCACTAGAAGCAGCACGCAGCGCCGCCTCGAAGGGACTCGCGCTCTACGAGCAGAAGCAGAACATCGTGGCGGCGAGAACGGCCCGGACGTACCTGGTCGCCCTCGGGCAAGTGTGAAACGATACGTAGGTGGGGACACTCGACATCGGCGACGCCCCGATGTCTCTGATGAGTCCGCGTGGGCTCGGATTGGTGGTGACTCGTGCCTATCAAATTCTTTGATGAGCTGACTTGGTCTGGCGCTCCCAGCGTGAAAGGGAAGACCTTCGTTGACGCGGCGGGCCCGATCACGGGAGGAGAAAAGATCCAGGAGGTTTGCGCTTGGGTCTACCAGCGGAGCGGTGGAAACGAGGCCGCTGCCACGGAGATGACGACGACCCCGGAGGGCAAGGACCAGTTCGACGACTCGGTTGCGGGGAAATGGAAGCTCAGACTGACGCAAATATCGGATACGGGGTTCAGAGATGCACCTGCATTCGCGGTGGCCATGGCGCTCCTACTGGACGCAAGCGGGAACGAGCGGGTGGTGTGGTGGGGTCACCCGATCGAGTTGATTCCGAGATCCTGAGCGATTGCCTACGCCTGGGGCCGGCGTGGATCGCCGGCCCCTCTGCGTGCGCGGCCTGCGCTCTACCCAAGATAGGCGGGGGCGTGGTGACGCTTGCCCCTCCGCAGGCTCTCGGCCCGTGCGAGCAACTCGGCGGCCAACCTCCCCCACGTTGGAAACCCGACCTCGTCGGGTGTTAGCCCTCGCGAGCGCCGCATCTCCTGCGCCAAGCGATCGGCGTGAGCGCGAGCCTCTTGGATCCGGTTGTTGGTGTCGTAGTTGAGCATCGCGTTTCTCCTTTCGTGTGTCGTCCGCTTGCGACGAGCGGGCCCTCCCCCGAGGCCCGCTCGTCTCGTCGGCGTGTCGGTGTCGGCTAGGAGGTCCCCAGGCGTCCGTGCTGCCGGACCTCGAAGAAGCCGGCTCCGATCAGCGCCACGACCCCGAGCAGCACGCCCGCGCCGATGCCGGCGGCGCTCCACTGGAACGTGCTCGGGGATCCGGTCGAGGGCGTGAGGCGGACGAGGTCGCCTCTGGTCGGGTTGTCGGCGGCGAAGCGGTCGTTCGCGCCACGCTCCAGCGTGAGCGACTCGACGCCGAGGCCGTACTTCCGGTTGAGCGCCTCGCCGCGCAGGGTGTCCGCGCGCTGCTCGGCCAGCGAGGGGCCGATCTTGTAGGTGCCGAGGCGGTACTTCCGGTTGAGCGCCTCGCCGCGGAGGGTGTCCGCCCGCTGCTCGGCCTTGGTCGGGCCGAAGGCCGGTTGCGTCGCGAGCCGCTGGGTGGAGCCGAGCTCGAGCGCGACCGCCGGCAGCGGCTGCGACTGGACGAGCGGCGTCACGTCGGCGGGCATCGCCCACGCGCCCTGTGCGAGCGGGCCGGCGAGCGCGGCGACGGCGGTTCCGATGATGGCGACCTGCTTCATGGTGGTGCTCCTTTCGCTCTCGTTCGTGCTGGATGCCAACTAGACACGGGAGCGGCAGCAGCCCGGCAGCAACCGGGTTGCAGGCGGACGGGAGCGGTCGGCCGGGCTAGAAGATGCCCTGAACGGGCCAGTAGAGGGCCGCTGCGACGATCGCCGCGGCCGGAATCGTCAGCAGCCACGCGACGACGATGTTGCCGGCGACGCCCCAGCGGACGGCCGAGAGCCGCTTCGTCGCGCCGGCGCCCAGCACGGAGCCGGAGATGACGTGCGTGGTCGAGAGCGGGTAGCCGAGCTTGGTCGCGGAGTAGATCGTCAGCCCGGCGGTCAGCTGCGCCGCGAAGCCGCTGGCCGGCTCCATGTTGATCACGCGCTGCCCGATCGTCCGCATGATCCGCCAGCCCCCGACGTACGTGCCCGCCGCGATCGCCAGGCCGGCCGTGATGATCACCCACGTCGGGATGTAGAAGTGCGAGATCTTCCCGGCCTCGAAGAGCGCGAGCGCGATCACGCCCATCGTCTTCTGCGCGTCGTTGGCTCCGTGCGTGAACGCGACCCAGGTGCCGGACGCGAGCTGCCCGAGGCGGAACGAGCGGTTCGCAGCCGACGGCGTCAGCCACCGGAACACCCAGTAGATCAGCAGCAGAACCGCGAAGGCCGCCGCGAACGCGATCGTCGGCGCCGCGAGCGCCGGGATGATGACGCTGTGCACGAGCCCATGCCATTGCACGCCGGCGAGGCCGGACTGCGCGATCGCCGCGCCGACGAGCCCGCCGATCAGCGCGTGCGACGAGCTCGACGGCAGGCCCAGCCGCCAGGTGACGAGGTTCCAGGCGATCGCGCCGATCAGCGCCGCCAGCACCGTCTTCTCGTTGGCGAGGCCGGTGTCGATGATCCCCTTGCCGACCGTTTTGGCGACCGCGGTGGTGACGAACGCGCCGGCGAGGTTGGCCGCCGCGGCGACGGCGACCGCGAGCCGCGGCGAGAGCGCCCGCGTCGAGACCGAGGTGGCGACGGCGTTGGCGGTGTCGTGGAAACCGTTCGTGAAGTCGAAGCCGAGCGCGACCAGCACGACGATCACGAGCAGGACGTTGTCCATGCCCTACTTGTTCTTGACCACGATCGCCTCGAGCACGTCGGCCGCGTTCTCCAGCGCGTCGACTGCCTCCTCGAGCCGTTCGTGGATGTCTTTCCAGCGGATGATCACCTTCGCGTCGTCCACGTTCGCGAACAGCTCCGCCACCGCGTCGCGTTCCAGCGCGTCGCCCTCGTCCTCGAGCTCCCGGAGCGCCTCGAGCTGCTGCGTCGAGTCCTTGAACCCCTCGAGCCGTCGCACCGCCTCGTCGAGCTGCGTCGTGGCCCGCAGGATCAGGTCGGCCTGCGCGCGGGCCTTGTCCGGCACGCGTTCCACGCCCCACGAGCCGAGGTTGTCCGCCGCCTCGTCCACGTGGTCACAGACGTCGTCGATCGCGCCGGCGAGGCGGTACATGTCGTCGCGGTCGAACGGCGTCACGAACGTCTTGTTCAGCTGCGTCACGAGCTCGTGCGTGAGCCGGTCGCCCTCGTGCTCGCGCTCCTTGATGCGGGCGATCAGGACCTCCCCGTCCTGTGGGAACGTCTCGAGCAGGTCTACGAGCAGACGCGCGATCTCGACGGCGTTCGCCGACGCCTGCGCGTAGAGATCGAAGAACTCGCTCTTCTGGGGTGTGAGCCTGAGCCGGGGCATGCGGCGCGCGGTGTGTATCAGGTTCGGCGGCCCGGGCGCGTCCGGACCCGCTGCTACCCTGGTCGTCGGGTGGGAGAAATCGCCGATTTCCAGGCGGAATCTGTGAAGAAGACGCCGAGGTTCGCAAACCACGCCGAGCGCGAGTGCGCGAAGGTGCTCGACTTCTACGGTGTGCCGTGGGAGTACGAGCCGCACACCTTCGTGCTCGAGGAGGACGCGGACGGCCGCGTCGTCCAGGCGTTCACGCCGGACTTCTTCCTGCCCGAGCAGAACCTGTACCTCGAGATCACGGTGATGAAGCAGCGGCTCGTGACGCGCAAGAACCGCAAGCTGCGGAAGCTGCGCGAGCGGTACCCGGACGTGCGCGTGAAGCTCTTCTACAAGCGCGACATCGAGCGGCTGGCCCAGCGCTACCGGCTCGACCTGGCGTCATAGAAACGCAGCTCGACAACCGGGTCGGCGACGTCTTCCTCACGGCGGAGGAGCTGCAGTCACGCGTCCGCGAGCTCGGCGCCGAGATCGCGCACGACTACGAGGGCCGGGACCTCCTGCTGATCGCGCTCCTGCAGGCGAGCATCGTCTTCCTGGCCGACCTCTCGCGCGCGATCCGGATCCACCACATGATCGATTTCGTCCAGCTCGCCGGCTACAACGGCGCCGACACCGGCGGCCACGAGCGCGTCCGCCTGCTCAAGGACAGCGTCATCCCCGTGACCGGGCTCGACGTGCTGCTCGTCGAGGACGTCGTCGACACCGGACTGACGCTCAACTACCTGCGCAAGCTGCTCGAGCTGCGGAAGCCGGCGAGCCTGCACGTCGCCGCGCTGCTCGACCGCCCGTACCGCCGCCTGGTCGACGACCTGCCGGTGGACTACGTCGGCTTCACCGTGCCGGACGAGTTCTTCGTCGGCTACGGCTTCGACGTCGACGGCCGCTGGCGGAACCTGCCGGACCTGCGCCTCGCCAAAGTTTAGGCGCGCCTAAACCCGGGCTACACTAGGCCCATGATGGCGACGCGCTCAGATGCCGTCACCAGCGGCTCGGTCGGGACGGCCCAGCGGGCCCTCGGCGGCGGCCGCGTCTCGGGCTGGCGGGTCCTGCCGTTCCTGGGCCCGGCGTTCGTCGCGTCCGTCGCCTACATCGACCCCGGCAACTTCGCGACCAACATCGCGGGAGGCGCGAAGTTCGGCTTCACGCTCTGCTGGGTGATCGTCGCCGCGAACCTGATGGCGATGCTGATCCAGACGCTCTCGGCCAAGCTCGGCATCGCGACGGGGCGCAACCTGCCGGAGGTCTGCCGCGAGCGCTTCTCCCGCCGGACGTCGATGGGCCTCTGGATCCAGGCGGAGCTGATCGCGATGGCGACCGACCTCGCAGAGTTCCTGGGAGCCGCGCTCGGCTTCCACCTGCTCTTCGGGATCGCGCTCTTTCCCGCCGCGCTCCTGACGGGCGTCGCGACGTTTGCGATTCTCGGGCTCCAGCGCTTCGGGCTGCGGACCTTCGAGGCGGTGATCATCGCGTTCATCGCGACGATCGGCGCCTGCTACCTGGCCGAGCTCTGGTTCGCGCACCCGCCGCTCGGAACGGTCGCCCTCCACGCCGTCAAACCGCAGTTCGCCGGCAGCGAGTCCGTCCTGCTCGCGGTCGGCATCCTCGGCGCGACGGTCATGCCGCACGTCATCTACCTGCACTCGGCGCTGACGGCGAACCGCGTCGTCCCGAGCAACGACGCCGAGGCCAAGCGGCTGTACCGCTACACGAAGATCGACGTCGTGATCGCGATGTCGATCGCCGGCCTGATCAACATGGCAATGCTCGTCGTCGCCGCGACCGTCTTCTACGGCTCCGGCCTCCCGCACATCGAGTCGCTCGAAGGTGCGTGGCGAACGCTGACGCCGGTGCTCGGCGGTGCCGCGAGCACGTTGTTCGCGCTGGCGCTGCTCGCTTCGGGGCTGTCGAGCTCCACGGTCGGGACGCTGTCCGGCCAGGTCGTGATGCAGGGCTTCATCGACCGGCAGATCCCGGTCTTCGTGCGGCGGCTGGTGACGATGCTGCCGGCGCTGGTCGTGGCGGCGATCGGGGTCGACCCGTCGCGGACGCTCGTCATCAGCCAGGTCGTGCTGTCGTTCGGGATCCCGTTCGCGCTGATCCCGCTGGTGTGGTTCACCAGCCGGCCGAACGTGATGGGAACGCTTGTGAACCGCAAGGTCACGACCGGGATCGCGTCAGCAGTCGCAGCCGGCATCACGGCGCTGAACGTCTTCCTCCTCACGCAGACGTTCGGGCTGGCGTAGTCGCACCGGCCTGACTACGTTCCGTACGTGTCGATGAAGCGTGAGCGCCGACGAATGCGACGCGACGGCGTCCTGCCGCGCTCCGAAGAGGCGACGCGCTGCTCCTTCTGCGGGAAGGACAAGAGCGACGTGCGCAAGCTGGTGGCGGGGCCCGGTGTCCACATCTGCGATGAGTGCATCGCGCTGTGTGTTGAGATCATCAACGCCGACGTGGCGTCGACTGACTGACGCCCTCGGGCGACTCCGAGCTGCCGCCGGAGCCGGGCTTTGCCCGGCGGGAGGCACACCACGACAGAAACGTTTGCCCTCCCGCGACGCTCGGCCGGCGCCAACGAGAGGCCGAAGCGCGCTGTCGATCTGAAGGAGGGGGCTCACGGGGAACCAGGGGTTCCCGGGTGCACTAGAGATAGCCGAGCGGGTCGACGGGCGCGCCGTCGATGCGAACCTCGAAGTGCAGGTGCGGGCCGAAGCAGTGCCCGGTGCAGCCGACGTAGCCGATCGTCTGCCCCTGCGTGACGACCTCGCCGACGGAGACCGCGATCGAGGACTGGTGGCCGTACGCGGTCGAGATCCCGCGCCCGTGATCGATGGCGACGAGGTTGCCGTACCCGGACATCCAGCCGGCGTAGACGACGCGGCCGGCCGCGGCGGCGTGGATCGGCGTCCCGTAGCCCACGCCGATGTCGATGCCCTCGTGCATGCGCCCCCAGCGCAGGCCGAACCCGCTCGTCACCGGCCCGTTCACCGGCCAGACGAAGCCCGCCGCCGACGGGGTCGTGTCGGACGGCGACGCGTACGACGCCCTCGCCTGCGCCGCGCGGATCTGGGCCGCGAGCGCGGCGCTCGCCGCCTGCAGGCCGGACGCCTCGTGCAGGAACTCCGCCTTCGTCTCCTGCACGTTCTGGAGCGCCTCGCGCTTGCTCGCGCGTGCCGCGGCAAGGCGGTTCTGGCTCGCGAGCAGCCGGTCTCGCAGCGCGCGCACCTGGTTCGTCCGGATCCCGATCGTCCGCAGCTCCGCGGCCACGAGCGCACGGAAGCGCTTCGTGTGCTCGCGCTGCGCCCGCACCCGCTCCTTCGCGGAGCCGACCTGGGTCGCGATCGTCGTGTCCTGCGCGCCCAGCGACTCGACGACCTGCGCCTGGTCGATCAGGTCGGGCACGCTCTTCGCGTCGAAGACCGCCTCGAGCGCGCTCGGCTCCCCCTGCTCGTAGAGGTCGACGAGGCGGTTGCCGAGCCGGTCGAGCAGCGCCTGGTACTCGCCGCGGTAGAAGTGGTAGCGCTCGGTCTGCACCTGGAACAGCTCCGTCAGCCGGGCGAGCTTCTCCCGGTGCAGCTCGAGGTCGCGCTCGAGCGGCGCGAGCTCGTTCGAGACGGCGCCGACCTGTCTCGCGAGCCCGCGGAGCTCGCCGTTCACCGCCGCGATCTGCCCGTCCAGCGTCCGCTCGCGCTGCTGCGCCCACGCGATCTTCGCCTGCACCTGCGCGAGGCGCGCGTCGACCGCCTGCTTGCGCGTCCCGACGTCCCCGCTCGCCGGCGATGCGCAGACCGCGACCAAGACGCCGACGAGGGGAAGCAGCCGTCCGAGGCGCATCGAGGGGTGACTTCGGCAGGGCTGCGGGCGTCCCTGCCCGCCGGCGCTACTCGGGGTGCGGCGGCGGGCTGGGAACCGGCCCGGGCTCCGGCACGTGCGCCGGGCCGGGCGGCTCGGAGGGCTCGGGGTAGGGCTCCGGGACCGGCACGGGCTGCGGCGGCGGGCTCGGCTCGGGGAGCGGCTCGGGCGCGGGCATCGGAGGCTCGACCTGGGTCGGCTGCACCTGGAGGTGCGCGCGCTGGATGCGCTCCATCGCGGCTCGGGCTGTCTGCCTCATCTCGTCCTCCTTCGCGGTGACCAGCCCGTCGAGCTCTGCCAGCTCGGCACGCGCGGCCTCGGTCCCTGCTTCGTCGCCAGCGTACACCGCTTCGCCGAGGCTACGAACGCGTTCCGCGCGCTGCGCGAGCAGCTCGGCGAGCTCCCGCCGCATCCGGTAGAGGTCGCGGCGGGCGCCGGCATGGACCGCGACAGACTCGACCGCGTAGCCGGTCGTGCCCCGCACCGCCCGCCAGGCGGGCCCGAACACGCGGAAGCCGCGGAAGACGCCGAAGTAGCGCGGGCGCGCGGTCTCGTACGCGACCGGCACCGGGCCCGTCTCGTCGGCCGGAAGCTCCTGGACAGCCGTCTCCTCGGTCGACTCGCCGACCCGGGTGCCGCACTCCGGGCAGAAGCGGCTGCGCTTCGGCAGCTTCGCGCCGCAGTTGGCGCAGCTAGCGGCCAACGCGCACCCGCTCCGCTCGCGGCTGCGGGTCGAGGGCGCGCAACGCCTCGGCGGCACGCCGGCGCAGCGGGCCGACCTGGGCGCGGTAGTCGTCGTCCGAGACCTTGCCCGTGCGATGGTCGAACTCGAGCTCCTTCAGCGCCGCCAGCGCCCGGTCGCGCTCCTCGGCCAGCTCGAGCCGCTTCTGCTCGGGCGCCGTCGCGGTCTCGAGCCGGTCGTCGAGTGGCTGCGGGTCACGCAGGAACGGCAGCGCGACGAGCACGACGCAGGCGATTGCGAGCACCGCGCCGAGCGCGAGCCACATCAGCTCTTCTTCGGGGCGTACTTCGACGGGCACTTCGTCACGAGCGAGTCCCGCTTGGCGACGAAGACGCCGTTCGCGTAGCGGCCGTCGACGACGACGTGGCGGCCGAGCTTGAACTGGTCCGGCACGGTGCCGTGGTAGACGACCGGCACGCTCTTGGAGCCGTTGATGTCGGCGACCCGGAAACGCAGGCCGTCCCTCGAGTAGCCCTCGCCCTTGACGGGTGCCACGACCTTGCCGACCAGCGAGACGTTGCTGTTGGCGTGCGCCGGCAGCTCGCTCGGCGAGAACTGCGCCGTGCGCCCTCCGGCGATCGAGACGTAGAGCAGGAAGATCGCGAGCACCGCCGCCACCGAGAGCGCCAGGACGAGCCGGACCGAACGCGGGCGCTGAGCCACGCCTGGATTGTAGAGACGCTCGTTACCGCTCGCGGGCGGGCTCGGTGCGGCGCGTCGGGATCCGGTAGCCGTGCTCCTCGCACAGCGAGCCCGGGGTGTCCTCGGTCAGCGCGTCGCAGTAGCCCTTGCCGTAGGCCGCGCGCATGAACGCAGCGACCACCTCGAGGTTCCACTCGCCGATGTCGGCGGCTTCACGCCAGAGGTCGGCGAGCCGGAGGTCGATGTCGAGCTCGAGCAGGTCGATGCGGGTCGGCTTGGCCATGGCGCGAAGGTAGCCGCGGCGTCGGACGGCATACGATCCTCGGATGGGCAGGATCCGTTTCGGCCCGGCACGCGTCCCGTCCCGGGAGAGCCCCGAGGCGGCGATCGAGCTGCTGCAGGAGCGCGGCTTCGACGCCTGCGAGATCGACTTCGAGGGCAAATTCTGGATGGACTACGACTGGGCCGCCGGGCTCGGCCGCCTCGCGAAGCAGTCGAAGATCGCCCTCTCCGTGCACGCGCCGATCGCCGGCTTCATGGGCCACGCCGAGCGTGGCAAGAAGCTGAACATGGCGGTCGGGATGCTCGACCACTCGGCCGGGATCGCGAAGGCCGCCGGCGCCGAGCTCGTCGTCTTCCACCCCGGCTTCCTGCTGGGCCGGACGCGCGAGGCGGCGCTCGACTCGATCGTCGAGCAGCTGGGAGAGCTGCGCGATCGGCTCGAGCGCAAGGACCGCGCCGTGCCGTTCGGGATCGAGGTGATGGGCCGGGTGCGCGAGATCGGCAGCCTCGACGACGTGATCGAGATCTCGCGCCGCTGCGGGTGGGTCCGCCCCGTGCTCGACTTCGCGCACCTGCACGCGACGAGCGACGGCGCGTACACCGACGCCGAGCCGTTCGCCGCCGCGCTCGAGGCGACCGACGAGGTGCTGCCGCCGCGGGCGCCGTTCCACATCCACTTCTCCGACATCGCGTTCGCGAACCGCAACGAGACGAAGCACCTGCGCTACGGCGAGGGCACGCTGCGGGCGGAGCCGCTCCGGCAGGCGCTGCGCAGGTTCCGCCGGACCGCGACCGTGATCTCCGAGTCGCCGGACCTCGAGTCGGACCAGGCGATCCGCGCAGCGCTCGCGTAAGGGGCTACGCGGCGCTGGCGGCTTCCGCCAGCACTTCCTCGCGGCGGGCCTGCAGCTCGTCGGCCTCGTCGTCGCGGCCGTGGTCGCGGAGGAACGCGGTCAGCGCCTCGAGGGTCTCGCACTGGTGCGCCCGGTGCTCGGTCGTGGCGATCGAGTCGTAGGCCTGGCGCAGGAGCTCTTCGGCCTCTTCGTCCCGGCCCTGCGCGGCCCGCACCTTGCCGAGCGCCATGGTCGTCGTGGCGAGCGAGCTGATGTCGTGCGGGCCGACCGTCTCGCGGGCGGCCAGCGCGAAGCGCTCGGCCTCGTCGACGCGGTCGAGCTCGAGCAGCAGCTCGGCCAGGCTGCGCTGGGTCTCGCAGAGCGTCGCGCGGTCCTCGAGCGGGGCGAGGATGCGGATCGACTCCCGGAAGAGCCGCTCGGCGCGCGCGAGATCGCCCTTGTGGCGCGCCGTCCACGCGGCGAAGTTGAGCGTGCGCCCGACCATCCACGCGGCGCCCGCCTCGGCGAGGTGCTCGCGCGCGGCCTCGAACGCCGCCTGGGCGTCATCGAGCTCGCGGCGCCTGAGGTGGAGCTGTCCCGCGAAGCGCAGCGCCCGCCCGCGGGCCTCCGCGCTGCCGCTCTCCTCCGCGAGCAGGATCGCCTGCTCGATCAGCGGCTCGGCGCGGTCGAGCTCGAGCCGTGCGAGGTAGACGCTCGCGAGCTCGTCGGCGGCCTCGCTCTCGAAGTCCTTGCGCTCGGCGGCGCGGGCGAGCTCGAGCGCCTCGAGCATCACCTGCTCCTCCCTGGCGAGGTCGCCACGCATCCACGAGATCGTCGCCGCGGCCCGCAGCGCCCGGTACCGCCCCACGTCGTCGTCGGGCTGGAGTACCGCCAGGGCGTTCTCGATCATCTGCTCGGCGGCCGCGACGTCGGCCTCGCGGAGCACGGCGGCCTCGGCGAGCGTCACCAGCGCGCGGCCCTGCGTCGAGCCGTCGCCCTCCTGGATCGCCGTGGCGAGCACCTCCTCCATCTCGCGCGACACGGCCGGCAGGTCGGTGAGCCGGGCTGCCGCGCGGGCGGCGAGATAGCGCCGTCGCAGCGTCGGCTCGAGCTCGACCGCTCGGACGAGATGGTGGCGCGCGGTGCGGTTCGCGTCACGCGCAAAGGCGCGGACGCCGGCCTCGGTCAGCGCCTCCGCCGCCTCGTGCTGCAGCTCCGGTGGAGCCGTGCCCTCGAGCTCCGCGAGCAGCGCCGTCGCGCGCTCGAGGTGGAAGGCGCGGATCTCGAGCAGCTCCTCGCCCGCCCGCTCCTTCAGCCACTCGGCGAAGCGCGCGTGGTGCTCGGCGCGGGCCGACTTCGACAGGCCGGCGTAGGCGACCTCGCGGATCAGGACGTGCTTGAACTTGTACGCCCGCTCGCCGCGGATCGACGAGCGCTCCTCGTCGAGCACGAACTCGCGCAGGCGCAGGTCGTCGAGCGGCCCCTCGATCGAGTCGAGCTCCGGCGAGAGCCGTTCGATCGCGCCCTCCCAGAAGATCCGGCCGACGACGGCCGCCCGCTGCACCAGCGCCTTCGCCTCGGGAGCGAGCCGGTCGATGCGCGCCGCGATCAGCGCCTGGAGCGTGTCCGGGATGCGGCCGATGCGCTCGGTGCCGTCCTCCTGCAGCATCCGGACCGTCTCCTCGAGGAAGAGCGGGTTGCCCTCGGTCTTCGCGAGCACCTCCACACGCTCGGCCTCGCCGAGGCTGCCGTCGAGCGCGTCCATCAGTTCCTCGCTCTCGGCCGGGCCGAGCGGCTCCAGCTCGATCGACGTCGCGCGGACGCGCCCGCCGCCCCAGCCGGGACGGATGTCGAGCAGCTCCGGCCGCGCCAGGCCGATCACGAGCAGCGGCGCCTCGCGCACCCACGTGACGAGGTGCTCGATCAGCTCGAGCAGCGGCTCCTCGGCCCAGTGGATGTCCTCGAAGACGAGCACGAGCGGCTGCTCCTGCGCCAGCCGCTGCGCCCACTCGCGGCCGGCCCACGCGATCTCCTGCTGGCTGCGCTCGGCCTGGACCGCCTCCAGCACGCCCGAGGCGAGCCCGAGCAGGTCGGCGACGGCCTCGTCCTCGCAGAAGGAGCGCAGCTTGTCGATCGCGACGTCGAGCGGATCGTCGTCGACGATGCCGGCCGCGCACTTGACCATCTCGGCGAGCGGCCAGTACGTGACGCCTTCGCCGTACGGCAGGCTGCGGCCCGAGAGGACGGTGGCGCCCTCGAGCGCGCCCGAGAACTCCTTCGCGAGGCGGCTCTTGCCGACGCCGGCCTCGCCGTAGATCGTGAACAGGTGCGCGCGCCGGTCGCGCAGCGCCCGGTCGTAGGTGTTCTGCAGCAGGTCGAGCTCGGCGTCGCGCCCGACGAGCGGCGCCTGCCGCCCTTCCGGCCGGGCCGGCGCGGCGCCTGCGCCGAGCACCTGCCACGCCCAGACCTGGCGGTCGAGGCCTTTCAGCTCGACCGGTCCGACGTCCTCGAGCTCGACGCGGCCCAGGGTCAGCCGCTGGGCGCCGGGGCCGATCAGCAGCTGCCCCGGCTCCGCGGCCTGCTCGAGCCGCGCGGCCACGTTGACGGCCTCGCCGGTGGCGAAGGTCGAGTCGCTGTCGTCGGCGACCACCTCGCCCGACTCGACGCCGATCCGGGACTCGAGGCCGAGCTCATGGACGGCGTCGCGGATCGCCAGCGCGGCGCGGACGGCGCGCTCGGCGTCGTCCTCGTGTGCCTGCGGGATGCCGAACGCGGCCATGACCGCGTCGCCGGCGAACTTCTCCACGATCCCGCCGTGCATCGTCACGCAGCGCGAGACCTGGTCGAAGTACCGCTGCACGCGGCGGCGCACCACCTCCGGGTCGGAGCCGGTGACGAGACCCGTCGAGTCGACGAGGTCGACGAACAGGACCGTGGCGAGCTTGCGTTCCATGCCTGAAGTGTAGAAACGACCGACGGGGCCGCTCGCTTCCGCGTTTCGTAGCATCCGCCGGCGTGCTCGACCCCAAGGTCTTCAAGGCGTACGACGTCCGCGGCATCCACGGCTCGGAGCTCGACGAGTCGGGCGCCGAGGCGATCGGCCGCGCCTTCGTCGAGGTCTTCGAGCCTGCGCGAATCGCCGTCGGACACGACATGCGCGTCTCGTCGCCCGCGATGACCGCGGCGGTCGTGCGCGGGGCATCGGCGGCCGGCGCCGAGGTGCTCGAGCTCGGGCTGGTCGGCACCGAGATGGTCTACTTCGCGGTCGGCGAGCTGGGGCTCGACGGCGGCATCGCCGTCACCGCCTCGCACAACCCGAAGGAGTACACCGGGCTGAAGATCGTCCGGGCGGGGGCGCTGCCCGTGGGCGGCGACTCCGGGCTCGGCGAGATCCGCGACCGCGCAATGGCCGAAACGGCCACGTCCCGGGGACAGTCCCCGGGACATGTCTCGAGCTACGACGTGTGGCCGCAGTACGTCGACCGCGTGCTCTCGTTCGTCGAGCCGGCCGCGATCGCGCCGCTGAAGGTCGTGATCGACGCCGCCAACGGGATGGCCGGCGCGATGCTGCCGCCGGTGCTCGAGCGCCTGCCGCAGCTCGAGACCGTGCGCTGCTTCTTCGAGCCCGACGGCACCTTTCCGAACCACGAGCCGAACCCCCTCCTGCCCGAGAACCGCGAGTTCATCGTGCGCACGACGCTCGAGCAGGCGGCCGACTTCGGCGTCGCGTTCGACGGGGACGCCGACCGTTGCTTCTTCGTGGACGACTCGGGCGAGTTCGTCCCGGGCGACTTCGCGACCGCCCTCTTCGCCGAGTCAGTGCTCGAGCAGGAGCCTGGCGCAAAGATCATCTACGACGTCCGCGCGAGCTGGGCCGTCCCGGAGACGATCGAGCGCGCCGGCGGCGTCCCGCTCGTCAACCGCGTCGGCCACGCGTTCATCAAGCAGCGGATGCGCGAGGAGCAGGCGGCGTTCGGCGGCGAGGTCTCGGGGCACTACTACTTCCGCGACTTCACGCAGGCCGACTCGGGCGTCGTGCCGTTCCTGCTGATGCTCGGGCTCGTCTCGCGCAAGGGGCGCACGCTGTCGGAGGCGCTGCGGCCGTTTCGCGACCGGTACTTCATCACCGGCGAGCTGAACACGCCGGTCGCGGACGTCGACGCGAAGCTGCGCGAGCTCGAGGAGCGGTTCGGCGCGCAGGGCCGGGTCGGCCACCTCGACGGCCTCTCGGTCGACGCCGAGGACTGGCACATGAACGTCCGGCCGTCGAACACCGAGCCGCTGCTGCGGCTGAACCTCGAGGCGCGCACGCCGGAGCTGATGGAGCGCAGGCGCGACGAGGTGCTCGCCGTCATCCGCGCCGACCCTTGATCTGGGAAGCCGAACGGCTACGCTGCCGGTGAGCGTGGCCGTCGATCATTCATCCGGCATCGAGATCCGCCATCTGGCCGCGCTCGCCGCGGTCGCCGAGGAGGGCTCGTTCCGCCGCGCGGCCGCTCGCCTCGGCTACGTCCAGTCGGCGATCTCGGAGCAGATCGCCGCGCTCGAGCGGATCGTCGGGCAGCAGCTGGTCGTGCGCTCTCGCGGCGCGACGCCGATCGAGCTGACCGAGGCCGGCCAGGTGCTGCTCGGCCACGGCAAGGCGATCGTCGCGCGGCTGAAGGCGGCGGAGGCCGACCTCGGCGCCCTCGTCGACGGCTCCGCCGGCTCGCTGCGGCTCGGCATCTACCAGAGCGTCGGCGCGCGGATCATCCCGCGCCTGCTGCCGCGCTACGCGCGCGACTGGCCGGAGGTGAAGGTGCTCCCGCGAGAGGCGCCGACCGACGCCGGCCTCTTCGAGCTCGTCGAGGCGGGCGAGCTCGAGCTGAGCTTCGCCGACTTCCCGCTCCACGACGGGCCGTTCGAGTCGGTCGAGCTGATGGACGACCCGTACGTGCTGCTGACGCAGGCGGACTCGGCGCTCGCAGGCGCGCACCCGGCCGGGCTCGAGCAGATCGCCGAGCTGCCGCTGATCGGCCACTGGACGTGCCGCGTCCTGCCGCGCGTCGAGGCCGAGCTGCGGGCGCACGGCGTTGAGCCGAACTTCGTCTTCCGCTCCGACATCGTCGCGACCGTGCAGGCGCTCGTCGGCGCGGGCGTCGGCAGCGCGATCATCCCGCGCCTCGCGATCGACGAGAGCGACCCGCGGACGGCCGTCGTCGAGCTCGCCCCCGACGTGCCCGTGCAGCCGCGCCTGATCGGCATGTTCTGGCACCGCGACCGCTACCGCTCGCCGGCGGCGCTCGGGTTCGTCGAGGCGGCGTGCGAGATCTGCGCCCAGCTCGTGGCCGAGCGCGACGGTCGCGTGAGCCCTCTTCGGCGGAGCCGATCGGCGTGATCGGCAACGTGCGTCATGGCTGATCCGCCCCACCGCTACCGTCTGGCCATGAAGCTCCTCGCGGCAGTCGTGGTGGCACTCGCGTTCGCCGCCGGCGCGAGCGCCGCGCCGATCCACCACCTGACGAAGGCCGACCGGGTCGGGATCGACAGGACCGTCGACATGGTCGTCAACTACGGCGCCAAGCGCGTCGACGTCGGGCGCTCCTACGACTGGGTCACGCCCGACATGAAGGCCGGCATGACGCGAAAGCAGTGGCAGACCGGGGACATCCCGATCTACCCGTTCCCGGCCAAGGGCCACACGTTCCACTACTGGTCGCTGAAGTGGATCAGCGACGGCACGGTCGGGATCGAGCTCCTGCTGATGCCGACGCCGAAGAACAGGTTCGACGTCGGGCCGATCATCTTCGACCTCTACCTCAAGCCCTCCGGCAAGCGCTGGCTGCTCGACGGCTTCATGCCGATGGCCACGCTCGCGCCGGTGAACGCGAAGAAGACGAAGGTGCGCTCGGTGCGGGACTTCTCGCCCCAGGCGGCGATGGTGGGCTCGGAGCGGCCACACGGGAAGATCAACGGCCAGTGGCTGTGGTTCCCGTTCGTCGTGCTCGGCGGCGCGCTGCTCGCGTTCGCCGCCGTCGCCCTGGTGAAGTCGCGGCGGGGGCGGCGGTTCATGCCGCGCGGGCGCCAGGCGCTGCCGCCGCTGCCGCCGAGGTTCTCCGGCGGCCCGCGCGCGTAGCATCCCCGCATGCCGCTCGAGCTGGGCCAGGTCACCGGCCGCAAGCCGCCGTTCAAGTACTCCGCCCTGACCCGGGTCGGCTTCTCCGACACCGACGCGCAGGGGATCGTCTACTACGGCCGCTACCTGCCCTACTTCGACAGCGCCCGCGTCGAGTACCACCGCCACCTCGACCTGCTCGAGACGCGGCCGAGCGACTTCGAGTTCGTGATGCGGGCGAACACGATCGAGTACCACGCCCCGGCGCGCTTCGACGACCTGATCGAGGTGTTCATCCGCGTCTCGCGCATCGGCCGCACGAGCGTCGGCTACGAGTGCGCCGCCTACCGGGTCGACGACGACGTCCTGATGGTCACCGCGCAGCAGGCCCTGGTGCTGGTCGACCTCGGCGAGCGCCGCGCCTGCCCCATCCCGGCCTCATACCGCGAGCGCGTCGGCGCGTTCGAGGGCGAGGACCTGGCGCAGTGAGCGTGGCCCGGGTCGAGGAGGCCGTGGGCCGGATCCTCGCCGGCGGGGGGACCGACGAGGAGGTGCTGCAGGCCGTCGTCGACGCGCTGCAGCAGCAGGTCGAGCACTACTCGTGGATCGGCATCTACCTCGTCGAGGGCGACGAGCTCGTGCTCGGGCCGTGGCGTGGACCCCAGGCGACCGAGCACGTGCGCATCCCGGTCGGCCAGGGAGTCTGCGGCGCGGCCGCCGCCAGCGGCGAGACGGAGATCGTCGACGACGTGAACGCCGACCCCCGCTACCTCTCGTGCTTCCCCTCGACGCGCTCCGAGATCGTCGTGCCGATCGTCCGCAACGGACGGGTCGTCGGCGAGATCGACATCGATTCCGACCGGGCCGCGGCGTTCGGTGTGGACGACCGCGCGACGCTCGAGCGGATCGCGCGACAGCTCGCCCCGTATTGCTCCAGCCCGCCGACCGTCTAAGATGCCGCCGGTGGCGCCCCTCTCCTACCTCGATGCCGGCTCCGGGAGCATGCTGCTCCAGATCGTCCTCGGCGGCGTCGCGGCGATCGGGGTGACGGCCAAGATGACCTGGCGGCGAGTGCTGCGTACCCTGCGCATCCGCAGGGATGACGACGAGCAGAGCTAGCACTCCGGAGCCGGCCTCCTTCCGCGATCCCGACGCCCGGGTCGTCTACTCGGCCGACGGCGACGTGCTGCGCGAGCTCTCGCCGCGCGCGCGCGAGGACTGGTCGGCTCTCGAGCGGACGCGCTTCTTCCGCCGCGGGCTCGAGGACGGCCGCATCGTCGCCACGGAGGAGATCGAGCCGGCCGTGCTGCGGCACGAGCGGCTGCCATTCGTCTCGTACCCGTACGAGTGGCCGTTCGAGATGCTGAAGGACGCGGCGCTGCTCCAGCTCGGGCTGCTGGACGAGGCGCTGGCCGAGGGCTTCGTGCTCAAGGACGGCTCGCCGTACAACGTCCAGTGGCACGGCACCGAGCCGGTCTTCGTGGACGTCGGCTCGTTCGAGCGGCTGCGCGAGGGCGAGCCGTGGGCCGGGTACCGGCAGTTCTGCGCGCTGTTCCTCTATCCGCTGATGCTGCAGGCATACCGCGGCGTCGCGCCCCAGCCGCTCTTGCGCGGGAGCCTGGAGGGGATCGAGCCCTCGCAGGCGCGGGCGCTGCTGCCGCGCTTCCGCCGCGGGGTGCTCACGCACGTCGTCCTGCACGACCGCCTCGAGGCGCGGCACGCCGACCGGCGGCGCGACGTGCGCTCGGAGCTCAAGGCGGCCGGGTTCAAGAAGGAGCTGATCCAGGCGAACGTGCGGCGGCTGCGCAAGCTCGTCGCGCGCCTGGAGCCGAGGCGCGGCCGCTCCGAGTGGGCCGGCTACCGCGATGCCGCGCCGTACAGCGACGAGGACGCCGAGCGCAAGGAGCGCTTCGTGCGCGCGGCCGGACCGGCGCGGCTCGCGTGGGACCTCGGCGCGAACGACGGCCGCTTCGCGCGCGCGCTCGAGGCCGGGTACACGCTCGCGCTCGACGGGGACGAGCGCGTGGTCGGCGACCTCTACCGCACGCTCCGCGCGGAGGGCTCGAAGACGATCCTGCCGCTGGTCGTCGACCTGGCGGACGCCTCGCCGGCACGAGGCTGGCGCGGGCTCGAGCGGCGGCGGCTCGAGGATCGCGGCCGGCCGGACCTCGTGCTCTGCCTGGCGCTCGTGCACCACCTCGCGATCGGCCGCAACGTGCCGTTCGCGGAGCTCGTCGCCTGGCTGCGCTCCCTCGGCGCCGGGCTCGTGGTCGAGTTCGCCGACCGCGACGACCCGATGGTCTCCCGGCTGCTGGCGGCCAAGCGCGAGGAGGTGCACGAGGACTACGGGCGGGAGGCGTTCGAGCGCGCGCTGGCGGCCGCGTTCGAGGTGGAGCGGCGGGAGGTGCTCGGCTCGGGCACGCGCACGCTCTATCTGGCTCGGCCGCGGTGACCATGAGGCCGCCGCTGCGGCTGGCCGGGCTGCACCTGCTCGTGCTCTGGTCGTTCGCGGTGGCACAGCCGCTGTTCGACCTGCTCGGCAAGAACGGCGAGTTCTTCGCGGCGCGCGGCTCGACGCGCTGGGACGCGATCGTCTTCGCGCTGGTGCTGCTGTTCGTGCCGCCGCTCGTGCTGCTCGCGCTCGAGGCGCTCGTGCCCGCCCTGCACCCCGTCTTCGTCGGGGGCCTACTGGCGCTCTTCGTGCTGCAGGCGATCCGCGACCTCGCCGCGCCGGGCTGGCTGCTCGCCGCGGTCGCGGCGGCGCTCGGCAGCGCGGGAGCCGTGCTCTACGTGCGCGCCTCGGGGGCGCGGCTCGCGCTGACCGTGCTCGGGCCGGCGCCGCTGCTCTTCCTCGCGCTCTTCCTCTTCAACTCCGACGTGACCCGGCTCTCGCTCGGAGCGGAGAACGCCCAGGCCGCAGGCGCCGCGCCGCGGGCGCCCGTCGTGCTGGTCGTCTTCGACGAGCTGCCGCTGAACTCCCTGCTCGGCGCCGACGGCAGGATCGACGCCGCGCGCTTCCCGAGCTTCGCCCGCCTCGCGCGCGGGTCGACCTGGTTCGAGCACGCGACCACGGTGGCCGAGGGCACGACGCACGCGGTGCCGGCGATCCTCACGGGGCGCAACCCCCGCGCCGGGGAGTTCCCGGTCTACACCGACCACCGCCAGAACCTGTTCACGCTCCTCGGCGGCGCGACGCAGCTGCACGTCGCCGATGCCGAGACGCATCTCTGCCCGCCGTCGCTCTGCCCGAACGCCGAGGGCTCGGTCGGCTCGCGCGCCAGGACGCTCGCCGAGGACACCGGCGTCGTCTACCTGCACGAGCTGCTCCCGGACGACCTCACGCACGGGATCCCGTCGATCGCGAACGGCTGGGACGACTTCCTCCAGGACGAGAGCGGCCGCCACGACCCCGGCAGGATCGACGCCGGCTTCGTCGCCTCGCTCCGGCCGCAGCCGCGGCCGAGCCTCTGGTACCTCCACCTCATGCTCCCGCACAGCCCGTGGACCTACCTGCCCTCGGGCGAGCGCTACGCCGTCCGGCCGGCGCCGGGATGGGGCTCCGACGAGGTCTGGAGCCCGAACCAGGCCGCGGTCGACCAGTACTGGCAGCGGCACCTGCTGCAGCTCGGGTACGCGGACACGGTGCTCGGGCGCCTCCTCGCGCGGCTGCGCGCGACCGGCCTCTACGACCGGGCGCTGCTCGTCGTCACGGCCGACCACGGGGTCAGCTTCCGCGCCGGCCAGAAGCGGCGCCCGCTCTCGCCCGCGAACCTGCAGGACATCGCGTACGTGCCGCTGTTCGTGAAGACGCCGGGCCAGCACCGCGCACGCGTGGAGACGCAGGTCGCTCGGACGACCGACGTCCTCCCGACCATCGCCGCCGCGGTGCGCGTCTCGATCCCGTGGCACGTCGACGGCCACTCGCTGCTCGGCCCGCGGCCGGCCGAGCGGAACGTCGTCCTGATCAAGGACGGTGGACGGCGGTTCGTCGTCCCTGCGGCGACCCTGCAGCGGCGGCACGAGCAGGCGCTCCGGCGCGAGGTCGGGCTGTTCGGGACGGGCGGGCCGCTCTCGAGCGTGTTCGCCGCCGGGCCCGACCGGAAGCTGCTCGGTCACCCGTTCGAGGGAGGTCGGCGCCTGACCGGCCTCGACCCGGTCGACCGCTCGAGCGCGGTCGTCCAGGTGAGCGGCCGCGCGCCGGGGGCCCGGTCGGTGGTCGTCGTCTCCGGCGGCCGGGTCGTCGCGACCATGCCCGTCGCGCAGGGCCGATTCTGGGCGCTCGTCCCCGCGAAGTCGCTGCAAGACGGAACCTTCGAGGTCTACGCGCGCAAGCGCTGAGGTGCCCGGCGCACCGGGACGGCCGCCACCGGCCCGGTGCGCCGGGCGCCCACCCGCCGTCCTCGAAACGAGCGGGCGCCGCAGCTCTCCGTAGAGAAGCCCCCTCCCCTACCTCACGTTGTACTCGGGCGCGCGAAAAAAACCATCCCTCGTTCGAGGTACCCCGCTCGTTCGAGGGACGATCCCTCGGTCGAGGGATCGATGAGGCGTCGCTTGCGATGCCGTCGTCAGGACGCGCGGGCTTTGCTTGCGCGTCCGTTTCAAACGACGGGTCTACACGATGGAAGGTGCTCGAAAGCCGCTCTACGACGGGGTGACGCGGTAGGCGTCGAAGACCGCGTCGACGTTGCGGAGCGCGGTCAGCAGCGAGCGCAGCTCCTTCACGTCGCCGACCTCCGCCACGTACCAGTTCTTCGCGAGCTGGTCCTCGACGTGACCGCCGTACTCGACGATGTTGGCGCCGTGCTCGGAGAACGTCCGGGCGACGTCCTCGAGCAGCCGCGGCCGGTCCCACGAGTCGACCGCGATCTGGACGCGGAAGCTCTTCGAGGCCCCGCCGTCCCAGGCGACGGGCGTGAACCGCTCGGGGTTCCGCCGCAGCGCCTTCACGTTCGAGCAGTCCTCGCGGTGGATCGTGATCCCCTTGCCGAGCGAGACGTAGCCGACGATCCTGTCGCCGGGGAGCGGCGTGCAGCACTTCGCGAGCCGCACGAGCACGTCGTCGACGCCGCTCACGACGATGCCGACGTTCCCGCTCGAGGTCGCGTGCCGCGCCTTCGGCGCCTTGAGCGGGACGGCCTCCTCCTCGGCGACCTCCTCGGTCTTCAGCCGCTGGATGACCTTGTTGACGATCTGGCCCGCCTGCAGCTTCCCGGAGCCGAGCGCGAGGTAGAAGTCCTCGGCCTTCTTGTAGCCGCTCTCGCGAATCACCTGGGCGAGCACCGACGAGCCCTGCAGCTTCCGGTACGGGAGGTTCTGCTTCTTCAGCGCCGCCTCGAGCGTCTCGCGGCCCTTCTGCTCGGTCTCCTCGCGCGTCGTGCGCGAGAACCACTGGCGGATCTTGTTGCGGGCGCGCGAGGAGGCGGCGAGCGACAGCCAGTCGCGCGACGGGCCGCGGCCGCTCTTCGTGGTCAGGATCTCGACGAAGTCGCCGCTCTTGAGCCGGTAGTGGAGCGGGACGATGCGGCCGTTGATCTTGGCGCCGACCGTCCGGTGGCCGACGTCGGTGTGGACGGCGTAGGCGAAGTCGATCGGCGTCGAGCCGGCGGGCAGGGCCTTGACCTCGCCCTTCGGCGTGAAGACGTAGACCTCGTCCTCGAACAGGTCGGTGCGGAACGTCTTGATGAACTCGCGCGGGTCGGCCTCGTCCTCCTGCCAGTCCATCAGCTGCCGGACCCAGGCGGCCCACTCGTCGTCGCCGGCCTTGCCCTTGCCGCCGTGCTTGTAGAGCCAGTGGGCGGCGACGCCGAACTCGGCCGTCTCGTGCATCTCGCGCGTGCGCACCTGGATCTCGAGCGGCCGGCCCTCCGGACCGATCACGGTGGTGTGCAGGGCCTGGTAGCCGTTCAGCTTCGGCATCGCCACGTAGTCCTTGAAGCGGCCGGGCATCGGCTTCCACAGCGAGTGGATGAGTCCGAGCGCCCCGTAGCAGTCGCGCGTCCCCTCCTCGCCGCTGCGCTCGACGATCACGCGCATCGCCGTGAGGTCGTAGATCTCGTTGAACTCGCGGCCCTTCTTGGCCATCTTGTCGTAGATCGAATAGAAGTGCTTCGCGCGTCCTGAGATCTCCGCCGGCACGTCGACCTTGTCGAGCTCGCGGTGCAAGACGTCGGCGGCTTCGGCGACGTGCCCCTCGCGGTCGGCGCGGCGCTCGGCGACCATCGTCTTGATCTCCTCGTACTTGCGCGGATGCAGCGTCTGGAACGCGAGATCCTCGAGCTCCCACTTGAGCGCGTGGATGCCGAGGCGATGTGCGAGGG
>DATIER010000209.1:0-13103 GCA_035455605.1 Gaiellaceae bacterium
GGCCTGGTACAGGGGACCGACCTCCGCCCACAGCTCCCAGCCGCTCGGCTCGTAGGCCTTGCCCGGCTGGGCGCCGATCGCGAGGAGCGTCGTTCCCGGCTCCTCCGCGTATGCCGTCCGCTTCACGCCCGGCTCGACGAAGACGTACGTGCCGGTCGGCGCGTCGACGCTCTCGCCGTCGAGCTCGAACCGCGCGCGGCCGCTCTGGACGACGTAGAGCTCCTCGTCCTCGCCTTCCTCGTCGTGCTCGTTGATGATCCGGTCGCCGGCCTCCTTGCCCGTCCAGGCGTTGACGCCGAACGAGCTGATGCCGAAGTGGTGCCGGACCGGCCGCCAGGGCTCGCGCCCGTCGGTGATCTCGTCGATCTCGTCCAGCTTCGCCACGGCGTATTTGCTCATGCGCTGCCTCCTCCGCTCGGGTGGCGCCAACCTATCGAGCCGAATACGCTCAGCGCGGGCGATGATCTGTTCAGCCTGCGGAGTCGAGAACCGCGCCGGCCGCAAGTTCTGCTCGAGCTGCGGCACGGTGCTCGCGCTCGCCTGTCCGAGCTGCGGGGCGGCGAACGAGCCGGGCGACCGCTTCTGCGGCGAGTGCGGCTCGTCCCTCGACGCCGAGGCTCCGGCACCGGCCCAGGCGCAGGCCGAGCGCCGGCTCGTGTCGGTGCTGTTCGGCGACCTCGTCGGCTTCACGACCCTGTCGGAGAACCGCGACCCGGAGGAGGTGCGGGACCTCCTCTCCCGCTACTTCGAGACTGCGCGCCGCGTGATCGACCGCTACGGGGGCACCGTGGAGAAGTTCATCGGCGACGCCGTGATGGCGGTCTGGGGCACGCCCGTCGCCCGCGAGGACGACGCCGAGCGGGCCGTGCGCGCGGGGCTCGAGCTGGTCGAGGTCGTCGCGGCGCTCGGCGGCGAGGTCGGCGCTCCGACGCTGGCGATGCGGGTGGGCGTCGTCACCGGCGAGGCGGCGGTCACGGTCGGAGCCGAGGGCCAGGGCATGGTCGCGGGCGACCTGGTGAACACGGCCGCGCGCGTGCAGTCGGTCGCCGAGCCGGGGACGGTGCTCGTCGGCGAGCGGACGCGCCGCGCGACCGAGGCCGCGATCTCGTACGCCGCGGCCGGGGAGCACACGCTCAAGGGGAAGTCCGAGCCGGTCGCGCTCTGGCGTGCCGAGCGCGTCACCGGCTACCGCGGCGGCGAGGGTCGCACCGGCGGGCTCGAGTCGCCGTTCGTCGGCCGCGAGGGCGAGTTCCGCCTGGTGAAGGATCTGTTCCACGCGACGAGCGAGGAGCGGCGCGCCCGCCTCGTGTCGATCGTCGGCATCGCCGGGATCGGCAAGACGCGCCTGTCGTGGGAGCTCGAGAAGTACATCGACGGGCTCGCCGGGGACGTCTACTGGCACCGCGGTCGGTGCCTCGCCTACGGCGAGGGCGTCGCCTACTGGGCGCTGGCGGAGATGGTGCGCATGCGCGCCGGGATCACCGAGCAGGAGGGCCCGGAGTCCGCCGCCGGCAAGCTTGCGGACGCGCTTCAGACCTACCTCGCCGATCCGGACGAGCGCGCGTGGGTGGAGCAGCGGCTGGCACAGCTCCTCGGCGTCGCCGAGCAGGAGTCCTTCCCGCGCGAGGACCTGTTCGCGGCCTGGCGGCTCTTCTTCGAGCGGCTCGCGGAGCAGAACCCGACCGTCCTCCTGTTCGAGGACCTGCAGTGGGCCGACCCGGCGCTGCTCGACTTCGTCGACTACCTGCTCGACTGGTCGCGCGCACACCCGCTGTTCGTCGTCGCGCTCGCGCGGCCGGAGCTGGCCGACAAGCATCCTGGCTGGGGCGGCAGCAAGCGCGACTTCACCTCGCTGACGCTCGAGCCGCTGAGCGACGACGCGATGGAGACCCTGCTCGCGGGGCTCGTTCCCGGGCTGCCGGACGAGGTGCGCGCCCGCATCCGCGACCGCGCCGAGGGCGTGCCGCTGTACGCGGTCGAAACGGTGCGGATGCTGCTCGACCGCGGCCTCCTGCGGCAGGACGGCGACGGCTACGCCGCGACCGGCGACCTCGGCTCGCTGGAGGTGCCCGAGACGCTGCACGCGCTGATCGCTGCGCGCCTCGACGACCTCGACCCGAGCGAGCGGCGGGTGATCGACGACGCCGCCGTGCTCGGCAAGACGTTCACGAAGGAAGGGCTCGCCGCGCTGACCGGCACGCCGGAGGCAGAGCTCGAGCCCGTCCTCGCCTCGCTCGTCCGCAAGGACCTGCTGAGCGTCCAGTCGGACCCGCGCTCGCCCGAGCGCGGCAACTACGGCTTCCTGCAGGCGCTCGTCCAGCGGATCGCGCACGACACGCTCTCGCGCAAGGAGCAGAAGGCACGCCACCTCGCCGCCGCCCGCTACCTCGAGCAGAGCTGGGGCGCCGAGGAGACGGAGATCGTCGAGGTGATCGCGTCGCACTACCTCGACGCCTACCGGGCCGATCCCGACGCTCCCGACGCGGCCGAGCTGCGGACGACCGCCCGCGAAGCGCTCTCGCGCGCCGGCCGCCGCGCGTTCTCGCTCGGCGCGCACGAGCAGGCGCAGCGCTACTTCGAGCAGGCCGCGGAGCTGACGGACGAGCCGGCGCAGAAGGCCGAGCTGCTGGAGCAGGCAGGCGTCTGCGCGGACGCCGACCGGCAGGGCGCGAAGGCGATCGAGCTGCTCGAGCGGGCGATCGAGCACTGGCACGAAGCAGGCCTGACGCATCCGGCGGCGCGCGGCGAGGCGCGTCTCGCGATGGCGTGCTTCAACTACGGCCAGGTCGACGAGGCGACGGAGCGCATGGGCCGCTCGTTCGAGGTGCTCTCACGCGAGGAGCCCGACGCGGACATCGCGATGCTTGCGGGACAGCTCGCCCGCTACCGCTTCCTGCTCGGCGACCTCGACGGGGTCGACGAGCCGCTCGAGTACGCGCTCGAGGCGGCCGAGTCGCTGATCCTCCCGGACGTCCTCTCGGACGCGCTGAACTCGAAGGGGATGCTCGTGGCGCAGCGCGGCCGGCGCGAGGAGGGGCTCGGGATCCTCCGCCACGGCCTCGACGTCGCGCTGGAGCACGACCTGGTGGAAGCAGCCTTCCGCGGCTACTTCAACCTGTCGTTCCTGCTCGCCGGGCGCGACCGCTGGGGTGACGCGAACGCGGCCGACCGGGCCGGCCTCGAGCTCGCCCGGCGCCGCGGCAACCGTCAGTGGGAGGAGTCGTTCAACAGCCATCTCCGGGGCAACGCCTTCATCCTCGGCGACTGGGACGCGTCCGAGCTCCCGCTCGAGGAGCTCGAGGAGACGGAGTGGGACGCGCTGCTCTGGTCGCTGCGGCTCGACTACGCCGACGCCGTGGTCGGCATCAACGTGGAACGGGGCAGGCTCGACGCGGCGAGGACGATCATGGCGCACGTTCCCGCCGAGGAGCGGGCGGAGACGCAGGAGCGCGGGGCGATCGCCCTCGGCCGCGCGGCGCTCGCGCGCGGGGAAGGCCGTCACGAGGACGCGCTGCGCTGGGCGGACGAGGCGGCGTCGCTCGGCGGCACGATCGGCAACTTCCACCCGATCTTCAAGCAGGCGATCGCGGAGCTGCTCACGGCGGCGGTCGCGCTCGGCGAGCCGGAGCGTGCCGATCACCACTTCGAGCGGATCCGAGGGCTCAGCCCCGGCGTGCGCACGCCGCTCGTCGACGCCCAGCTCGCGCGCTACGACGCCCATCGTGCCGCGGCCGAAGGCGATGCCGCGGCGGCCGACGGGCGCTTCCGCAACGCGGTCGAGCTGCTGCGCGAGGTCGGAGCCCGCTTCGTCCTCGCCGTCGTCCTGCTCGAGCACGGCGAGCTGCTCGCCCGCGAGCGGCTCGAGGACGCCGAGCCGCTGCTCGCCGAGGCGCGCGAGACCTTCGAGCGGCTCGAGGCGGCGGTCTGGCTGCAGCGCATCGACCGCTTGCAAAGCGAACATATGTTCGCTTAGATCCCGTGGGTGCAGCTCTCGCTCGACGCGCTCGACCGGCTGGTGGAGACGCTCGAGGAGCGCGGGCCGCTGACCGCCGTCGAGGCCGCCCGGTCGCTGTTCGCCACCTCCTCGATCCCCTCCGGCCTCGCCTGCTCGCTGCTCGCCGAGGTGACGGCGGGCGACTCGCGCCTCTCCTGCTCGGGCGCGACCGTCTCGCTCACCGGCGGCCGCGACGACCCGCTGCTCGACGAGGCCGAGCTCGTCGTCTTCGACCTCGAGACGACCGGGCTGTCGCCGACGACCGACCGGATCTGCGAGCTCGGCGCCGTGCGCGTCCGGGCGCTCGAGCCGTGCGAGACGTTCGAGTCGCTCGTCAACCCCGGCGTTGCGCTGCCGCCGCAGATCGCCCGTCTCACCGGCCTGCGCGACCCGGAGCTGCGGCGCGCCCCTGCAGCTCGAGCCGTCGTGCGCGACTTCGTCCGCTTCACCGGCGACGCGCTCCTCGTCGCCCACAACGCCGGGTTCGACCAGCGCTTCCTGGAGCAGCGGCTCGAGGGCCGGCTGGCCCAGCCGCCGCTCTGCACGGCCGCGCTCGCCCGGCGGCTGCTCGAAGGCCGGCTGCGGCGCGTGAGCCTCGCCTCGCTGGCGCACTTCTTCGGCGTCCCGACCCAGCCGTGCCATCGCGCGCTCCCGGACGCGCAGGCGACGGCGGAGATCCTCGTGCGCCTGATCGGCCTCGCGCAGGAGCTCGGCGCCCGGCGGCTGTCCGAGCTCCGCGCGCTCGCCGCGCCTCGGAAGCGCCGCGTCTACGGCAAGCGCTCCCTCGCCCACGGCGCCCCGCCGTCGCCCGGCGTCTACCTCTTCCGCGACCGGCACGACCAGGTCCTCTACGTCGGCCGGGCGCGCGACCTGCGGGCGCGGCTGCGCTCGTACTTCCGCAGCGAGCGGCAGCGGCCGTCGGTCGAGGCGGCGCTGCAGGCGCTCGAGCGGATCGAGTGGCGGCGGACCGGCTCGGAGCTCGTGGCGGCGCTCGAGGAGCTGCGGCTGATCCGCGAGCTCGCGCCGCCGGCGAACTCGCGCAGCCGGCGGCGCGACGGAGCCGTCTACCTGCGGCGGCGGGGCGACGAGCACGTCGTCTCGAAGTCGCCGACGCCGCTCGGGCCGCTGGGCAGCCGCCGCCAGGCGTCGCTCGCCGCCCGCGCGCTCTCGCTGGCGACCGAGGACGAGCTCGAGCGCCTGCTCGACGGCGGCCCGCTGCCGCGCCTGCGCGAACGGCTGGCTCACCTCGCCGAGAGCCTGCGCTATGAGGAGGCGGCGCGGCTGCGCGATCGCATCGAGGCGCTCGACCGCGTGCTCGAGCGCCTGCGGCGGCTGGAGAGGCTGCGGCGCCTGGACGCCTGCCTGGTCGCGCCCGCGCTCGAGCCCGGCTGGCGCGCCGCCTTCTTCGTCTCCGGCGGCGTGCTGCGGGCAAGGCGCCCGCTCCCGCCGGGGCCGGGCGCGCTGCTGGAGGTCGACGCCGGGCTCGCCCGGTGCACGGCCGCGGCGGAGGACGGCCCGCTTACCGCCGAGCAGGCCGAGGACCTGCTGCTCCTCGACGGCTTCGTCCGCCGGCCGCCGCCGGAGCTCGCGGTGCTGCCGCTCGACGCGGCGGCGATCGCGGGCTACCTGCGGTAGGTTCCGGCCGTGGACTACAACCACGTCAACCTGACCGAGGTCGACGACCAGTCGCACAACCTCGGCCTCGACCCTGAGCAGTTCAACCTCCGCTTCGGCCGCGTCCCGCTCGGCTGCGAGCACTGCGGCGTCAGCTACCTCCGCTTCGCGCCGGGCGCGAAGGCGCACGGCCACCGGCACAAGCGCCAGGAGGAGATCTACGTGCTCGTCAGCGGTTCGGCGAGCATGAAGGTCGGCGACGACGAGCTCGAGCTGCGGCCGTTCGACGCGGTACGCGTCCCGCCGCACGTGATGCGCGGGATCCGGGGCGGCGCGGACGGCGCCGAGGTGATCGCGATCGGCGCGCCGAACACCGGCCCGGGCGACGGCGACGAGCCCGACCCGAGCTGGAGCTGGGACTAGCCGCCGCAGTCCTGGCCGCCGTGGCGGCTGCAACGGCGCCGCCGCCCGGCGCGCCGATCCCGCGGGCGGCCGGCCCGCTCGCGGCGCGGGTCGAGTCGACGGAGCGGAGCCTCGACGCGGCGATCGACGCCTGGCGCTCCGCCGGGACGACCGGCCGGCCGCCGCTCGAGGTGACCCTCTGGGCGCTGTACGAGCAGCGGCTCGTGATCGTGCTGACCGAGCGGACGCGCGTCGCGGACGCCGTCCTCCGGCGACTCCCGAGCGCCGTGGCGAGGCCGCTGCGGAACGAGCTGCTGGCGCGCCGCGACCTCGTCGGGCTCTCGACGCCGCGCCCGCTGAGCGCCTTCCGCACCGGCGCGGCCGAGCCCGCAGCCCGGCTCCGCGCGTACTACGCCGAGGCGCAGCGGCGCTTCCGCGTCGCGTGGTACATGCTCGCTGCCGTCAACTCGGTCGAGTCGGCGTTCGGCAAGCTGCGCAACGCCAGCACGGCGGGCGCGCAGGGGCCGATGCAGTTCATCCCCTCGACGTGGCGTGCCTACGGCCTCGGCGGCGACGTCCACGACCCGCACGACGCCATTCTCGGCGCCGCCAACTACCTCCACGCCAACGGCGCGCCGGCCGACTACGCCGGCGCGCTCTACCACTACAACCCTTCCCGGCTCTACGTCGACGCGGTCCTGCGCTACGCCCGCTGGATCCGCGGCGACCCGCGCGCGTACATCGTGCTCTACAGCCGCCAGGTGTTCGTGCGCACCCCGCGCGGGCTCGTCAGGCTGACCGGGCCGAAGTAGCCTCGCGGACGCGCGGGTCGATCGCCGCGAGCGCGATGTCCGAGAGCGTGTTGACGACGAGCACCGAGGTCGTCAGCACGACCGTCAGCCCGAGCGTGAGCGGGTAGTCGCGCGTCTGCGCGGCCGCGATGAAGTACCGCCCGATGCCGGGGATCGCGAAGATCCATTCGACGAGGAAGAGGCCGAGCACGAGCTGCCCCAGGAGCGGCCCCGCCATCGACAGCACCGGGATCGACGCCGGCCGGAGGACGTGCGCGGCGAGCACGCGCCCGCGCCGGAGGCCCTTCCCCCTGGCGGTGACGACGAACTCGCGCGCCGACCTCGATCATCTCGAAGCGCAGGACGCGTGCGACCTGGGCGAGCGGGAGCAGCGCCAGCACGAGCGACGGCAGCACCCGCGAGCGCCAGCCGTTCCAGCCGGAGGTCGGCAGCAGGCCGAGCTTCACCGAGACGAGCCAGATCGCGAGCGTCGCCGTGAGGAAGATCGGGACGCCCATCAGCAGCGCCGTCGTCGCCGTGGCCGCGCGGTCGAAGACGGTTCCGCGCCAGACGGCGGCCCCGACGCCGAGCCCGACCCCGAGGACGACGACCCAGACGAGAGCGAGCCCGACGAGCTCCGCGGTGACCGGCCCCTGCTCGCGCAGGATCTCGTTCACCGACCGGCCGGGGAAGGTCGTCGTCGGCCCGAAGTCGAGCCGCGCGACCGAGCGGACGTAGCGCCAGTACTGCTCGTACCAGGGCGCGTCGATCCCGAGCCGGTGCCTCATGTTGCGCGTGATCGACTCCGGCTTGGGGTCGCCGTACTTGACCCATGCCTCGTGCGAGAGCCCGAGCGGCGGGCCGTGCTGGAGCGGACCGCCGCCGATCGCGTGCACGAGCCCGAACAGCAGGGTCACGCAGACGAGCAGCACCGGCACGATCCAGAGCACACGCTTGAGCGCGAAGACAAGCATCGCACTCAGTTGTAGCCGGACCGGCTAGCGGTGCGCGTACGGGACGTGCTGGCGGCTGAGGTCGATCGCGATCGCGAGCAAGAGCGTGCCCGCCCACCAGTTGACCGGGTCGAACCTCAGCGGTGCGCGGTTGCCGATCAGGTCGCTCACCAGCCAGACGACGAACCAGAGCAGTGTCATGACGCGAGCGTGCCGCCGGCGGCCCGGCGATGCATCGGTAGTTCCCCGTGGCGCTAGGTGGTGAAGCGCGGCCGCCGGACCGGCAACGGGCGGCGGTACTCGAAGACCCGCCAGATCCGCGGCGGCAGGACGGGAGCCTGAGGCTTCACCGCCGACGCTGCGGAGGCCCGCTTCATCGCACCCTCAGCGACCCGTACGCGGGCTGGAAGCCGGACTTCGTCGCGCTGACGAGCAGCTTCCCCTTCCGCTTCGGGCGCACCTTGAAGCTCACCTGCCCGAGCTTGTTCGTCTTCTTCACGACCGCGCGGACGCCGAGCCCGGTCAGCTTGACCCTGGCGCCGGCCAGCCGCTTGCCCTGGGCGTTCATGACCGAGACGCGCACCGTGCCCATCCGCTTGTGCCGCGCGACACCCGTGACCTGGACCTTGAGGCGCGGCTGCAGCCGGATCGTCTGCGACTGCGTCCAGTCGCCCTGGTTGCGGTCCTCGTCGACCGCCGCGACGTGCCAGTAGAGGACGCTCGAGCCGTTGTAGCCGTACGACGACATCGTCGGGGCGTAGCTCGTGTTGTCGGTCGTGACCGTCTCGACGGTGTGGCTGAAGTCGGGGCTCGAGGCGACCTGCACCTTGTACTGCTTGGCGCCCAGGCGCGGGTCCCAGCTGAGCAGGACGTGATCCTTCGCGCTGTCCGTCTTCGCGTTGCCGGGCTCGCCGATCGTGCGCGTGTACGTCTGCAGCGCCGAGTACGGGCCGGGCGTCGTGTTCGTCGTCCCGCTCGGGAACTCGGCGCGCACACGCCAGTGCCAGACGCCGGTGCCGCTGAACTTGATGAACGAGACCGCCGGCGTGCGGATGTCGGTGTAGTCGCGGTGCGTGCCGTCGGGCGCGTCGACCGAGAGGTCGTATTTGGCCGCCCCCTGGACGCCGCTCCACGTCCAGACCGGCAGCGTCTCGCCCTGCGTCGGATTGGACGCGCTCGGCACGGGCGCCTGGAGCTTCTTCTGGAAGGTGCCGACGGCCGACCACGTCAGGCCGGTCAGATTCTCGTCGTCGGCGCGCACCCGCCAGTAGAGGACGGTGTCGGCCGGGTAGGTCGTGTTGCTCGAGTACGAGGTCGCGTCGGTGGTGACGTCGTCGAGGGGGTTGCCGAACGTCGGGTCGGCCGAGACCTGCAGCCGGTAGCGGCGCGCGCCGAGGGTCGGCGTCCAGCTGAACGTCGGCTGGTCGTAGAAGGCCTGCACCGAGTTCGGCGAGACGAGCGCCGGCGGCGTCGACTGCTTCTGGAAGGTGCCCTTGGCGGAGTTCGGCAGGTCGATCGGCAGCGCCGCGGTTCCGTCGGCGTTGCTCGACGGCAGGACGGCCCAGTAGAACGTGGTCGTCTCGTCGGGGTACGTCGTCGGCGTGAGGTTGTTCCGGGGCGCGTAGGCAGGAACCCGCGTGAAGGCCTCGTCGATCACGTTGCTGAACTGCGAGTCCTTGGCGACGACGACGAAGTAGCTGTTCGCGCCGGAGAGCGCCTTCCACGTCAAGAGCGGCGTGGTGTCCGTGGTCGAGCCGACGACCGGCGAGAGGTAGTCGCCGGCGCACGGATAGCCGAAGTTGCACGGAGTCGAATCGGCGGGATCCGCCGGGTTCGGGTAGCTCACCCACTGGAACGCGGGCCCCACGGGCCCCGTCGAGTCGGTGCTGCCGTTCTGGAGGTACGTGTAGTCGCCCCAGACCTCCTGGTTGCCCGCTGCTCGATCGCCGCGGGCACGGACCCGGAGGCACCAGGTGCCGGGGGTGATCTTCGCGCCGCCGCTGTCCTGGGCCAGCGTCCCCTGCCACACGACGGGGTTGACGCCCGTCGCGGGCGCGCTCAGGGGCGACCATTCGGCCACCGAGGTCTTCTTGATGTACCCCGTGTCGGACCAGTCGCACGCCGAGCTCACCCACGGCACGACCTGGACCTCGTAGCTCGCCGCCCCCGGAACGGGATCCCAGCGGACGACCGGCACGTTGGTCTGGTACCCCGCGGTGAGCGTGTCCGTGTCGGTCCCCGGGTCGGCGAGGTTGTCGCGCATGCGGACGTTCTTGATGCTGGTGCCGGTGACGGGGCCTGCGGGAGCGACCTTGTCGAAGGTCTTCGTGAACGGCGTCCCGTTGTTCCAGACGCCGGTGTTGCCGTCGGGGTCGAGGGCGCGGACGCGCCAGTAGTAGACGTTGTCCTTCAGGACGGTCGTCGGCGACAGCGAGGTGGCGATCGTCGTGCCGCTGCAGCACACCTTCGAGCCGAGCGCGAAGTCGGAGGAGGAGTTGACCTCGACCTCGTAGCTCGCGGCGCCGGGAACGGGCGTCCACGAGAACTTCGGGTCGAACGCTTCGGGCGCCGGGTTCAGGTCGTCGAGCTGGGTCGCGGTCGTCGACGGCCAGAGCCAGTTGAACGACGCGACGGGGGTCGCGGCGCCCCGGTTGCCCTCCGCGTCGACCGGGGTCACGCTCCAGTAGTACGAGCCCGGCGCGAGCGCTCCAGTGATGGCGGCGCTCGTCGCGGCGACGTTCGGCGGGCCCTTGGCGTCGTCCTGGTTCGAGTAGCGGAAGACGAGCGAGCCGAGCGTCGGGTCGCTCGCGACCGAGACGAGGTACTGCGCGGCGCCGGCCACGCCCGACCAGTTGAGGACGACCGGGCTGGACGGGTACGTGAGCGCGGCCCCCGAGCCGGGCGTCTGCAGCGCCGGCTGCAGGTTCCACTGCTTCCTGAACGACCGCGGCTCGGTCCACTTCGAGATCTCGCCGACGGCGTTCGTCGCGCGGACGCGCCACCAGTACGTCCCGTTCGGGATCGTCTTCAGCAGCGTCGCGCGGGTGTTCTTGGTGAAGAAGTCGTCCTTGCCCTGGCCGAGCACCGGCGAGTTCATGCCGGCGTCAGCGCTGATCTGGAACTCGTACTTGTCGGCGCCGGCGACCGGCGTCCAGGCGAAGGAGGGAACGAACTGGACGACGGCGCCGGCTGCGGGAGCCGTCTGCGCCGGGCGGGTGACGGCGGCGCGGGCGGGGCCCGCCGTCAGGAAGGCGATGGCGGCGAAAGCGGCTGCGAGTAGGCGTCGGTCGGCGGCCATGGGGTCCGGTGAGACGAGCTCGGCCGCTGAGCTCGGTGGTCAATCCGTATATCTCGCAAGCACCATCGGGGTGACTCGCGAATAGGTCATCCCTCGGACGAGGGAACCTTGCCCTCGCGCCCGAGCAGCGCGCGCACGCCGCGCCCGCGTCCGGCGTCCAGCTCCGCGAGCCGGCTTCTTGCGTGCGCGAGCTCCCGCTCGAGGTCCGAGACCTTCGCCGCGAGCTCCGCGGCGTGCCCCTTCGCGCGCGTCGCCTGTCGCTCCGCCTCCTGCGCGCGGGCGCGGGCCGCGGCGGCGGCTGCGGCGAGCTCGTCGGCGCGGCGGGAGGCGGCGACCTCGACGCGCACCATCCGCGCCAGCTCCCGGAGCGGCGCGGCCACCGGCTCGCGCCGCGGCGCGAGCGCCTGCAGCGCCTCGACCAGTTGCCGGGCGTGGGTGCGGGCGTCGTGGGCGGCGGCCAGCTCGCGGTTCGCGGGGCCCATGGCGGAGTCGTACCGGTCGAGGTCGGCTCGTAGCTGCTCGTAGGTGGTGGCCGCCGGCTCGGCGCCGCCGGAGAAGCCGTCCGCCTCGAGCCGCTCGTAGCGGGCGGGCGTGACCCAGCCGTCCGCGCCGGCCTCGCCGTAGACGTAGGCGGCGAGGCCTTCCGCCAGCGCGTCGACGATCGCCTGGCCGCGGCCGATCGCGAGGTCGGCTCCGTCGTCGTCGGCCTCGATGCGCGCGTCGGCCAGCGCGCGCTGCACCAGCCCGCGGCGGTAGTCGGACTGGCCGTCGAGCGCGAGGCGCGCCCGGCGCGGGCGCTCGGGGAGCTCGCCGCGGTGCGCGTGGCGGTCGAGGTCGACCGGTCGGCGCAGCCGCAGGAGCTCGTGCGGCAGGGCGGCGGCTCGTGCCCGGTCCGCCGTGCGATCGTCGAGCACGACGACGCGCGCGACGACGCCGGCGAGCTGCGGCGGAAGCCAGACGTCCTCGCGGCCGCCGTGCGCGACGTAGAGCTGCGGCGTCAGCGGGTAGAGGTCGGCGAGCAGGAGCGCGGCCTCCGCGTCGTGACTGCAGATCGCGTCCGGCGCGAGCGGGAGCTCGCGCTCGACGCCGACGACGCGGAACTCGGGCGGCGACGGCAGCGGTTCCGCCGCGAAGACGAGCACCTCGTGCCCGAGCCGCTCGAGGTGCTCGGCGACGGTCGAGAGGTAGCAGCGTGGCTCGAGCGCCGACGTGCCGAGAAGGATCTCCACCGCCCGATTATCGCGCGCCCGCGGCCGGGCGAACCCCGGTGTCAGACGCGTGCCGTAAGCGTCACAGGATCCGCGCGAACGTGTGAAGTTCCCTGCTCTCGGCGCCTCGCCTCGGTGTCAGACACGGTGACGGATGTGTGTCAGCGCGTGCCGACGGACATGCCGAGCAGGCGCGGCAGCGAGGCGCCGGCGCGGGCCGGCAGCGAGCCCTTCCGCCCCTCCTCCTCGGCCGCCTCGCAGGCCATGATCGACGCGCGCACCAGGCCGCCGCCGATGCGCCGCAGCGGCTCCGGCGGGAGCTTCGGCACCCGACGCGTGACCAGCGGCAGGCGCGTCAGCTCGTCGTCGACGCCGAGCACGAGCCGCGACAGGATCTGCCCGCCGAGCCAGCTCGGGCCGACGCCGTGGCCCGAGTAGCCGGCGCCGTAGTGGACCTGCGTCTTCGGCACCGTCCCGAAGAACGGCAGGTGGTCGGCCGAGACGTCGATCGGCCCGCCCCACGCGTGCGTGACCCTGGCGTCCGCGAGCTCGGGGAGCAGCCGCCGCAGGCCGCGCTCGGCGCGCTCGACCGTGGGCCGGTCGGTCCAGAAGCGGTCGTCGATCCTGCCGCCGAAGCCGATCGGGCCCGAGCCGCTGCCCATCAGCACGCGCCCGTCGTTCGTCGTCCGGAAGTAGTGGAGGAACATCCGGCCGTCGAGCACGGCCTCGCCGCCGGTCCAGCCGATCCGCTCCAGCAGCTCGGGCACCGGCTCGGTCAGCACCACGTACGAGCCGAAGACGGTCAGCCGCCGCCGCAGCGGCTTCCAGCCTGCGGCCGCGGCG
>DATIER010000210.1:0-9203 GCA_035455605.1 Gaiellaceae bacterium
GGGGTCTGGCCGAGCGGCGACTTCCGCGTCAAGCCGGACCACATCGCGCTCACCTACGCGCTGATCGCGGTCGTGATCGCGGCCGCGGTCGCGGGCGCCTGGTGGGCGTGGCGGCGCGCCGCGTGGGGGACGCTCCTGTACGCCGGGCTCGCCGCGGTCGGCGCGCTCGTGATCGTCGGGCTGAGCTCGCCCTGGGTCGGCGGGAAGGCACTCGCGATCGCGTCACCGGCGTTCGTGGCGCTCGCGCTCGCCGGCTGCGGCGCAGCGCTCGCGAGCGGCCGCGTGTTCGAAGCGGCGGCGGCCGCGACCGTGATCGCCGCCGGCGTCCTCTGGTCGAACGGGCTCCAGTACCACGACGTCTGGCTGGCGCCGCGCGGCCAGCTGCACGAGCTGGAGACGATCGGCAAGCGCTTCGCCGGCGTCGAGCCGACGCTGATGACCACCTACGAGCCCTACGGCGTGCGGCACTTCCTGCGCAGATCCGACCCCGAGGGCGCGTCCGAGCTGCGGCGGCGGTACGACTACCTGCGCAACGGCAAGACGCTCGACAAGGGCGGCTCGGCGGACATCGACCGCTTCCGCCTCGACCAGGTGCTCGTCTACCGGATGCTCGTGCTCCGCCGCGGCCCCGCGGCCAGCCGGCCGCCGTCGCCGTACAGCCTGGCGTGGAGCGGCCGTTACTACGAGGTCTGGGTGCGCCCGGCGCATCCGCCGCGGAAGATCGTGGAGCACCTCTCGCTCGGGGACGCGACGCAGGCCGGCGGCGTGCCGCGCTGCGCTGACGTGCTGCGGCTGGCGCGGGAGGCGAAGGGCGGCTCGCTGCTGTACGCGGTCGCGCCCATGGCCGTGCCGGTGACCACTCCCCCGCTCTCCGGAACGCTCTCGGTCGACACGACGCTTCCGTCCGGCGGCACCTACACGGCCTGGCTCGCCGGCGACTGGTACGGCAACGCGACGGTCTGGGTCGACGGGCGCACGGTCGGCTCGAGGCGCGAGGAGCTGAACTGGCCGGGCCTCTACACGGACCTCGGCACGATCGACCTCGCGCCGGGCCTGCACCGCGTCAGGATCACGGTCGACAAGGGCGGCTGGCACCCCGGGAGCGGCGGCAGCTCGTACGCGTTCGGGCCGCTCACGCTTAGCCCGCTCGACCCGCGCCGCGACGAGGTCGACTCGGTGCCGCCGGCCGACGCGCGCTCGCTCTGCGGACGCCGGCTCGACTGGATCGAGGCGGTGCGCTGACAAAGAAACGGGGAGCGCGAACGCCCCCCGTTTTCCGCTCTCTCAGCGGGAGCCCGATCGCGTCCGCCCCGCCAGGCGTCGCGTCGAAAGGTGCCGCGTGGGACCCCGTCCCGCCGAGTGATCTCCCCGCACGCACTGTAGGACGCGCCCGGCGAAACGCAACCATGGAGGGCTCGACGAAACAGCGTCTCCCCTCCCTCCTAGAAGAGCTCCGGAGGCCAGGGCTGGCGCGCGGTGCGAAAGAGCTCGGCCGCCCGCTCGACCGCTCCCGGCTTCAGCTCCTCGACGCGGCCCGCCCAGCGGAGCTGCTCGAACGTGAAGCCGCCGAGGTAGACCGAGGCCAGCGCCGCCGCGTCCACGGCGAGCTCGGCCGGGGCGGTCGTCTTCTCCGCGCGCCCGTCCGCGACCCGCCACCGCCCGTGGTTCCACGGGCAGAACTCGTCTCGGACGTCGAGCACGACCTCGCCCTCCCGCAGGCTGCGCGCGGCTAGCGCGGCACCGACGTCGACCAGGCGCACCCAGAGCGCGTCCACGACCGAGCAGCGCAGCCGCCGCGCCTCGCGCAGCCAGAGGAACAGCGGGTGGTCGAGCGGGAGCCAGTGCGCGTCGATCCGCGCCACCCAGTCGATCGCGAGCAGGAAGCGCCAGATCGCGTCGAGCCCTCGCGGCGACACGGCGAGCGCCTCGAGCACGTCGAGCCTCGTCTCGGTGACCAGGTGCCGCACGCCGAAGTCGAGGCGGTAGAGCGCGTAGGCCTCGGGCCGGCCGTCGAGCTCGATCACGACGGCCGCGAGCGCGCCTCGCCCGGGGCGGTCGGGCAGCCGCCGTACCTTCCACCACTCGCGCGAGCGGGTCCACATGCCTGGGGTCGCGGGCTGGATCCGGTCGAAGATCGCCGGCAGGACGTCGAGCATCTCCTGCTCCGAGTCGAGCAGCCGGGCCCGCCCGAGCGGCTCCTCCTGCCAGAGCCGCGCGTCGCCCTTCGGCAGCTCGGCCTCGCCGGCCAGCGAAGCGAGCCCGTAGCCGAAGCGGGGGTAGATCGCGCCCTCGGCCGCGAAGAGCGTCCCGAGCGGCTCGCCCCGCTGGTGCGCGTCGGCCAGCTGTCGCCGCATCAGCGCGGTCAGCGCGCCTCGACGCCGGTGCGTCGGCAGCACGCCGACGGCCATCACGCCCGCCGTCGGGACCTGCGCGCCGCCCGGGACGGTCGTGTCGAAGCGGTACGCGCCGGCGCCGCCGACGATCCGGCCGTCCTCGACCGCGGCCAGCACTCGCTCGGCCGGCAGGATCGTCCCGAGCTGGTCGACCTCGGCGGGGTCGGGCCGACGCCCGAAGTAGTGCCAGATCGGCGCGAGCGCCGCGCCGAGCTCCTCCGTCCCGTCTAGCGCCCGGACCTCGATCACGAGATGCGCTGGAGCGGCGCGTAGTCGAGCATCAGCCGCCGCTCCGTGCCGTCGCCGGCGAAGCGGACGGTGACCACGCCGCCGCGCTCGATCCCGGTGACCACGCCCTCGCCGAGGGTCTCGTGCCGGACGGAGTCGCCGGTGGACAGCGTCGGCTGGTCCGAGCGGGGCGCGACGCCCGTCGGCGAGCCGTAGCCCGACCACGAGGCGGGCTGCAGCCGCGAGCGCTCGACGTGCGTCTCCGGCAGCTCGTCGAGGAAGCGCGAGGGCAGGTTGTACGAGCGGCTGCCCCAGAGCGAGCGGGCGCTCGCGTGCGTGAGCACGAGCCGCTCCTTCGCGCGCGTCATGCCGACGTACGCGAGCCGGCGCTCCTCCTCGAGCCCCTGCTCCTCGATCGAGCGCGCGTGCGGGAAGATCCCCTCCTCCATGCCGATCATGAAGACGGCGCGGAACTCGAGCCCCTTCGCGTTGTGCAGCGTCATCAGCGTGACGAGGCTTTGCTCGCCGCGGATCGCGTCCTGGTCGGAGTAGAGCGAGATCTCCTGCAAAAAGCCCGAGAGCGACGGCTCCTCGGCCGTGTGCTGGTACTCCTGCGCCACTCCGACGAGCTCCTGCAGGTTCTCGACCCGGCCCTGCGCCTCGATCGTCCGCTCGGCCCGCAGCGCCTCGAGGTAGCCGCTGCGCTCGAGCACGCGCTCGATCACCTCCGGCACCTCCATGTCGAGCGCGCCCGCCATCAGCGACTGCAGCAGGCCGTGGAACTGCTGCACGGCGCGCAACGGCGCGGCCGAGATGCCCGCCTCCTCGGCCTGGTCGAGCGCCTCCCAGAGGGAGATGCCGTGCGCGTCGGCGTGGGTTTGCAGGCGTGCGAGGCTCGCGTCGCCGATCCCGCGCCGCGGCTTGTTCGCAATCCGCTGCAGCGAGACGGCGTCGTAGGGGTTGTCGATCGCCTGCAGGTACGCGACCACGTCTTTCACCTCGGCCCGCTCGTAGAAGCGGGGCCCGCCGATCACCTGGTAGCCGACGCCCTGGCGTACGAGCACGTCCTCCAGCACCCGGCTCTGCGCGTTCGTCCGGTAGAAGACCGCGATCTCGCTGCCGTTGAAGCCCTCCTCGACGAGCGCGGCGATCTCGGCGGCGACGAAGCGCGCCTCGGCGTGCTCGTCCTCGACCTCGAGCACGCGCGCCGGCTCGCCCTCGCCGAGCTCGGACCAGAGGTTCTTCGGCTTCCGCTCACGGTTGTGCTCGATGACGTGGTTCGCGGCCTGGAGGATCGTGTTCGTCGAGCGGTAGTTCTGCTCCAGGGCGATCGTCCGCGTCTCGCCGAAGTCGCGCTCGAACTCGAGGATGTTCCGGATGTCGGCGCCTCTGAAGGCATAGATCGACTGGTCCGGGTCTCCCACCGCGCAGACGTTGCGGTGCTGCTCGGCCAGCAGCTGCAGGAGCCGGTACTGCGCGTGGTTCGTGTCCTGGTACTCGTCGACGAGGATGTAGCGAAACGCCTTCTGCCAGCGCTCGCGCGCCTCGGGGAAGCGCTCCAGCACCTGCACGGTCAGCATCAGCAGGTCGTCGAAGTCGACCGCGTTCGAGGCGAACAGGCGGCGCTGGTAGAGGTCGTACACCTCCGCGACGGTCTGGTCGTAGAAGGACGCCACGCGCTCGGCGTACTCGGCGGGCGCGACGAGCTGGTTCTTCGCCGCGGAGATCTGCGCGTGAATCCCGCGGGGGACGAAGCGCTTCGGGTCGCGCTCGAGCTCCTCGAGGCACGCCTTCGTCAGGCGCACCTGGTCGGCCGAGTCGTAGATGGTGAAGTTCGAGCGGTACCCGAGGCGCGGCGCCTCGCGGCGGAGGATGCGGCCGCACGCGGCGTGGAAGGTGAGGATCCAGATCGCGCGCGCGACCGGGCCGAGCAGGCCCTCGAGCCGCTCCCGCATCTCCCCGGCGGCCTTGTTCGTGAACGTGATCGCGAGGATCTCGTTCGGCTGGACGCCGCACGCGTTGAGCAGGTGCGCCACGCGGTAGGTGAGGACACGCGTCTTGCCCGAGCCGGCTCCGGCCACGACGAGCAGCGGCCCCTCGGTCGCCAGGACCGCCTCTCGTTGCGCCGGATTCAGGTCGGCGAGGTACTGCTCGGGCGATGCGACTCCCGAGAGCGGCTGCGCGGTATGTGCGGATCCACCGGTCATTTCAGACGACTAGGCGAGCAAAGCTCGCCTAGTCTGCTGGCAGCACCGCAAGCGGTGCCTCCGCCCGATGCTAGCCGCTCCCTAGGCGCGCGCAGGCTCCCCGATCCGCACCGCCTTCGGCATGCGCGGGCTCGCGTAGGCCTCCCAGAAGCCGTACCGCCAGCTCGGGTAGCGCGGCGTCCAGCCGAGCTCGCGCTTCGCCTTCGCGTTGGAGGCGCCGCGGGCCTCGGTGTTCATCACGACCGCGGCGTCGCCGGCGGCGAGCCTGGCCAGCCAGACCGGAAAGCGCCGCGGCGGCTCGGCCCCGAGCGCCTCGCTCAGCACCGGCAGCCACTCGCGCGTCGGCGCCGGGTCGTCGTCGACCACGTTGTAGATCGCCGGGCCCTCGTGCTCGAGCGCGAGCACCGTGGCCGCGGCGGCGTCGTCGAGGTGGACCCAGCAGCTGATGCCCTCGCCGTCGCCGATGATCGGGTACTGCCGCTTGCGGACGGGCTCGATCAGGCCGTCGTTGGCCGCGCCGTAGAAGAGGCCGTAGCGCAGGCTGATCCCGCCCGCCTCGGTGACTGCCCGGTCGAGGTACTCCATCGCGGCCCAAGACTGTCGCGCGTTGGCGGGCGGATGCGCGTCGAGCGGATCGTCCTCCGTCTTGACCGGGCCTCCGGCCCGCTCGTACCGGTACGACGCGAAGCTCTGGGCGACGAACCGCCGGACGCCCGCCTCGCGCGCCGCGGCGAGCAGCGCGTCGGTCCCGGTCGTCCGCAGGGCGTTGGTGCGCTCGAAGACCTGGTCGAAGTTGCGGCCCCAGACGGCTTCTCCGAGCGCGGTCGCCTCGTGCACGATCGCGTCTGGCCGCGCCGCGAGCACCGCCTCGCGCACCGCGCCCGGGTCGAGCAGGTCGAGCACGACCGGCTCTGCCCCGCGCACGCGCACACGCTCGGCGTTCCCGGGCGTCTTCACCGTTCCGACCACCTCGTGGCCGGCCTCGATCAGCTGGGGGACGAGCCGCGCGCCGATCGCACCGCTCGCTCCTGCCACGAACACTCGCATCGTCTCGCTCCTTTCGGGTATCCCGTCACGTCGACGGGGTCTCACGGGTCTCACCTGTATGACCCGACGAGACGGAGGAACGTGACCGATGGACGAGCGCGACTGGCTGGCGGAACGATTCGAGGAGCACCGCACGCGCCTGCGGGCGGTGGCGTACCGGATGCTCGGCTCGCTGACCGAGGCCGACGACGCGGTGCAGGAGGCCTGGCTGCGGCTGAGCCGGACGGACGCCGACGCGATCGAGAACCTCGACGCCTGGCTGACGACGGTCGTGGCCCGGGTGTCGCTCAACATGCTGCGTGCCCGCAGGACGCGCCGCGAGGAGCCGCTCGGCGCGCAGATCCCGGAGCCGATCCTCGACCGCGCCGACGGGATGAACCCGGAGCACGAGGCCCTGCTGGCGGACTCGGTCGGCCTCGCGCTGCTCGTCGTGCTCGAGACGCTCTCGCCGGCGGAGCGGCTCGCGTTCGTCCTGCACGACATGTTCGGCGTGCCGTTCGACGAGATCGCCCCGATCGTCGACCGCTCGCCCGACGCGGCGCGCCAGCTCGCCAGCCGCGCGCGGCGGCGCGTCCAGGGCGAGAGCAGGGTTCCCGACGCGGACCTCGAGACCCAGCGGCGGGTCGTCGACGCGTTCCTCGCGGCGTCGCGGGACGGCGACTTCGAGCGGCTGCTCGAGGTGCTCGACCCGGACGTCGTGCTGCGGGCCGACTTCGGAACGGCAGGCACCTCCCGCGTGGTTCGAGGCGCACGCGCGATCGCCGACCAGGCGCTTTTCTACTCGCAGCTCGGGCTCGACATGCGGCCGGTGCTCGTCAACGGGGCCGTCGGCATGGTCTCGTTCCGGAACGGCGAACCCTTCTCGCTCGGCGCCGTCACGGTGCGCGGCGGCAAGATCGTCGAGCTCGACTTCCTCGCCGACCCGGAACGCCTGCGCGAGCTCGACCTGACCGTCCTCGACTAGCCTCTCGGCAACGACGGAAGGAGGGCGAGATGACCGGCAAGAGCGCGTTCACGGACGAGGAGTGGGAGGCAATCGCCGAAGGCCCGCCGATCGCGGGCATGTACGTGCTGACGGCCGAGCACGGCGGCAGCTTCCGCGAGAGCTTCGCGCTGGCCAAGGCGTACGCGGAGGCACGCGAGCAGCACGGCGAGAGCGAGGTCCTCGACGCGGTCGTCGGCGAGAAGCCGCACGTCGACCGGCATCGCTACGGCACCCCGGAGGCACTACGAACGGACGGCGTCGAGCGGCTGCGCCAGGCGGTCGGGGCGCTCGAGTCGAAGGGGACGCCGGACGACGTCCAGGCCTACCAGCGCTTCGTGCTCGACCTGGCACGCCGCGTGGCGGAGGCACACAAGGAGCACGACCACGCGATCAGCGCGTCCGAGCAGGAGGCGCTCGACGCGGTCGCGGCCGCGCTCGGCGTGCAGTCGGCTAGCTGAAGGTCCTCGCGAGCCGCCGCTATCCGGGTCCCGCCTTCGACGAGCTGGAGGACGTCGAGATCCTCGCGCCGGCCGAGCTCCGCGCGCCGCGCGCGGACGTCGGCGCGCTGATCGTCGCGAACGAGCCGGTTCCGCTCAAGCTCCTGCCGGCCCTGCGCCTGGTGGCGAACTTCGGCGTCGGCTACGACCGGATCGACGTCGGCGCCTGCGCCGCGCGCGACGTGGTCGTGACGAACACGCCGGGCGTGCTCGACGCGGCCACCGCCGACCTCGCGTTCGCGTTGATCCTGGCCGTGCGGCGCCGGGTCGTCGACGGCGACCGTGTCGTCCGCTCCGGCACCTGGAGCGGCTCGTGGTCGGAGGGAGGGCTGGCGGAGGAGGTGAGCGGGTCGACGCTCGGGATCGTCGGCCTGGGCCGGATCGGGAGCGCCGTCGCGCGGCGTGCCCGAGGCTTCGAGCTGCGCGTCCTCTACACGCGCCGGCTGCGCGCCGACAGCGACCTCGGCGAGTGGCGCGAGCTCGACGCCCTCCTGGCGGAGTCGGACGTCGTCACGCTGCACGTGCCGCTGACGCCCGACACGGACGGGCTGCTCGACGCCCGGCGCCTGGCGCTGCTGCGCGACGGCGCGACGCTCGTGAACACGGCCCGCGGCGAGATCGTCGACGAGCCGGCGCTCGTGCGCGAGCTCGTCTCCGGCCGGATCAGCGCCGGGCTCGACGTCTTCGCGCACGAGCCCGACGTGCCGGTCGAGCTGCTCGAGCTGCCGAACGTCGTCCTGACCCCGCACATCGGCAGCGCGACCCGCGGGGCGCGCGAGGCGATGACGCGGCTGGTGGTCGACAACGTCCTGGCCGTCGAGCGCGGCGACCCGCCGCTGACGCCGGTGGCCGCGTGAGCGAGGACACGCGCACCCAGCGCGAGCGCATGCTCGCCGGCGACCTCTACCTCGCGAACGACCCGGAGCTCGCCGCCGCGTCGCTGCGCGCGGCCGAGCTGACGAAGGCGTTCAACGACTCCTCGCCCGCCGACGAGGCGGAGCAGCGGCGGATCCTGACCGACCTGCTCGGCTCGCTCGGCGAGGGCACCGTCATCCGGCCGCCGTTCTACTGCGACTACGGCTCCCACACCCACGTCGGTGCCCGCGGCTTCGTCAACTTCGGGCTCGTGGCGCTGGACGTCGCGACAATCCACATCGGCGACGACGTGCAGATCGGCCCCTACGTGCAGCTGCTGACGGCGACGCACCCGCTCGAGCCGGAGCCGCGGCGGTCGAAGTGGGAGTCGGCCGAGCCGGTCACGATCGAGGACAACGTCTGGCTCGGCGGCGGCGTGATCGTGTGCCCCGGAGTGACGATCGGCGCCGACACGGTCGTCGGCGCGGGCGCCGTCGTGACGAGAAACCTGCCGGCCGGCGTGCTCGCCGCGGGCGTCCCGGCGCGCGCCGTGCGATCGCTGGGATAGCGTCCGCCGCCGTGGGCTTCGCGTTCGGGACGATCGACGGGCTGGGCGACGGCGTCTTCCGCAAGGTGCGCCGGGAGCTCGGCGTGACCGCGTTCGGCGTCAACGTGCTCGTGCTCGAGCCGGGCGTGGTCGCGCGGCCGCACTACCACGAGGAGCAGGACGAGCTCTACTTCGTCCACGCCGGCCGCGCGCGCTTCGCGCTGCCGGGCGAGGCCCGCGAGCTCGGCCCCGGCGGCCTCTGCCACGTCGAGTCGACGACGCCGCGTCAGATCACGAGCGTCGGCGGCGAGCCGCTGGTGATGCTCGTCGTGGGCGCGAAGGGCGGCTACGTCGGGCGCGACGGCCGGCTGGCGGATCCGACGAAGCTCGGCTAGCCGCTAGAAGCGGACGGCGGCCCGGCGGAGCTCACCGAGGCGGCGGCCG
>DATIER010000211.1:0-2039 GCA_035455605.1 Gaiellaceae bacterium
CAGGGGGCGTGCGTGCTGATGCTGACCGGGTCGAACTCGCGAACCGACGTCGCCCGTGCGCGGGAGGCCGGGGCCGCCGCCTACGTCACGAAGGATCGGATCGCCGCGCAGCTGATCGAGGCGATTCGCGAGCTTGTCGCCTAGCTGCTGACGAAGCGGCTACCCTGTCCGCGCGATGCTTCAGCTCTCCGCGATCCTCCAGGTCCTGCTCGCCGCCGGGCTCGTCGGGCTGATCCTGATGCACTCCGGCCGGGACGCCGGCATGGGCGGCATGGGCTTCACGCCTGCTTCCCAGGGTGGGACCCACATCGTCGAGCGCAACCTGACGCGCCTGACGATCGCGGTCGCGCTGGTCTTCGCCGGCAACACGATCCTGCTCTTCCACCTGCTCAAGTAGCCGGTGCGCACCCGCCGGGCCGCGGCGCTCGTCGTGCTCGCGGCCGCCGCCGCCGGGTGCGGCTCGTCGACCCACAGGCACGCGCGCTCGCTGCCGTCGGGCGGCCCGCCGGGCGTGATCCGCGTCGCGCTCGCCGACCTGCTCTGGCCGCTCGAGCCGCAGCGAGCGCAGACGCGTGACGAGATCGTGCTCGCGCGCATGCTCTTCTCGACGCCGCTGCGCACCGACGCGAGCGGCGCCGTGCGGCCGGGGCTCTGCATGAGCTGGCGCGCGAGCGGCGCGACCTGGCAGTTGCGCTGCGCCCACGCGGGCGCGATCGCGGCGCAGCTGCAGCGGACGCACCTGCTGCAGGCGCGGTCGGTGGGCGCGACGCGGCGCAGGCTCACGATCGTGCTGCGGCGGCCCGACCCCGACCTGCCGTACCGCCTGACGGAGGTCGCGGCCGCGCCGCCCGGCGTGCCGGGGCCGTTCCGCCTGATCTCGGCGGCCCCGACGCGTGTCGTGGCCGAGCGGAACGGCGTGCGGGTCGACGTGAGCAGGCTCGAGCCGTACACGGCGCTGAAGCTGTTCCGCGCGGGGAAGCTCGACGAGGCGCCGGTGCCGCTGGGCGACGTCCGGGCCGCCAAGCTGAGCCCGCAGCTCGGGCCGGTGCTGCGCGTGCGGCGCCTGCTCGCGGCCGACGCCGTGGTCTTCGACCCGCGCGTGCCGGCCGACGCCCGGCAGGTGTACGACGACACCGCCGACCGGGCCGACTACCAGGCGCTCGTGCCCGAGTTCCAGGCGCCGCCGGCCGAGAGCCTCGCGGTGCACGGGCGCCCGAGCGCGTCCAAGGCCGCGATCGCGCTGCGCGACGCGAAGAAGCGGATCCCCGCGTTCCGGCACCTGCCGGTCCGGTTCGCCGAGCCGGCCGACCCGACGCTCGCCTACGGGACGAACCTGCTCGTCGCCGCCTGGCGCGACCTCGGCCTCGGCGCCGTCGCCGGCGGCGGGCGCGACGCCGCGCTCGAGCGGCTGGCGGCGCCGTACCCGAAGCAGCGTGCGCTGATCGACCTCGCGCGCGGCAGGCACGTCGTCCCGATCGCCTGGGTTGCCGACGCGCGGCTCGTGTCGCCTCGGCTCGAGGGCTGGAGCGAGGACGAGCTCGGGAACGTCGACTACGCCCGGGTCAGACTCCGGGCCCCGACCCGGTCCCGGTGACGTCGAACCTCGCCGTCGCGAGCGCGGGCGAGAGCAGCCCCGTCGGGTAGCGATCGTCGTAGTACGCGTTCTGGTTGACCAGCACCGGCTCGCGCGTCAGCCCGTGCAGCTCGGCCAGCAGCTGCGGCACGGAGACCGTGAAGCGCAGGTTGACGAGCGGGTCAGCGACCTTGCCGCCGCGGATCCGGAAGGTGCCGTCGCGCGTCATCCCGGTGACGATCCCCTCGCGCGGGTCGACCACGCTCAGGTAGTGGAGCCGGGTGACGTAGATGCCGTCGCCCACGGCCTCCGCGAGCTGCTCCGGGGAGTCGGCGTCGCCGCCGGCCACCGAGAGCGCGAACGGGAGCGGGCCCCAGTGCCGGATCGAGCTGGGCGGGGCGTGGCCGGTCGTCGCGTGGCCGTCGCCGGCGCGCTGCGCGGTCACGCGGTCCCAGACGACGCCTTG
>DATIER010000212.1:0-5296 GCA_035455605.1 Gaiellaceae bacterium
ATGGAGGACGAGCTGCACAAGCGCGTGATCGGCCAGGACGAGGCGATCGTCGCCGTCTCCAAGTCGATCCGCCGCGCGCGGGCCGGGATCAAGGACCCGAAGCGCCCGACCGGCTCGTTCATCTTCCTCGGCCCGTCGGGCGTGGGGAAGACCGAGCTCGCCCGCACGCTCGCCGAGTTCCTGTTCGGCGACGAGGACGCGATGATCCAGGTCGACATGAGCGAGTACATGGAGAAGCACTCCGTGTCCCGCCTGGTCGGCTCGCCCCCGGGCTACATCGGCTACGACGAGGGCGGCCAGCTGACGGAGGCCGTGCGCCGCAAGCCGTACTCGGTCGTGCTGCTGGACGAGATCGAGAAGGCCCACCCAGACGTCTTCAACATCCTGCTCCAGATCCTCGAGGACGGGAAGCTGACGGACGCCCAGGGCCGCAAGGTCGACTTCCGCAACACGATCGTGATCATGACGTCGAACATCGGCGCGGCCACCATCTCGAAGAACCAGACGCTCGGCTTCTCCGTCGGGGACGACAGCGGGCTCTCGTACGACGAGATGAAGGAGCGGATCATGGGTGAGCTGAAGCGCGTCTTCCGCCCCGAGCTCCTGAACCGCATCGACGAGGTGATCGTCTTCCACAAGCTGACGAAGGAAGAGATCATGACGATCGTCGACCTGATGATGAAGCGGCTGCGCGATCAGATGGGCGAGCACGAGGCCGTGATCGAGCTGACCGAGGGCGCCAAGGAGCTGCTCGTCGACAAGGGCTACGACCCGACGATGGGCGCGCGTCCGCTGCGCCGGGCGATCCAGCGCTACATCGAGGATCCGCTCGCCGACTTCGTCCTCGGCCGCGAGCTCGGCGCCGGCGCGACGATCCTCGTCGACCGCAAGAACGACGACGAGGTCGACATCACCGTCATCCCCGGCGAGATCACGCCGGAGAAGGTCACCGTCCCGCCCGACGAGCCGCTGGACCTCTCGGAAGAGGGCGACGGCGACCAGCCCGAGCCCGAGTAGCTTCCGCGGCCCGCGGCCGCGCTGTTCCTAGACTGCCCTCGTGACGAGCGCGGTCGACTCGCGGGCGCGCGCGGCCGCTCCGGCCGCCGCCGGGCCTGCCGCCGCCGTCGGCTCGGTCAGGCTCGGTCTCGTCGCCTTCCTCGTCGGCGGGGGAACGCTCGCGACGGAGATCTCGGCCTCGAGGCTGCTCGCGCCCTACTTCGGCGCCTCCACGGTCGTGTGGGCGAACATCATCGGGCTGACGCTGGCGTACCTCGCGCTCGGCTACTGGCTGGGCGGCCGTCTGGCGGACCGCCGGCCGGAGCCGCGCGTCCTCGCCGCGATCCTGCTCGTCGCGGCCGCGGCTCTCGCGGTCACGCCGTTCGCGGCCAGGCCGCTGCTGCGCTGGGCGGTGCACGGCGTCGACGCCGTCGCGGTCGGCTCGGTCATCGGCTCCTTCTTCGCCGCGCTCGCGCTCTTCGCGATCCCGGTGACGGCGCTCGGCGCCGCCGCTCCGTTCCTCGTGCGGCTCGCGCTCGGCGGGGTGGAGGAGGCTGGACGCGTCGCCGGGCGGCTGTACGCCCTCTCGACCGCGGGCAGCCTCGTCGGCACCTTCCTCGCGGCGCTCGTCGCGATCCCCTGGGTCGGGACACAGCGCACGCTCGTGGCCACGGCCGCCTTCGTCGCCCTCGGCGCCGGCCTGCTCGCCGGCGGCGTCTGGCTGCTGGCGCCCGTCGCCGCCGCGGCGCTGCTCGCCGTGCCGCCGCCGCAGATCAAGCGCGCGATCTACCAGACCGAGTCCGAGTACCAGTACATCCGGGTCGTCTCCGACGGTCGCGGCGGGCGCGACCTCGAGCTGAACGAAGGCGTCGTCACGCACTCCGAGTGGCGGCCCGACACGGTCCTCACCGGCGGCTACTGGAACCTGTTCCTGATGCTGCCGCCGCTGCTGCGCGAGCCGCCGCGGAGCATGCTCGTGATCGGCAACGCCGGCGGCACGATCGGGCGCGCCTACGGTCGCTTCTACCCGCGCGTCGCGATCGACGGCGTCGAGCTCGACCCGAAGGTGAACTGGGTGGCGCGGCGCTACTTCGGCGCCGGCGACAACCCGCGGATGAGGCTGGTCACCGCCGACGGGCGACCGTACCTGGAGCGCTCTCGCAAGCGGTACGACCTGATCGTGGTCGACGCCTATCGCCAGCCGTACGTGCCGTTCTACCTGGCCACCGCCGAGTTCTTCCGGCTCGCGCGCGAGCACCTGCGGCCCGGCGGAGCGATCGCCCTGAACGTGGCCACGACGCCGCATGACCACCGCCTCTCCCAGGCGATCGGAACGACGCTGCTGACGGCGTTCCCGCGGGTCTGGCGCTGGCGCGCGCTCCGATTCAACGACGTGCTTCTCGCGCTCGACGAGCCGGTCACGCGTGCACAGCTCGAGCGCCGCGCGCTGCGCGCGCCGGGGAAGGCTGCGCTGCTGCTGCCGCTCCTCCGGACGGGGCTCTCGGCGGTGCGCCCACACGGGGCTCCGCTGACGGACGACCGCGCACCGGTCGAGTGGTTGACCGACCGGATGATCGTCGACGAGGTCGAGCACGGCGGACGGGTCGACGAGCGTGCGCTTCCCACGGCACCCGCGCGCTAGCCTGGCCCGGAGATGCCGCAGCTGCTGCACGACCGCCCGATCGCGGCCGCGCTCGCCGGAGCGCTCGCGATCTCGTTCTCCGGAATCCTGTTCCGGGTCGCGCACGTCTCGCCGAGCACCGGGGCCGTCTTCCGCTGCCTCTACGCCGTGCCGGTGCTCTGGCTGCTGTCGCGTCGCGAGGACCGGCGCTACGGTCCGCGGCCGCTGAAGCAGCGGGCGCTCGCGTGGGCGGCGGGCCTGTTCTTCGCCGTCGACCTCGTCGCCTGGCACCAGGGGATCGAGGAGGTCGGCGCCGGCCTCGCGACCGTGCTCGGCAACCTCCAGGTCGTGCTCGTCGGCGTGCTCGCGTGGCTGATCCTGCGCGAGCGGCCGTCGAACCGCGCGCTCGCCGCGATCCCCGTCGCGCTCGTCGGGGTGGTGTTGATCTCCGGCGTGCTCGAGCACGGCGCGTACGGCCGCAACCCCGGTCTCGGCGTCGCCTTCGGCATCCTCACGGCGCTCTCGTACGCCGGCTTCCTGCTCGTGCTGCGGCAGGGCAACGCGGACGTGCGCCGGCCGGCTGGGCCGCTGTTCGACGCGACCCTCGTGGCCGGGCTCGCCTGCATCCCGATCGGCCTCGTCTGGGGCAACCTCGACTGGACGCCGGACTGGAAGTCGCAGGCGTACCTGCTGCTGCTCGCGTGGAGCTCCCAGGCGCTCGGCTGGCTGCTGATCTCGATCACGCTCCCGCGCCTGCCGGCGGCGCTGACCTCGGTGCTGCTGACCTTCCAGCCGGTGCTGTCGGTGCTGTTCGCGTGGGCGATCCTGAACGAGTCGCCGTCCGGGCTCCAGCTCGGCGGCGTCGTCCTCGTGCTCGCCGGACTGCTGATCGTCTCCTTCGGCGTGCGCCGACGCAGGCGTGTGCGCGAGCCCGCGTACGCCGGCGTTCCCGAGTAGACACGCTCCTACAGTCCCGTTAGAACATGGCCGATGACGGGGGTGATGCGGCTTGCCCTCCTGCTCTGCCTGCTCGGCGTGCTCCTGGCGGCGGCCGCTGGCGCGAGCTCGGCGCCCCCGGGCGCGACCGCCCGCTGCCGCGACGGCACCTACAGCTTCTCGAAGCACCGCTCGGGCACCTGCTCGCACCACGGAGGCGTGGCCGTGTGGCTCGGCGCGAGCTCGTCGTCCCCGCACGTGGCCGTCGGGCGCACGGTCCTGCTCGGCCCGCGGACACGGTCGGCCGGCTGCCGGCTCGGCGTGCTGCCCGACCGCCGCTGCTCGCCGGGCGCCTTCTACAGCCGGCTCACCAGACCCGTGCTCTGCGGGCGCGGCTTCCACACGAGCGCCGTCCGGAACGTGCCGCAGTCGGAGAAGTTCTCCGTCGAGCGCGAGTACGGGCTCGCGGCCCGCTACTACGGCCGGTCGCTGGAGATCGACCACATCGTCCCGCTCGAACTCGGCGGCTCGAACGCGATCGCGAACCTGTTCCCGGAGCACGGCTATGCCGCCAAGGACCGGCTCGAGAACCGGCTCCATCAGCTCGTCTGCGCGGGACGGATGTCCCTCGCGGCCGCGCGAGGCGGCATCGCGAGGAACTGGCCGCTGCTCTACCGACAGGTCTTCGGCGTCGCGCCGCGCTGATCGTTTCGAACTCGGCACAGTTCCCGTCCGCACGCGTTCCTAGGATGACCCGGTGGCGAAGCCGGCGACCCAGTTCGCGTGCACCGACTGCGGCTACTCGGCCGGGCGCTGGTTCGGCAAGTGCCCGCAGTGCGGCGAGTTCGGGACGCTCGTCGAGGACCGGCCCGTCGCGAAGGGCGCAGCCGGACCGAAGGCGACGCTCCGCCTGGTCGACATCAAGGCCGAGGAGGCCGAGCGGATCCCGACCGGAGTCGCCGAGCTCGACCGCGTGCTGGGCGGCGGTCTCGTCCCGGCGTCGCTCGTGCTCGTCGGGGGCGAGCCGGGCGTCGGCAAGTCGACGCTGCTGCTGAGCGCGCTCGCCTCGATCTCGAAGGACCGCCGAGCCGTGCTCGTGACCGGCGAGGAGTCGACGGCGCAGGTGAAGCTCCGGGCCGCGCGCCTGGGCGGCGCGGAGCAGGTCGAGATCCTCGCCGAGACCGAGCTCGATGTCGTGTGCGCGACGCTCGAGCAGGAGCGGCCGGACGTTTGCGTGATCGACTCGGTGCAGACGCTGTACTCGTCGGGGCTCGGCTCGGCGCCGGGCTCGGTGGGACAGGTGCGTGAGGCAGCGGCGCGGCTGCTGCGCGTGGCGAAGGAGTGCGCTGTCGCCACGATCCTCGTCGGGCACGTGACCAAGGACGGCGCCGTTGCGGGCCCGCGCGCCCTCGAGCACCTCGTCGACTGCGTGCTCCAGTTCGAGGGCGACCGCTACCACGAGCACCGCGTGCTGCGGGCGTCGAAGAACCGCTTCGGCTCGACCAACGAGCTCGGCGTGTTCGAGATGACCGGCGCCGGGCTGGTCGGCGTTCCCGACCCCTCGATGCTCTTCGGGCGGACGCGGGTCGGCGAGATCGGCGCCGCCGTCGCGGTCGCCCTCGAAGGGACGCGGCCCATACTGCTCGAGGTCCAGGCGCTCGTCTCCCGCACCGACCTGGCGATGCCGCGCCGCGTCGGAACGGGTGTCGACCCGAGGCGGCTCGCGATGATCGTCGCAGTCCT
>DATIER010000213.1:0-12102 GCA_035455605.1 Gaiellaceae bacterium
GCTGTGTTAAGGGCGGCGAACTTGTTGTCGTTCGAGGGGATGATCGTCCCGAAGTACTGCTTGACGATCTCCTCGTGTTCGCGCAGACCGGAGTCCATGTCGAGAAAGAGCACTCCCTGCTCGGTCAGCTGCTGCTGCAGCTTGTGGTAGACGACCTCCGACTCGTACTGGGCGCCGACGCCCGCGAGGTGCTTCTTCTCCGCCTCCGGGATCCCAAGCTTGTCCCAGGTGTCCTTGATGTCCGCCGGTAGGTCCTCCCACGACTCTGCCTGCGTCTCGGTCGGCTTGATGTAGTAGTAGATGTTCGCGAAGTCGATCCCGGAGAGGTCTCCTCCCCAGGCAGGCAGCGGCCGCGCGAAAAAGTAGTCGAGCGCCCGATGGCGCACCTTCCGCATCCACGCCGGCTCGTTCTTGTGCTCCGCAATCGCCTCGACGACCTCGTGCGAAATCCCCCGGCCCGACTTGAAGAAGTAATCGCCAGCCTCATCCGGGTTCGAGAACCCGTACTTGACCGCGTAGTCGGAGCCGATTCCCTCGACGATCTCAGTCTCTGTCTCTGCAACCACAACGAGCACTTCCCTTCGAAGCCCAAGACTCGATCGACCCGCGCGACGGGCAAACTCGAACGGCGGAACCAACGATCGTTCCGTACTAGTGGAGAGAAAGAGCCCTGCGAGTCGAACTCTGTTTGCCTCGGTCCCTCATCTCGCGCGCGTTAGATGGCGCGTCGATGCCGTTGGGCCTCGGCCGGCGTCCTGGCAAGCAGGGCCAGTACCTCCATGATACCCGCTTCCACACGGTCCTGCGACTGCATCGACCTTCGTCCCGTCGCTGCCATCGCAAGCTCTATCGCGGCGTGTTACATCATTCCGCCCATGTCGCCCATGCCGCCCATGCCGCCGGCCATGCCGGCTCCGGCCTTCTCCGGCGGCTCGGCGACGATTGCTTCGGTCATGAGGATGTTCTTCGCGATCGAGGCGGCGTTCTGCAGCGCCGAGCGGGTGACCATGGTCGGGTCGATGATCCCGGCTTTGACGAGATCCTCGAGCTCGTTGGTGTCGACGTTGAGTCCCTGACCCTTGGTGGCCTTGCGGACGTTGTTGACGACGACCGAGCCCTCGAGGCCGGCGTTGTAGGCGAGCTGGCGGAGCGGCTCCTCGAGCGCGCGCAGGATGATCTGCGCGCCCGTCCGCTCGTCCGGATCGTTGAAGCCGTCGATCTTGATCGCCTTCGCCGCGTTGAGGAGCGCGACTCCGCCGCCGGGGACGATGCCCTCCTCGAGGGCCGCGCGGGTGGCCTGCAGCGCGTCCTCGACGCGGTGCTTCTTCTCCTTCATCTCGGTCTCGGTCGAGGCGCCGACCTTCACGACCGCGACGCCGCCGGACAGCTTCGCGAGACGCTCCTGGAGCTTCTCGCGGTCGAAGTCGGAGTCGGTGTTCTCGACCTCCGACTTCAGTTGCTTGATCCGACCCTTGATGGCCTCGTCGGAGCCTGCCCCGTCGATGATCGTCGTCGTGTCCTTGTCGATGACGACGCGGCGGGCGTGACCCAACTGTGTGAGCTTCGTGTTCTCCAGCTTGAGGCCCATCTCCTCGGTGATCACCTCGCCACCGGTGAGGATCGCGATGTCCTCGAGCATCCGCTTGCGACGATCGCCGAAGCCAGGCGCCTTCACCGCCACGGCCTGGAAGGTGCCGCGCAGTTTATTGACGACGATTGTCGCCAACGATTCGCCTTCCACGTCCTCCGCCACGATCAGCAGCGGCTTGCCCGACTGGATGACCTGCTCAAGCACCGGGAGCACGTCTTTCACAGCTCCGATCTTCTGGTTGGCGATGAGGATGAACGGATCCTCGAGCACCGCCTCCATCCGCTCGGGGTCGGTGACCATGTAGGGCGACAGATAACCCTTGTCGAACTGCATGCCCTCCGTGAACTCGAGCTCGAGCCCAAGGGTCTGGCCCTCCTCGACGTTGACCACGCCGTCCTTGCCGACCTTCTCGATCGCGTCCGCGATCACGTCGCCGATCTCCCGCTCACGCGAGGAGATCGTTGCTACCCGAGCGACGTCCTCGCGGCCGTCGATGTCCTTCGACTGCGTCCTGAGGTTCTCGACGACCTGCTCGACCGCGGTCTCGATGCCGCGCTTCAGCGCCATCGGGTTCGCCCCCGCAGCGACGTTCTTCAGCCCCTCGCGGACGATCGCCTGGGCGAGAACGGTCGCGGTCGTCGTGCCGTCGCCCGCGACGTCATTCGTCGCCGTGGCGACCTCGCGCACCAGCTGTGCACCCTGGTTCTCGAAGACGTCCTCGAGCTCGATCTCACGCGCGATCGTGACGCCATCGTTCGTAATAGTCGGAGCGCCGAACTTCTTGTCCAGCACGACGTAGCGCCCCTTCGGTCCAAGCGTGACCTTGACCGCGTCGGCGACGACGTTCACGCCACGCTCGAGCGAGCGCCGCGCATCCTCCTTGAACTTCAGCTCCTTGTAAGCCATGTCTTCCTCCTGAGCGAAACGAGCTATGCGGTGGCGCCGGCGAGCTTGCGCTTGCCCCTGCCACCTGTGTTGACGACCTTCGCAAGCACATCCGACTCGCGCAGGATCAGAACGTCGTCCGTGCCGATCCTGATCTCCGTGCCCCCGTACTTGGAGAAGACGACCTCGTCGCCTTCGGCGACGTCCATTCGGATGAGCTCGCCCTGCTTGCCCCGCAGACCAGGGCCGACCGCAAGCACACGTCCCCGCTGCGGCTTCTCCTTCGCCGTGTCGGGCAGAACGATCCCGCTCTCCGTCTCCTGCTCCTCCTCGAGCACCTCGACGATCAAGCGATCACCAAGCGGCTGCAACTTCATGAATGGCCTCCTAAGGACTGCAATCGGTGGTCGAGCGGCGTCGATCCCAACTCTTGATCAATCCGCCACGCCCGATCGGAACTAAACCCTCGGCGTTCCGACAGGTCGCTCACCCCTTCGTGGTCGCCGCGAGCGTCCTGCTGACGCGCCTCCTTCACCTTGCCAGCGGTCGGTGTCGGCCGTCGCGAGCGGCTCCTCTTCGACTTCGCTGAGCTGCGTCGTGTTCGGCAGGAAGCCGGGCGCTGCCGTAGGCGGGGAAAGCGCAGAACGGCTCTCGACGTCGTTCACGTACGACTCGTATGCCGCGAGCGCCTCGCGGTCGTGGCGACGGCGGTCGGGGAAGAACCGGGCAAGAAATCCCTGCCAGTCGAGGCGTTCCTCGCCGGACCGCCACAAGCTCGCCGGGACCGGCGCGTGGCGCGTCGGCGGGTAGCGCGAATCGAACGCCCCATGCTTTCGTGAGTGCTCTATGCGCAACCTGCCCCCCTTTCGGCGGCTGCCATTCCTGCAGCGATCGTGGCCGATTCAGCCACGTGAGGGATCCGGAGGGGCGGTCGGGCCCCGCCGACGCCGTGTGCGTAGGCGGAAGACGACGCTCGTGACGATTCCCAGCAGCCAGCCGAGCACCGCGCTGGCGAGGATGATCCAGACGAGCGAGGCGTGGCCGCTGCCGGCCACCCAGCTCAGCTTAACCTGGCGCGTGTTCGAGACCACGAGTGCGATCAGGACGACCAGGAGGGCCACGAGACTAAATGCCAGCGCGTAGAGCCCGCTGCGGTGCCCATGTCTGCGTAGCCGTTGTCTGCGCGGCTCGACAGGTTCGGTGGGCGGCGGTTTCTGCTGTGGGGGCGATTCGAGTTGCATCGCTTCTCCTTCTCGTGGCGCGGTGTTGAGTGTCGGATCTGCGGAGGACCTAGCGCTCTCCGGCGAGGTTTTTGGTGACGGGCGGGATCGGCGCCTTGCCGTTCGCGTCTGGATTGAACTGTTCTTGGAAGCGCTCGAGCGCGTGGGAGAACTCGCTTGGGATCAGCCAGACCTTGTTCGAGTCGCCCTGCGCGATCTGGGGCAGCATCTGCAGGTACTGGTAGGCGAGCAGCTTGGGATCGGGGTCACCGGCGTGGATCGCGCCGAAGACGGTCTCGATCGCCTTCGCCTGCCCCTCGGCGCGCACGATCTGTGATTGCCGCTCGCCTTCTGCGCGCAGGATCGCGCTCTGCTTGGCGCCCTCGGCCTCGAGAATCTGGGCCTGCTTAACACCTTCGGCGTTGAGGACGGTGGCGCGCTTCTCGCGGTCGGCCCGCATCTGCTTTTCCATCGAGTCCTGGATCGAGGCGGGCGGGTCGATCGCCTTCAGCTCGACGCGGTTGACGCGGATTCCCCACTTGCCGGTCGCTTCGTCGAGGACGCTGCGTAGCTGGGTGTTGATGTGGTCACGCGACGTCAGCGTCTTCTCGAGCGCGATGCCGCCGATCACGTTCCGCAACGTGGTGACGGTGAGCTGTTCGATCGCCTGGATGTAGTCGGCGATCTCGTAGGTCGCGGCCTTGGCGTCGGTGACCTGGAAGTAGATGACGGTGTCGATGTTGACGACGAGGTTGTCCTCGGTGATCACCGGCTGGGGCGGGAAGGAGACGACCTGTTCGCGCAGATCGATCAGCGGTCGGAGCCGGTCGACGAAGGGCACGACGAGCGCGAGGCCGGCAGAGAGCGTGCGTTGGTAGCGGCCGAAGCGCTCGATCACCCCGGCGCGCGCCTGCGGCACGATTCGGACCGTGCGCGCGACGACAAGCAGGACAAAGGCGGCGACGGCGGCCAGGACGATCAACGTGATCATGGGTTTCTCCTGTTCAACGTAGGACGAGCGCCGTGGCGCCCTCGATCTGTGCGACTTCGACCTGCTCGCCGGCTCGCAACGCCTCGCCTTCCAGGAAGGCACGCGCCGACCACTCCTCGCCGCCGATCTTCACGCGGCCACCGGAGCCGTCGACCTGCTCCAGCACCAGAGCCTTCCTGCCGACGAGGGCGGCCGTGCCCGTGCGGCTGAGCACCGGCATCCGGAGGTGGCGCCGCGCGAGCGGACGCAGCACGGCTATGGAGAGGACGGAGACGACAATGAACGCGAGCAGCGCGCCGGTGGACCCGCTAGCCGCCGCGACGACTGCCGCCGCCACTGCCGCCACGGCCAGGGGGCCGAGGAAGAAGAGCCCAGGCGTGAACACCTCGCCGATCGCCAACGCAGCAGCGGCGATCGACCACAGCGCCCAGGCGGGGACGCCCATGACTAGCCGGCACTCCTTGCGCAGGTTCGGCAGACGCGGCCTTCGATCAGACGGCCGCACGAGGGACAGCGCCGTCCGGCGTTGCGCGCTTCAAGCAACCCTCGACAGAAGCCCAGCAGGATCATCAGCGCGCCGGTCGTCAAGGCAACGAGCCCCGGCGTGAGCGAGGTCATGCGGCCCGCTCGGTCGATGCTGCCAGGGCTGTCGGGGCGAACATCGTGTAGGAGCGGTCGCCGATCGACAGCCTGGCCGAGTCAGGACCGTCTTCGTCCAGCCATGATTGGACCGCGCCCAGCACGTGGATGAGGCCGCGCGATTCCCACTCCGAATGAACGCGAACTTCTCGTTGCCCCCCGTCGAACGAGACCGAGGAGCGGTCGAAGAGTCCGCCGAGGCGGTGCATCAGCCCGTGCACTCGCGCAGCGTCTGTGACGGCAACGCGGATCTCCACCATCAGAACCTCCCGGGGTCGAAACGTCGACTCCGACCAGGGCGTTTGGGTCGGCCAGATACGGCTCCAACCCGCTTTGCTGAGGGTGGACTCTTCGCGGCGCCGATCGCTTTAAGGCGCCATCAACCGAAAGAGTAGCACCGAAGCGATGTCCAAACCGTCGCCGGGCGTGACTTCGACTAGACCCCTGGTCTCAAAGGGGCTGGCGGATCGGGAGCCGGCGCCGGCGCTAGGAGCAGGAGGTGGCTGTCGACGACCGCCTGCGCGATGTCGACGAGCTTGTGGCCGTTGTGCCGCGAGTGGTCGCGCAGCATCTCGAACGCTCGGTCGGCATCGACGGCGTAGCGGTTCATCAGAATCCCTTTCGCCTGCTCGATCATCGCCCGACGACCGAACGCTCCTTGCAGGCTGTGGTACTCGGCGAAGCGTTGCAATGTGATGTCGATCGCGCTCTGCAACTCCTCCGGGCCGCCCTCGATGATGTAGGCAAAGACGCCGCGCTTGGCTGCTTCATGGACGTAGGCAGGGTCCTTGGCCGAAAGCAGCGCGATCACCGGACAGGATGCCTCGCGCACGATCTCGGTAATCAGGTCGAGCGCGTGCTCGGAGTGCAGACCAAGACCGACCAAGGCCACATCCGGCCGCTCTCTGGCCGTCACCGCCCCGACCTCTTTGACGTAGATCTCGCGTGCGATCACCTCATGCCCGAGACCCGCCACGACCTGGGCCAGCAACTCGAGCCGCTCCCGTTTCTCGTTGGCGATCAGGACACGGAGGTGGGGGATCGTATCCTCGGCCATGGCGCTCGAAATGTAGCGCGCCGCCTTGGCCGAGAGGAGTGTCGAGCTCTTACGGGCTAGACTTCCTCGGCGGCGCCCTAAATGATCGGCGTCGCGAACACTCCGCGGGGCCCGAAACGAACCCGGCCCCGCGAAATACCGCCCTCAACAGACAGGTCGGAATCGGCGCTGATCGCGGCGTCCCGATCGACGACCGGCCTCGTGAGGGGGGAATCGAAAATGACGAGCGGCGTGCACCAGGCAGAGGCGGTTGCAGGATCTGATAGAGGCCCAGCGCCGTTGCCACGGAACGGCCCGTCAACCTGCCAGGTCAGCCACGATCGGGGCAGCCAGGAGATGCCTTTTACCCGCGAGACGGTCGAGGAGCTGCTCGCGGCCCGTGACTTTTTCTGGCTCGATCTTGACCGCCCCGCGGCAGCCGACTTCGAGGTGCTGCGCGGGTCGTTCGGGTTCCATCCGCTCGCGGTCGAGGACTCGGAGCATTTCGAGCAGCGGGCCAAGATCGACGATTACGACGACTTCGTCTTTCTCGTCGTCTACGGCGCCTCGCCGGACGACGACCGCCTCGTTGAGGTGCACTGCTTCTACTCCGAGCGATTCCTCGTCACCGTCCACCGCGACGACTGCCCCGCGTTCGCAGAGATCCGCCGCCGCTACCAGAAGCGAGACGAGGCGATCGACCGTCCCTCGCTCCTGCTCTACCGGATCGTCGACGGTCTGGTCGACAGCTTCTTTCCGATTCTGGCTCAGTTCGACGACCGGATCGACGAGCTCGAGAACGCGATCTTCGTTCAGGCAAGCGATGCGCAGCTGCAAGAGATCTTTCAGATGAAGCGGCTGCTGGTGGGGATGCGCAAGGCGGTGACCCCGCAGCGCGACAGTTTCGCGGGGTTGCGCGGCGGGATCGCACAGTTGCCGGGACTGGCGGAGGAGGATGAGCACTACTTCCGCGACGTCTACGACCACCTGATCCGAATCAGCGACCTGATCGACAGCTACCGCGACCTGCTGACAAGCGCGATGGACGTCTACCTGTCGACCGTCTCGAACCGGCTCAACGCCGTGATGAAACAGCTGGCCGTGATCGCAACGATCTTCCTGCCGCTCAGCTGGCTGACCGGCTTCTTCGGCCAGAACTTCGGCTGGCTCACAAGCCACATTGGTCACTGGCAAGCGTTCGTCGGCGTCGGCGTCGGCACCGAGCTGGTCGCGCTGGCCGTCCTGCTCGCATTCTTCAAACGGCGCGGCTGGTTCTGAGCAGTCGCCTCGCCCCAGGCGCGCTTTGCGCTTCCGGCTCGGTCGCGCGGCGACGTAGCCGCAAGCCACAACGGCAGGGCGAGTTTGCGGCTATGGTGTGTGGGCGCGTAGACCTAGCGCGGAAGCCGCTGAGGCTCCGAGGTTTTCCTCTTCAGCTTGCGAAACCTGGCCTAAGTGCAGCAGGAGAGCTCGGCTCGAGTTCTCCAACCCTGAAGCATAAGCAGTGAGGAGCAACCATGTACGCCACCCATAGGCGCTACGAAGGCATCGATCAGACCCGGATCGAGGAGCTGACGCGGAAGGTGAACGACAGTCTGATCCCGCGGCTGAGCAAGCTGCCCGGATTTCAGGGCTACTTCCTGACTGAAGCGGGCGACGGCGTCGTCAAGTCGGTCAGCCTGTTCGATACCTCCAGCCAGGCCGAGGACTCGAATCGCGTCGCGGCCGAGTGGACGCAGGAGGAGCAGCTCGAGAAGCTGGTTCCGAACCCGCCCAAGGTCGTGACCAGAAAGGTGCTCGCGCACGAGACGAGGGCGCCGGCACTCGTCTGAGTCATCGGCCTCAGGAACGACGAAGAGGGCCCGCGCTCGCGGGCCCTCTTCGTTTCGCGCCAGCGAGCGGACTCGCGAAAGGTGTGAGGCTGAGCGCAAGCGCAAGGTTCAGCCGTCGAAGAACGCCCTACGTGTGAAAGTTGCCGACCACGAAACAGGCACAAGGATGGCGCACGACGACGAGACCCAGACGCGGAGCCTTGCGATGGATCAGGCGAGGTTCCGCTACTCGAACGAGCGCTTGCGGAGGACCGCGGCACACATTCGATTCGAGCCGACCGATCGTGTGCCGTTTCTGTGCGAGTGCGCGGACCGTGAGTGTTTCGAGGTGGTGATGCTCAGCCTGGAGGAGTACGACCGGCTGCGCACGCATCCCTGCTGGTTTCTCCTTGTGGCCGGGCACGAAGACGACGAGTCGACGCAGGAGCGGATCGTTGAAGCCGAGAACGGCTACGCGATAGTCGAGAAGATCGACGCCGGCCCAGAAGGGGCGTCTCCGGCTCCGACACGACGACTGCAGCGGCTAGTCCGGCTACAAGGCGTACAGGTGCACGCAGTTTGTCGTCCGCGGCTTGGGGGTAGTTGTCTCTTGAAGCGTTCCCGTGGCTTGCCCTCGCACGAGCCCGCGTTTTTCTTTTCTTGGGGGCCAACGGAAGGGAACATCATGAGAAATCGTTTGCGGCGTGTGCTCGAGCGGCTGCGTGCCGCGGCCGGGCTCGACCGGACGGGTGCGCGGCTGGGAGGCATCCGTGCCGGCCAGAGGGCGCAGTGACCCAGCCGGCGTCGGGCGATCGTCGCTGCGACGGCTGCGGTTATCAGATCGCGACAGCGGCGCCGTTTCCGCGCTGTCCGATGTGCGGAGCCAAGGAGTGGAAACGGATCGCCGCCGAGCGCCAGCCGCACCTGCAGGTTGCGCGGGTGTGACCTTCCGTCCGCGTCTTCGACTCTGCGTCGCGCTGATGGCGCAACATCGGCGGTGGGTGGCCGGTGCGGTCTTCGCCGCGGTCACGCTGCTTGCCTGCTTGCTGCTTGGCAGGCTGCTGACGGGCTCGAGTTGGCCGCTTGCGCATGCGAGCCTGCTGCTCGTCGCCGCGGCGGGCGTCTGTTACCTCGTCAGCTTCGTGGCGCGTGCCCGCGGCTGGCGGCGCCTGTTCCCGCGTGATGAATGCCCGGGCCAGGCGCGCTGTCTGGCCTCGGTCGGGGCGGCGGCTGCCAGCGGCATCGTCTTGCCGTTCCGGCTCGACTATCTGATCAAGATCGGGACGCTGCGCCGGTTGGGCGGGATCAGGGTCAGCTTCGAGGCGATCGCGCTTTCGATCATCTCGCTCGGCATGGTTGATGCAGTCGCGATGCTGCCGCTCTCGATCTCCGCCACTGCCACCAGCTCAGCCGACCTCCGCGGACCGCTCCTCGTGGTTGTCGCCTTTGGCATCGGCTGCTGCATCCTCCTGCTGACAAGCGCCAGCCTCGTCCGCCTGCCACTCCTTCGCCGCAGCCGACGACTTGGCACCGTCGTCGACCACGTCTCCGCGCACAAGACCACCGCCGGGCGGCGGAGTGCCGGCATCGCCGCGCTCTACCTGCTCGCCTGCTGGACGGCGCGCGCCCTCGGCACCGTCCTGCTGCTCAGCGCACTCGGCCTCCGCTTCTCGCCCACTATTGCCCTCTGCGTTATCTGCCTCAGCGCTGCAGCCGGTGTCGTCCCGATCACGGCGGGCGGCCTCGTCGTCAGCGTCGGCGCCACCGCCGCCATCCTGCTCACGCTCGGCGTTGGCAAGGACATCGCGATCAACTTCTCCCTCGCCTCCGGCCTGCTCATCACTAGCAGCGCGACCCTCGCCGCGCTCTGCGGCGCCGCACTCTCGATCGCAACGCTCGCCCTCGCACGGAGACGAGCAGCAGCACACGTGGGCGTCGCTTGAGATCGGAGCTGAAACTGGCTGTCGGGGACATTGTCGTCTACCGCTCGCACGGGGCCGGGCCCGTGACTGCCCGAGAAAGCCGAGTCATCCACGGCGAGCAGCAAGAGGTAGTCGTCCTCGCCCTCGCCCGCGGACTGCGTGTCGAACTCCCGCTCCAGCGCGCACGCCAACTCCTGCGACCCCTGGCTGACGAGGCGGACATCTCCCGCGTGCAAGAGGCCCTCAGCACCGATCAAGCCCTCAGCGGCGACACCTGGCTGAAACGTCAGCGAGAGACCCTCTCCAGACTGAACGACGGTAATCCGATCGGGCTCGCCCACATCATCCGCAACAGCGCACGCCGCCAAGCTGCGCGGTCACCCAAGGGCGGCAAGCCACCACAGTCGCTCTGGGAACGCGAAATAGCCACAAAGGCACGCTCGCTCCTCTCGACCGAGATCGCGTTCGCACGCGACCTCGAGCCGGAAGAAGCGAACGGCTGGATCGACCAGCAACTCACTCAACACCCGTGACCGACGACCCCAGCGCGCGCGACGGCTGGCCGCATCCGCTGCTCTGTGCACGCTGCGTCCGCGCACCTCGAGATCCGGCTGACCGAGCAACCTGGGTCACCCTCGCCGACGAGCAGATCTGTCCCGGCTGCTTGTCGCTGAACGATCGCGAGCGGCTGCGGTTCGACGCAGACCATTGACACTGCGTCCACCACCCCTCTCCGTGTCGGCGGAGAAGCCTGACTTGCGATACTCGCGCTCGTGGGTGAGGTCGATCCCCTAGGCACGCGCAGGGACGCGCTCGACGCGTTCCTTGACCAAAAGGTCAAAGAGGGCTACGTGATCGAGACCCGCACCGACACCCACGCAATCGTCTCTCGACGCCCGAAGGGCCTCAAACGCTTTAGAGGTGGTGCAGACCCGGGACGCTACGTGGTTGAAGTCGACGAAGCTGGTACTGCGACGATGCGTCCGGCAGAGCCGCGGCGCACGTGAAGCGATCCCTCCGCCGAAGGATGATGGACGTCTTCGGCCACGGCTGACAGTGTCACTCGCACCCACAAGGAGATCGAAACATGGCGAGCAAGGACAAGAACACGAAGAAGAGCATGGAAAAGAAGCCGGCTCAAAAGACGCTGAAAGAGAAGCGGCAGGCTAAGAAGGCAAAGAAGTAAGGTCGACGGTTGGAGTCCGTCAGAGGCTCCGACGGGGATTGAGATACTTGGCGGACCGCGGGCGACATAGCCGGAGTCCCAGGGCCGCGGCATCGCCATGGCGGCGACCGGGCAGGCGATCGAACTCGCCAGGGCGACGACAAGCACCGCTTCATGCACGCCTTCCCGAACGCGGAGCCGAAGCGCTGTCTCCGAAGGGCCTCGAAGCCGGCACACGGCTGGGCGACGACGTGTGGCCCAATCGTGGCCCAAACGCCGCTCGGACGATCTACGCAGCCATGCGGAATGACTCGGGAGGAAGCGAGAATGCCCTGCAAATAACCTAGATCGAAGTCGGTTGTAGCCAGACGTCGCTCCCCCCAGAATCGGCCTGTCACGCCGGAGGTCGCGGGTTCGAGTCCCGTCGCTCCCGTTTTCGGAATCTGCCTAGGGATAGATCTCCGCCCCCGCATCCCTCGACGCATCAGGTCGCCTCTGACGCAGCCTGCAGCGGCGGCGATTTCGCCGGCGAGAGGGGATCCGGTATCCGGTTTCCGAGTCGGAGAAAGCCGGCTCCGGTCAGTGCCAGCGCCAGGGCGCCTCCCCACCAGATGGTGTCGGGTGACGTTCCGAGCAGCACGCCGCCGACCGCGGGGCCGAGCGCGACGCCGACCATGAAGCTGAGCTGGTAGAGCGACATGTAGCGGCCGAGCAGATGCGGCGGCGCGATCTCCGCGACCAGCGGGCCGAGCACGATGAACTGGCCGCACTCGGCGATCGCGATCAGGAGCGCGACGCCGGCCAGGACCACGGTAGCGGCGAGCGTCGAGTGCGTGAGCGTTGCC
>DATIER010000214.1:0-16762 GCA_035455605.1 Gaiellaceae bacterium
GTTCGCGCCGATCGCCGCTCCCGCCGCGGTCGTGAGCACGGCGAAGAGGCCGTGCACGACGTTGAACCCGAGCCAGCCGCCGACGAGCGCGCCGGCGAGCGAGGCGGCGAGGCCGATCGCCCCGCGCCGCGCCGTCCGCTCCGTGGGCGCCCAGGCGAGGTAGACGCCGAGGCCGACGGGAACGCCGATCGACGTCGCCGCGAGCACCTCGCTGTCGAGCGCGACCGTCGGCAACGCGGAGAGCGCGAGCAGCACGCCGGCGCACCACCCGCCCACGCCCAGCACGAGCACGTAGGCCGAGCGGACGGCGATCCCCGCCTTGCGGCCGAGCCGCCCGCGCCGGCGCACGGCCAGCCAGAGCCCGAGCAGCGAGAGGACGGTCAGCGCGGCGAGCCCGGCGAGGCCGCCGAAGACGATCTTCGCGAGCGTCGTCTGCGGGAACGCCGCGTCGAGGTCGACGCGGTTCCGCGTGTACTGCGAGGCGTCGACGCGACCGCTGTCCAGGAACGTGTTCACGAGGTGCGAGCTCGCCTGCGGCTCGTAGCTCCAGAAGTCGTCGGTGTGCCCGAGCCCGGGGAGCACGACCTGATGCCCGTTGCGCAGGTGCGGCAGCAGCTCACGCCTCGCCGTCTGGGGCGGCGTCGCGAAGTCGAGGTTGCCGGACACGAGCAGCGTCTCGACGCTCGAGTCCCGCACGCGCGAGTACTCGCCCTCGTCCGGGTTCGCGGGCCACGCGTCGAGCAGCCGCCCACCGGCCCAGAGGAAGTCCGTTCCGGGGGAGCCGCCGCCGGGGTGGGCGGCGAAGTAGCGCCGCGCCCAGGAGGCGTCGGCCCGAGAGACCGCGGCCATGTCGCCCTTGACCTGCACCTGGGGGAAGACGAGCTGCGACATGACGGACAACAGCCAGAGCCCGCTCGGGTCGCCGTCCGACGCCGAGAGCCAGGAGTCGATCGTCTGCGGCGCCGACAGCGGCGACGAGCTGGCGGTCGCGTGCATCAGGCCGAAGAAGCCGGCGACCCGCGCGTTGCCGGGCTTGATCCGCAGGAACCACCAGCGGTGCGGGATCGCCCGCGAGGTCGCGCGGATCGTGGCGGCGAGGTCGCTCGTCCGGGAGCTGCAGGAGGCGTCCCGCGCGCAAAGGGCCGCGTACTTGCCCAGCTGCTCGTCGTTCAGGCGGGGGTACCAGAGGAAGTTGCCCGGCGGGTTGACGCCGACCAGCACCGAGCGGTGGATGCTGGCCGGGTAGCGCCAGGCGTAGATCAGGGCGGTGCGCGTCCCGGCGCTCTCGGCGAGCAGGTCGACGCGGCCGTAGCCGAGCGCTCGGCGGGCGGCCTCGAGGTCGTCGACCCGCTCCGGCAGCGAGTAGCCGGCGAGGTCGACCCCGTCGGCCCGGAGCCGCTTCGCGCACGCGGCGAGGCCGCTTGCGTAGGCGTCGAAGTAGGCGCGGCCCAGCAGGTCGCGGGCGTGCCTCATCGCCGACGCGGCCTCGGGGCAGTCGAGCCGCTCGGAGCCGTCGACGCCCCGGTAGCCGACGAGCACGACGTCGCGTCTGCCGGCGTAGTGGCTCGCCTGCGGGAAGTCCATGTTCGTCAGGCCGGGGCCGCCCTGCAGGCGGAAGACCGGCTCGAGCGGGTGCGCCGAGCGGGCCCGGACCCGCTTGACGGGCAGGGCGATCAGCCGCGAGTGCGGGTCGTGCCGGTTCTCGGGCACGACGAGCGTGCCGCAGTCGGCCGCCTGGCCGTCGTATGTGCAGCCGTGGAGCGTCAGCTGCCCCGCCTGCGCGCCCTTCGGGACGGAGACCGAGGAGGAGCCGGATGCCAGGTGCAGGGCCGCGAGCGAGGCCGCGGCCACAGCGAGCAGGGCGAACGCGAGGATCCGGCCTCGACCGAGGACGCGGGTCGCCGTGGTTTCCATGACCGGTCCGTTCCTCGGGGAGTCCATGCGACGAAGCTAGGCCCGCGGGCCGGTCACGCGCGTCGTCGCGAGGGCCGATTCGGCCTCCGACCGCGCGACGGTCTCGGCTCCTACGCAGGTAGGAGGCGGCCCGCAAACGAGTGCAGTACGTTCACGGCGTGAGCACGCTGCTGTCGCTCGGGCGCAGGTACGGGTTCGACGCCTTCATCGCGGTTCTGACGCTGCAGGCGGTGATCGCCGTCACCACGACCCGCGATTCGGCGGACGCGCCGACGACGGCGCTCTGGTTCAACCTCGTCGTGCTCGCGGTCGCCGTGCTCCCGCTCTACGCGCGGGCGCGCTTCCCGTTCGGCGCTCCGGCGAACTACTGGCTCGTCGGCGCAGCGGCGTCGTTCGTGGACGGCCGGCTGATCCCGTACCCGGGCGGGCTGTACATCCTCGGGCTCGCGACCGCGTTCCTGCTCGGGAACCTCCCCGACGGCCTCAAGGCACGGCTGGGCGCCGGCATCGTCGTCGGCTCGGCGGCCGTCATCCTCCACAACCTCCCCGGGCACACGCCCGGCGAGCAGGTCTTCATCCCGCTCACGTTCGGGATCAGCTGGCTCGCGGGCTTCGCGTTGCGCGAGCGCGCGGCGGAGGCCGAGGCCGCGAAGGCGCGCGCGGCGCTCGCGGAGCGGGAGCGCGACGTGGCGGCGCGGCTCGCCGTCGCCGAGGAGCGGGCGCGGATCGCGCGCGAGCTCCACGACGTCGTGGCGCACGCGGTCAGCGTGATGGTGCTCCAGGTCGGCGCCGTCCGGCACCGGCTGCCGGACGACGACGCCGAGGACCGCGAGGCGCTCCGCGGGGTCGAGCGCGCGGGCCGCACGGCCCTCGCCGAGATGCGCCGCCTGCTCGCGGCGATGCGGCGCGAGGGCGACGAGGCCGAGTTCCTTCCCCAGCCGGGCCTCCAGGAGCTCGACTCGCTCGTGGCCGAGGTGGGTCGCGCCGGCCTACCCGTCGACCTGCACGTCGAGGGCGAGCCGTTCCCGCTCCCGCGCGGCGTCGACCTCTCGGCGTACCGGATCGTGCAGGAGGGGCTGACGAACGCGCTCAAGCACTCGCACGCGACGAAGGCGGACGTCACCGTCGTCTACCGCCCGCACGCGCTCCAGCTCGAGGTCCGGGACGACGGCATCGGCAGCGCGACGACCGACGGGCTCGGGCACGGCCTCGTCGGCATCCGCGAGCGCGTGAAGATCTACGGCGGCGAGATGAGCACCGGCGCGGCGGACGGCGGCGGCTTCGTGCTCTCGACGCGCCTTCCGCTCGACGGCGAGCGGCCGTGACGATCCGGGTTCTCGTCGCCGACGACCAGTCGATGGTGCGCGCCGGCTTCCGCCTGCTGCTCGCCGAGGAGGCGGACATCGAGGTCGTGGCCGAGGCCGAGAACGGGCTGGAGGCGGTCGACAAGGCGGCGCGCTTCGATCCGACGGTCGTGCTGATGGACATCCGCATGCCCGAGCTCGACGGGCTGCAGGCGACGCGCCGCATCCTCCAGGCCGACCAGGGGGCACGCGTGCTGATCCTGACGACGTTCGACCTGGACGAGTACGTCTACGAGGCGCTCGCCGCGGGCGCGAGCGGCTTCGTCCTGAAGGACGACCCGCCCGAGCAGCTGCTCGCCGCGATTCGCACCGTCGCCGCCGGCGACGCGCTGCTCTCCCCGGCCGTCACGAAGCGCGTGATCGCGCAGTTCGCGCGCCTCGCCCCGCCGAAGCCGCCGCAGGCGCTCGACGAGCTGACCGAGCGGGAGCGGGAGGTGCTGCAGCTGATCGCCCACGGCCGCTCCAACGCCGAGATCGGCCAGGAGCTCTTCATCAGCGAGACGACCGTGAAAACGCACGTCACGCACGTGCTCCAGAAGCTGGGCCTGCGCGACCGGGTGCAGGCGGTCGTGCTCGCGCACGAGGCCGGCCTCGTCGACGCCGACGGCACGACGTAGCTCGGCGAAACAATGGCGCTTTCGATATTCGAGGTCTAGAATCGCGAGCCGTTGGATTCAACTGGGGAAGGGAGTCCAAGGTGAAACACCCACGACGCTGGCTCTTGACGGCCGCGTTCCTGGCCGTGGGGTTGCTCGTCCCGGCGCTCGCCGTCGCCGACGAGAACCCGATCGACCAGAGCGAGTACGGCCATCTGTCCGGCGGCCTCACGCACATCCTGGCCACCGGCGGCGGCGTCGGCGGAGGCTCGCTGCCGAAGTCCACGTGCACCTCGACCGGCAATCCCGCCGCGAACGTGCGCCTGAACTGCGACAGCAACACCTCGCCCGACAACGAGACGCCGATCACGACCGACCCGACGAACCCGAATCACCTGCTCGCCGGGTCGAACGACTACTTCATCACGGTCAAGGGATCGGAGATCCAGGAGCGGGTCCCGACCGGCTTCTTCACCTCCTTCGACGGCGGCCATACGTGGATCGACGGCCAGATCCCGATGGGCAACGGCGGCAGCGGCGGGAACGGCGATCCCTCGCCGGCGTTCGACGCGAAGTTTGGCACCGCACACATGGCGCAGCTGAGCGCCGCCTTCGGGCAGCGCGGGCCGAACGCCGGGCACATCGACGTGTCCGTCTCGACCTCGTACGACGGCGGCGTCACCTGGAAGCCGCCGGTGACGGTCGACATCGGCCAGGCCTCGATCGGCCCATCGGCGAACGGGGTCTTCCTCGACAAGGAGTGGCTCGTCGCCGACAACTACCCGAGCTCGCCGCACTACGGCCGGCTCTACCTGAGCTGGGACCGGATCGAGGAGAGCAAGGGCGCGTTCCTGCGCTCGCCGGTCGAGCTGTCGTACTCGGACGACGCGGGCAAGACGTGGTCGCGGCCGGTCGAGATCACCGGCTCGAACCCGACCTACTGCACCGCGAACCAGGGACCGGTCGGCCCGGCCGGCGCGTGTGACGAGAGCTTCTTCTCGTACGGCGCGGTGGAGCCGAACGGCGACGTGGTCGTCGGCTTCATGAACCAGCAGCACGCGGCCGCGTGGGAGGTCCCGAACGAGTTCGAGGACCAGGTCCTGACCGTCACCTCGCACGACGGCGGCGTCACGTGGGACAACCCGGTCCACGTCGCCGACATGGAGGACGGCGGCCTGGAGAGCATCGTCTTCAGCGACTACCCGGCGAACGTCGACGGCCGGGCGACGCAGACGGGCTTCCAGTTCCGCACCGGCAGCTGGGGCAACCTGAACGTCGACCCCGTCACCGGCAAGCTCTACGCCGTGTGGACCGACAACAGCGACGGAGCGCACGACGTCGCGAACCCCGTCACCGACACGAACGTCTTCATGTCCGTGTCGAGCGACCACGGGGCGACGTGGAGCGCACCGACCCACGTCACTACCGGGATCACGGACAAGTGGTTCCCGTGGGTCGCCGCCCGCGGCGGCAAGGTCGGCGTCGTCTACCAGCAGGAGACGGCGAACGGCTCCGGCATGTACGAGACGAACCTCGCCACGTCGACGAACGACGGCGCGACGTGGTCGAACCAGACCGTCTCGACGGCGCCGTCCGACGCCGACCATTCCGTCTGGTTCCAGGCCCACGCGACCGACTGCGCGACGTGCTCGCGCTTCATCGGCGACTACATCGGCCTCGCGTTCGACACGCTCGGCCGGGCGCACATGACCTGGACGGACATGCGGCGCGACCTCTCGATCCCGGAACTCGGCCGCACCGGCAAGGCCCAGGACGACGAGTACGCGCAGCGCTAGCTAGCTGACCGTGGCTTCGGGGGCGCCTCGCGCGCCCCCGCGGCTACATCCCGCCGGCCGCAGTCCCAGGGCCGCGCGTCGCCCACTCGCGCAGCTCGAACCAGTGGCTCCCCCGCAGCGCCTCGGACACGTGCGGCTCGGTGTGCTCGGCGTAGAAGACGTTGTGGTCGAGGTCGGCGCAGACCGCGACCTCCTGCAGCGAGACGTCCTGCAGCTCGGCGAGCACATCGGCCGGCAGCTTCGCCTCGGCGACCGTGTAGTGCATGAACTGCAGCTCCGGCGCGACCTCCATCAGCATCGGCCAGTCGGGGCAGGTGCGCGAGCTCACTGGCCGCTCCTGGCCGGCTCCGGGGCGCGGGCCCGCTCGACCACGCCGGCGAGCGCCTCGATGAAGGCCGGGTCGTCGTTCATGGACTCGATCCGCCCCAGCTCCATCCCGAGCTCGCCGGCTTTCTCCCGCGCCTCGACGTCCAGGTCCCAGAGGATCTCGAGGTGGTCGGAGACGAACCCGACCGGCGCCACCAGCACCTTGCGCACCCCGTCGGCGTAGAGGCGCCCGAGCTCGTCGAGGATGTCGGGGCCGAGCCACGGCTCGCCGGTCGGGCTCGCGCTCTGGAAGGCGAACGACCAGCGCTCGCCGAGGCCGGCGCGCTCGGCGACGAGCCGCGACGTCTCGAGCAGCTGGTCGCGGTAGGGATCGCCGGCGGCGGTGATGCGCTCCGGCAGCGAGTGCGCGGTGAAGACGACCCAGGCGTCGGTGCCGCGCACGCGGTCGGCGACGACCTCCACGAACGCGTCGTCGTCGTGCCAGCTCTCGACCAGCACCAGCTCGGCCTCGCGGCCGGCGAGCGCCGCCTCGAGCCGTTCGCGGTACTCGCCGACGGACATGCGCGAGTAGTGCGGCGCCAGCACGAGGCCGACGAGGCGCGTCGCGCCCTGCTCGAGGGCGCGGTCGACCGCCTCGGCGATGCGCGGCCGCCAGTGCTTCATGCCGACGAACACCGGCACGCCGAGCTCCTGCTCGAGCGCCTCGCGCTGCGCCTCGGTCACCTCGTCGAGCGGCGAGCGCCCGCCGATCCGCCGGTAGCGCTCCGCGAGCTCCGCGACCGCCTCGTCCGAGACCGGCCGGCCGCCGCGGATGTCCTCGAAGTACGGCCGGATGTCGTCCGCGGTCGCCGGGCTGCCGTAGGCCATCAGGATGACGGCGTCGCTCAACGCGCCACCTGTCCGTTCCGGCCACGACCCAGGGACAGGCCCTCGTTCGCGTCGGAACAACCGCTCGTCGACGGCTGCTGCCGCCAGACCGTCCCTTTCGGCCACGGCCCGGGGACTGTCCCCGGGGCATGGCCGTTTCGGACAGGGCTCACGCGGCCACCGGCGTGCCTTCGTGGACGAGCTGCACCAACCGGCCGAGCAGCTCGGGGTCGGTCTCCGGCAGGACGCCGTGACCGAGGTTGAAGATGTGCCCGGGCCGTCCACCCGCACGCTCGAGCACGTCGCGCGTCCCCGCCTCGACCCGCTCCCACGGGCCGAGCAGCACCGCGCCGTCGAGGTTCCCCTGGATGCCGCGCTCGTGGCCGACCCGCTCCCACGCGACGTCGAGCGGGACCCGCCAGTCGATCCCGATCACGTCGCCCCCGACCGCCGCCCGCTCCTCCAACAGGTGCGCGTCGCCGGTGGCGAAGTGGATCGTCGGCACCTCCACCGCCTCGAGCACGCGCGCCGAGTAGGGCGCGACGAACTCGCGGTAGTCCGCCACGGAGAGCGCGCCGACCCACGAGTCGAAGAGCTGGATCACGTCGGCGCCCGCGCCCGCGCACGCCCGGACGTAGAGCGCGAACGCGTCGGCGAGCTTCGTCATCAGCCCGTGCCAGACCTCCGGCTCGCCGTACATGCACGACTTGGTGAGCGTGAAGTCGCGCGTCGGCTTCCCCTCGATCAAGTAGCCCGCGACCGTGAACGGCCCGCCGGCGAAGCCGACGAGCGCCTGGTCGGGTCGCAGCTCCCGGCGCACCAGCCGTACCGACTCGAGCACCCACGGCACCGACTCCTCCGGTTCCGGCACCACCAGCCGCTCGACGTCGGCGAGCGTCTGGATCGGCGCGGCGATCACCGGGCCGACGTTCTCGACCAGCTCGACGTCGACGCCCATCCCGAGGACGGGGAGCATGATGTCGGCGAACATCACGGCCGCGTCCACGTCGTGCCGGTGGACCGGCTGCAGGGTCACCTCCGCACAGAGCTGCGGCTGGCGCGCGATCTCGAAGAGCCCGTACTTCCGCCGCAGCTTGCGGTACTCCGGCAGCGAGCGCCCGGCCTGGCGCATGAACCAGACGGGCGTCCGCTCCACGGCCTCGCGCCTCGCGGCGCGTACGAGCAACGGCTCCACGAGCTTGACGTTACCCGTCGCCCGCGCCGTCGGCCGACGGTAGTTCCCACGTACCGCCGAGCCGGATCGGCCCGGAGCCGGCGGCGTCGCTGCCGAAGACGCTCAGCTCGAGCGCGCGCTCGGCGAGCGCCAGCTCCGCGTCGCGGTCGGCGGTCGTGACCCCCACGTCGACGAAGAAGCGGCCCTCGCGCATCGGCAGCCCCGGGAAGTTCAGGCGCAGCCGCTCGAGCCGCCCCGGCGGCAGGCGCACGTCGTCCAGCGTCTGCGAGCCGACCGGCCGGCCGTCGGCGTCGCGCATCCCCACCGTCACGCTCGCGCCCGCGACCTCCTCCTCCGCGTACAGCCACACCTCGAGCGCCATCGGCTCGCCCTCGACGAACCGGTCGCGGGCCGTGCCGTCCCCGGCGATCGCGCGCACCTCGTGGACGCGGCACCGGCCGGCGACGGCCCCGCCGTCCCGCACCGCCCGTTCCGCCGGCCCGGTCACGACCCGCCGGTGGTACGCGCTCACGACGTCGGCCGCCGCGCCCTGTTCGATCACGCGCCCCGCCTCAAGCATGATCGCGCGGTCGCAGAGCCGCTCGACCGCGCTCGGGTCGTGCGAGACGAACACGATCGTCCCGCCTGCGCGCTTGAAGTCGCCGATCCGCCCGAAGCACTTCTGCTGGAACGCCTCGTCGCCCACGGCCAGCACCTCGTCCAGCAGCAGGATGTCCGGCTGGACGTGCATCGCGACGGAGAAGCCGAGCCGCATGTACATGCCCGACGAGTACGTCCGCACGGGCACGTCCTTGAACTGCTCGAGCTCGGCGAAGTCGATGATCTCGTCGAGGTGCTCGTCGACGTAGCTGCGCTTGAGGCCGTAGATCGCGGCGTTGAGGTAGACGTTCTCGACGCCGGTGAACTCCGGATGGAACCCGGCGCCGATCTCGATCAGCGAACCGACCCGGCCCTCGACCTCGAGCGTGCCGGTGCTGGGCGAGAAGATGCCCGCGATCAGCTTCAGGAGCGTCGACTTGCCGGAGCCGTTGCGGCCGACGATGCCGACCGTCTCGCCGCGGTGGATGTCGAGGTCGACGTCCCGGAGCGCCCACAGCTCCCGCGTCCTCGGCAGCTCACGCCGCAGGATCGTCTCCTTCAGCGAGCGGCTCTGGGTGAGCCGGATCTTGAAGACGCGGCCGAGCGCGCGGCCGCGGATCTCACCGGACTGAACCGCGACGCCGGAGCTCACGTCAGAGCTCGATCGCGAGCCGGTCCTCGTAGCGCTGCATCACCCAGAGGCCGAGCAGCGCGAAGACCGGGCCGACGACGAACACGTAGACGAGCAGCGGCGCGCCGGGAACCGTGTGCTGGAGCACGACCGCCCGCACGCTCTCGACGTACGGCGTGACTGGATTTCCGTAGCGCATCATCAGGATCAGCCACCGGTGCGAGCTGGCCGCGCTGAACTGTTCGAGCGCGTACAGGACGGGCGTCAGGAAGAACCAGGGGAGGAAGACGACCGCGAGCAGATGCTCGACGTCGCGGAAGAAGACGTTCGCGACGGAGAAGATCCACGCCAGGCCGAGGACCAGGCAGATCTCGCAGGCGACGATCGGAATCACGAGCACCACCGTCCGTGCGTTCGAGGGCTCGACGATCAACGCGATCGGGATCAGGATCGCGAGCATCACGCCGATCGTCACCGTCTGCGCGAGCACCGCCGCGGCCGGGACGAGCTCCCGCGGGAACCAGACCTTCTTGATCAGCTCGCCGTTGGAGACGAGCGAGGTCGTGCCGAGCTGGATGCCCGCCTGGAAGAAGCCCCAGACGGCGAGCCCGGAGAGGACGAACAGCGGGTAGTGCGGGATGCTCCCCGTGGCGCGCCAGAGCACCGAGAAGACCAGCGTGTAGACGCCGACCATCGCGAGCGGGTAGATCAGCGACCAGAAGAGCCCGAGCGCGGAGCCCTTGAAGCGCATCCGCAGCTCGCGCCGGATCAGCGTGCGCAGCAGCTCGCCGTAGCGCGGGAGCCACGAAAGGGTCGGAAGTGCGCCGTGTGCGGCGGTGTCGACGGCCATCGGAGCAGGATACTCAGCCCCTGCGGCGGCCCCGGCTACGTCGCCGGGGTGAGTCCGTGCCTGCGCATCACCTCGCCGAGCGCAGCCAGGTCGGGCGGCCCGCCCGCCGCGGCTGCGATCACCTCGGCCGTCTCGCGGAAGTACGCGGCGCCGAGGATGCCGGGAGTCACGACCGCGAGCGCCCTCGCGTCGCTCTCGCCGGCGTTGTCGAAGCCGTGCACGACCCCGCGCGGGATGGTCAGCACCTGGCCTGCGCCGACGTCGTGCGTCTCGCCGCCGACCGTCCACGTCAGCACCCCGTCCAGCCCGTAGATCGTCTCGTCGTAGCCGTCGTGGCTGTGCGGCGCCGGCACCTTCGTCCCGGCGGCGACGCCGAACTCGAACATCGCGAGCGAACCGCCGGTCTGCTCGCCCTCCAGCAGGAACCGCACCTCGATCCCGCCGATCCTGATCTGCTCCTGCATTGCAGTGGCCATCGTCGCTCCTCTCCTTGGTAAAGTGATTTGACGATACATGGCCACCCGCAACTCGTCAAGTCACTTTACGGAACGAGGCGCCGTCGGCCCGCCGCTGATCGGAGCGCTCCTCCGCGTTCCGTGGGAGGCCGTGCAGCGGCACATGCTCGAGCGTCTGCACGAGCGCGGCTTCGACGACCTCGACGCGGCTCACCTCAACGTCTTCCAGTACCCGGGGCCGCAGGGCGCGCGACCGTCCGAGCTCGCCGCCCGGCTCAGGGTGAGCAAGCAGGCGCTGAACTACCTGCTCGGCGAGCTCGAGCGGAGCGGCTACGTCGAGCGCCATCCGCATCCGGACGACCAGCGCTCGAAGCGCATCGCCCTCACCGACCGCGGCACGGCCGCCGTCGCCGTGATCCGCGAGGCCGTCGGCGAGGTCGAGGCGGCGTGGGCCGACCAGCTCGGCGCGGATCGCTTCGCGGAGCTGCGAAGTCTCCTGGTCGAGCTGAACGGCTCCGCCTAGCCCCCCGTAGAATCGGCCGGCGTGAGCGTCTTTCGGCGATCCGGCGGCGCCCGCAAGGGGGGCCGGCTCGGGGACATCGGGCAGGACTACGAAAGCGGGCATCTCGACTACGTCCGGCAGCTCGACTCCGCCGGCCGCGCGTGGCTGAGGACGAAGCCCTACGGCGCGCCGCCGAACCCGGAGCTGATGCGCTGCCTGCGGACGTTCGCGCACGTGATCCAGCTGCTGCAGCTCGGGCTGCGGGCGGAGGTCCTCGACGTCGGCTGCGGCCCCGGCTGGCTCAGCGAGCTGCTCGCGCGCTGCGGGTACTCCGTGACCGGCATCGACATCTCGCCCGACATGGTCGAGATCGCGCGCGAGCGCGTCGCGGCGCTCGGCGAGGTCGGCGAGGGAATCGAGGCGCAGGCGGAGTTCCACGCGCTGCCCGTCCGCGAGCTGCCGTGGTCGAGCCGCTTCGACGCCGCGATCCTCTACGACACGATGCACCACTTCGACAACGAGGTGGAGACGCTCGAGGTGATCAGGCGCGCGCTCGTCCCCGGCGGCCAGCTCTTCATCCACGAAGGCGTGCTGCCGCCGAAGGGGTCGGCGGGCGAGCAGAGCCTGATCGAGGAGATGCAGCGGTACGGGACGCTCGAGTCGCCGTTCGATCCCGACTACCTCCAGGAGGTCGTCGAGCAGGCCGGGTTCGTGCAGGTACGGCGCTTCGCCGAGGTGGACGAGCTGGTCGACCTCTCGCCCGGCGGCCACGGTTTCCGTCGGCTCGGAGAGCTACGAGGACGACGCCTGCAACCCGAGTACAACGTCGTCCACGCGCTCAACCCGTCGGCCGACGGCGGCGGCGAGGCGTACGCCGCCAGGCTCGAGGCCCGCGGCTCGTGGCGACGGGACAACGAAGACCTGGTGCACGACGTCGAGGTGACGAACAGGGGCTCCGCGTACTGGTCGCCGGCTCAGTGGTTTCCGTTCCCGCACGGCTCCGTGACGCTCGCGCCGTACTGGCCGGGGCCGGGTGGAGAGCGCGCCGTCGAACTCGACCGGATGACGCTCCCACGGCCCCTCGCGCCGGGCGACTCGGCGACGGTCGAGCTTCGCGTTCCCCACGAGGCAGTCCAGGGCCACGACGCGATCGCGCTCGACCTCGTCCGCGAAGGCATGTTCTGGTTCGGCGACATCGGCTCCACGCCGCTCGTCGTACGTCTCGGCTCGTAGGCGCCGTGCGGATCGTCCTCGACGTGAGCCCGCTCTCGCGGCCGCGCACCGGGATCGGGAACTACATCCGCGGGATGGTCGCCGGCCTCGTCGAGGCGGCCGAGGGCGAGCACGAGCTGGTCGCGTTCGGCCCGTCGGGCCCTCGCGGACGTGGCCGGATCCGCGCGGCGCTCGCCGGCCTCCCCGTCGAGGTACGCACCCCCTTTGCGCCGCACGCCCTGCGGCAGGCGTGGAGCCGCTCGGGCCGCGTGCCGGTCGAGCGGATCGTCGGTCGGCTCGACGTCTTCCACTTCTCGGACTGGATGTACCCGCCGCAACGCGGCGGCCTGCGCGCGACGACAGTGCACGACCTGGTGCCGCTGCGCCACCCCGAGTGGGTGGAGCCCGAGACGGTGCGCATGCACGGGCCCAAGTACGAGCACGCCGCGCACACCTGCGACCGGATCTTCGTCAACTCGCGCTTCACCGGCCAGGAGGTGGTCGAGCTGCTGGGCGTGGCCGAGGAGCGGGTGCACGTGGCGTATCCGGGCATCGACCCCGTCTTCCGCGCCGACGGCGAGGCCGCCGACCTCGGCGGGCCGTACGTGCTCTCGGTCGCGACGCTCGAGCCGCGCAAGAACCTGCCCGCCCTCGTCGCGGCCTTCGCCCTGCTCCGGGAGCGGCACCCGCAGCTGACGCTCGCGCTCGCCGGCCTCGAAGGCTGGGAGGAGCGGCCGCTCGCGGCGGAGGGCGTGCGGCTGCTCGGCTTCGTCTCCGACGAGGAGCTCGCGCGCCTCTACCGCGGCGCCGCCGCGTTCGCCTACCCGTCGCGGTTCGAGGGCTTCGGCATGCCCGTGGTCGAGGCGCTGGCGAGCGGCGTGCCTGCCGTCGTCTCCGCCCACCCGTCGCTGGACGAGGCGTGCGGCGACGCGGCGACTCGCGTCGACCCCGAGCAGACCGCCTCGTTCGCGGACGCGCTCCAGCGGGCGCTCGACGAGCCCCGCGGCCGAGGTCTCGCGCACGCCTCCCGCTTCACGTGGCGCGCCTGCGGCGAGGCCGTGCTCTCGGGCTACCTGCGGACCGCCTGACCGGGCGCGGTACAGTCTCGTTCCCCAGCCCGGGGAGGGCCTCGTTGGTCGAGTACCCGCTCGCCTCGAACGAAGAACCGACGTACTCCCGCTGGACGCTGTACATCCCGCGGGGTCGCAGCCTCGTCACCACAGCAGCGCTCGCGGGCGCCTACTACGGCTCGGCGAAGCTCGGCTATCAACTGGAGTTCTCGGGCGCCGTGGCCGCGATCGTGTGGCTGCCGGTCGGCGTCGGGGTCGCCTTCCTCTACCTCGGCGGCGTGCAGCTCTGGCCCGGCATCCTCGTCGGCGACCTGCTCGCGAACAACTACTCCACGCTCCCGGTCGGGTCCGCGCTGGGACAGACCGTGGGCAACACGCTGGAGGTCGTCGTGGGCACCCTGCTCATCTGCCGGATCGCCCGCCGGGGCGGGCCGCTCGACACGGTCGGCAACGTCGTCCTGGTCGTCCTCGGCCTCGCCGCGGCCACGGCGATCAGCGCCACGGTCGGCACGCTCTCCTCACAGGCGGGGAACGTCATCGAGGCGCACCAGCTCCCGAACGTGTGGCGGACGTGGTGGCTCGGCGACACGTGCGGCGCGCTCCTGATCGTGCCGCTTGCCATCGCGTGGTGGCGCCAGCCGCTCCTGCCCGGCACCCGGCAACGACAGATCGAGGGCGCCGTCGGCTTGGCCGCCGCGCTCGGCCTGACCGCGCTCGGCCTCGACACGAGCACGCCGGTCGCGTATCTCGCGTTCCCCGGCCTGCTCTGGGCGGCGCTGCGGTTCGGCCAGCGCGGGGCGACGCTCTCGGTGGCGCTCGTCAGCGTGATCGTGGTCTGGCAGACGATCCACCACAACGGTCCGTTCAGCTTCCACTCGCTGACGAGGAGCCTGCTGAGCACGCAGCTCTTCATCTTCGTGGCCGCTCTCTCGGCGCTGTGCCTCGCCGCGGTGGTCTCGGAGCGGGAGCGGGTCGCGGGGCGGCTACGGCAGTCGAGAGCACGCGTGCTCGCGGCCAGCGACGAAGAGCGGCGGCGGCTGGAGCGAAACCTCCACGACGGCGCCCAGCAGCGGCTGACCGCGTTGTCCTTTCGCCTGGAGCAGATCGGCCGGGAGGTGCCGCGAACGTCATCCCGCGCGCTCGCGCTGCTCGACACGGCAGACACGGAGCTGCAGCTCGCGATCGACGAGCTCCGGGAGCTCGCCCACGGCCTCCACCCTGCGGCGGTCGCGACCTTCGGGCTCTGGTTTGCGATCAACGACATCGCCGCGCGGTCGCCCGTCCCGATCGACCGGACCGGCGTCTCGGCCGAGCGGTTCCCCGACCAGGTCGAGGCGGCCGCGTACTACGTGATCGCCGAAGCGGTGACGAACGCGCAGCGGCACGCGCGGGCGAAGGCGATCGCAATTCGAGCGCGCCGCGTCGGCACGTCATTGCGCATCGAGGTGCACGACGACGGAATCGGCGACGCGCGCGAAGAGGGCTCAGGGCTCCAGGGCCTGCGTGACCGGGTCGAGGCGACTGGCGGCAGCTTCCGCGTGAAGAGCCCGCCGCACGGCGGCACCCTCGTGGCCGCGGTCATTCCGCTTCGCGCGTGAGCGCCTCCTCGGCCGTTCCCGCCGGCGGCGGCTCCGCGGCGACCAGCGGCCACATCATCCCGATGAAGTGGCGCTCGCCGTCGACCTCGGTCGGGATGACGACGTACTCCACCGCCAGCGGCTCGCCGTTCCTGCGCAGGATGTCCGCCTCGCCTGCGGAGGTCGCCGACGTGATCAGCTCGACGAAGCGCTCTTCCGCGAGCGGATCGAGTCGCAGGTTCTCGCCCACGCGATGCCGCTCGACGTCCTCGCGCGAGTAGCCGGTCAGCTCGAGGTAGCGCTCGTTGACGGCGAGGATCCTGCGGTCGGAGGAGAAGACGGTGATCGCCGCTTCCGCGCCGATGAGCGCCTCACGAAGGATGCGTTCGTCGAGGCTCGCGACCATTGCTCGCGGTGACGCTACAGCGTCGCGCGAGCCGGTGCGATGTGCGTTTCGCGTGGGTTTCCTGCGCAAGCGGCCAGACGCACGGCCGGGCGCTCCTAGACTGACCGTGTGCCGCTCAGGGTGGGCATGGACGTCTCGGCGCTCGCGCTCACGCGGGCGGGCACGGCGCGCCACATCCGCTCGCTGCTCGAGGCGCTCCGGGACGAGGACGTCGACGTCCACCGCTACGCGCTCGGCGGCTCGGCGCGGGCGCTCGTGCCGGTGCGCGACCTCGCGTGGTACCTCACGGGGCTGCCGTGGAAGGCGCGGCGGGACGGCGTGAACGTGCTCCATTGCCCGACGCAGCGCGCGCCGACGCGCTCACGCGTCCCGCTCGTGGTCACGTTCCACGACCTCGCGGTGCTGCGGCACCCGGAGACCTTCAACCGCTGGACGCGGACGTACTCGCGGGGCGTGCTGCCCGGTGTCGTGCGCGCGGCCACGCGGCTGATCGCGGTCTCGGAGTTCACGAAGCGCGAGCTCGTCGAGCTGCTCGACGCGCCGGCCGAGAAGGTGCGCGTGATCCCGAACGCGGTCGGCGCGCCGTTCACCTCCGACGGCGACGCCGCCGCCGGCGACTACGTGCTCGCGGTCTCGACGCTCGAGCCGCGCAAGAACCTCGAGCGGCTCGTGGACGGCTACCGCCGTGCCGAACTCGACGGCCTGCCGCTGCTCGTGGCCGGCGCGGCCGGCTGGGGGGGCGTGCGGGTCCAGGGCGACGGCGTGCGCTGGCTCGGCGAGGTGCGGGACGACGAGCTGGCGCGGCTCTACCGCGGCGCGCGTGCCGTCGCCTACGTCTCGCTCTACGAAGGCTTCGGCCTGCCGGTGCTCGAGGCGATGGCCTGCGGCGCGCCCGTGGTCGCTTCGCGGAACGACGCGCTCGAGGAGGTCGCGGGCAACGCGGCCGTGCTCGTCGACCCGCTCGACCCGGCCGCGATCGCAGCTGGCCTGCAAGAGGCGATCGACCGGCGGGAGGAGCTGCGATCGCGCGGCCTCGCCCGCGCGCGCGCGTTCGACTGGCACCGGGTCGCGCGCGAGACGGTGGCCGTCTACCGCGAAGCCGTCAGTCATATGCCATGATATGCCCATGGCTCGTCGCCAAACCTTGATTCAGCTCGACGACGCACGGCTGGCTGCTCTCGACCAGCGCGCGTCGGCGTCGGGTCGGTCGCGATCGGATCTGATTCGCGAAGCGATCGACCTCCTGCTCGAGTCAGGTGACCCGGCGGCGATCGACGCCGCGATCGTCGAGGGCTACCGGAACCAGCCGCCGCCCGACCAGGACGCATGGGTACTCGCGGGAGCGATCTCGGCGATCAAGGGCGAGCCCTGGTAGCCCGGGGCGAAGTCTGGTGGGTCGAGCATCCCGATGCGGGGCGGAG
>DATIER010000215.1:0-7668 GCA_035455605.1 Gaiellaceae bacterium
ACGAAGAGCGGCACGAAGCTGATCGTCCCGAACATCGCCGCGCCGACGAGGCACATGCACGCGACGCTCGAGGCGACGGTCTGGTTGCGCAGCAGGTCGAACGGCAGGATCGGCTCCGGCACGCGCCGCTCGATCAGCGCGAACACGCTCAACGCCGCCACGGCCGCGGCGAGCGCGCCGAGTACCTCCGGCGAGCCCCACGGGTACTCGCGGCCGCCCCAGACGAGGCCGAGCAGGAGCGCCGTCGTGCCGAGCGCGAGCACCGCCGCGCCGAGCCAGTCGATCGAGTGCTCGTGCCGCGAGCGGCGCTTCGGCATCGTCACGAGGATCACCGCGAGCGCGACCACGCCGACCGGCAGGTTGACGAAGAAGATCCAGCGCCAGGAGGTGTTGTCGACGATGAACCCGCCGACGAGGGGCCCGACGATCGAGGCGGCGGCGAAGACCGACCCGATCAGCCCCTGGTAGCGGCCGCGGTCGCGCGGCGGCACGATCATCCCGACCATCGCGAGCGTCAGCGGGAACAGCCCGCCCGCGCCGACGCCCTGGATCGCGCGGAACACGACGAGCTGCACCATGTTCTGCGCCAGGCCGCAGAGCGCGGAGCCGGCGAGAAAGATCACGATCGCGACGATGAAGAGCGGCTTGCGGCCGTGGGCGTCGCCGAGCTTGCCGTAGAGCGGCACCGTGACGGTCGAGCCGAGCATGTACGCGGTGAAGACCCACGAGTACTGGCTGATCCCGCCGAGCTCCGACACCACCCGCGGCAGGGCGGTGGCGACGATCGTCTGGTCGAGCGCCGCGAGCAACAGCGCCGTCATCAGCCCCGCGTAGATCGCGAGCACGCGGCCGATCGAGTAGTGGTAGCCGGGCGGCGTCCGCTCGAGCCGCTCGCGCAGGGTGCTCACGTCGCGACCGACTGCGTCGCCAGCGGGCGCGGCGGCCGGGAGAGCAGGATCCCGCCGGCGATCGCCAGCCCGCCGGCGACCTGCACCCGCGTCAGCGGCTCGGACAGGATCAGGAGCGAGAAGATCGCCGCGAGGAACGGCTGCAGGTTCGCGAAGACGGACGCGCGCGACGGGCCAACGCGGCTGATGCCGCCGAACCAGAGCAGGTTCGCGACCACGAGTGGGCCGACGATCGCGAACGCGTAGAGCAGCCAGATCGTCGGGCCGAGGCCGTAGTCCTGGCTCGTGAGCTGCGGGAGGCCGACGAGCAGGAGCGGCAGCGTGCCGATCGTGAACGCGACCGCGCTCACGCGCAGCGTCGAGTAGCGCCCGAGGAGGGGCGAGACCGCGACCGTGTACCAGGCCCAGGTGGCCGACGCGGCGAAGCCGAGCAGGTCGCCCCAGAGCTGGCCCGAGACGCCGCCGCCCGAGCCGAGCGCGACGAGCGCTGCGCCGCCGAACGCGAGCACCGCCGCGAGCCAGAAGCGCGAGCCGAGCCGCTCGATCCCGAGCAGCGAGGCGAAGATCCCGGTCAGCACCGGGAGCGTCCCGAACAGGAGCGCGACCGTCGTCGCCGTCGTCAGCTTGATCGCGTAGACGAACGCGAGCTGGTTGAGGAAGATCCCGACGATCGCGGCGCCGGCAAGCGTCAGCAGGTCGCGTCGTCGGAGCGCGAACGTGTGCTCACGCGCGTACGTCGCGCCGCCGAAGAGGATCGCTGCGCCGCCGAAGCGAAGGGCGCCGTACGCGATCGGGTGGAAGCCGTGCGAGATGACGTACTTCGTGACCGTGAAGTTGAGCGCCCAGAGGGTGACGGTCGCCAGCAGCATCAGATCGGCGACCTCGGGACGGCGCATATCCACGAACCTACCCATTAGGCTTTCCGGCATGCCCGAGCCGACGCGCGAGCAGATCGACGCCCTCCTCGGGCCGGCGACGCCGCACTTCGCCTACCAGCTGCGCGCGCGGGTGCAGGAGCTCGTGCTCGAGCTGCCAGAAGACCACGAGCTGCGCCGCTACGCCGAGGAGAAGATGGAGCTGCTCGACCGGCTCGGCCACGCCTCGACGAAGGCGCACGAGGGCCCGCGCGTGCGGCGCGACGTGCCGGGCTGGCGGGAGATGCCGAGCTCGGCGCCCGCGGACGAGCCGCTGCCGCGGCGATGAGCTTCGAGGGCGCCTCCGTCCTCGTGACGGGAGGCTCGCGGGGGATCGGCAGGGCGATCGCGCTCCAGTTCGCGAAGCAGGGCGCGGCGCGCGTGGCGATCGGCTACCTCCGCAACGACCGCGCGGCCGAGGAGGCGGCCGAGGAGCTGCGCAGCGCCGGCGCGGAGCCGCTGTTGCTGCGCGGCAACGTCGCCTCGGAGCGCGTGGCCGCCGAGGCCGCCGAGCTCGGGCCGTTCGACGTGCTCGTGCACAACGCCGCCACCGGCGTGATCCGGCCCGCGCTCGAGACGGAGGACAAGCACTGGGACTGGACGATCGCCGCCAACGCGCGCGCGCTGCTGACGCTCACGCGCGCGTGCGCGCCGCAGATGCCGGACGGCTCGTCGATCGTCGGCGTCTCCAGCCTCGGCTCGATCCGCGTGCTCGACAACTACACGCTCGTCGGCGTCTCGAAGGCGGCGCTCGAGGCACTCGTCCGCTACCTGGCGGTCGAGCTCGCGCCGCGCATCCGCGTCAACGCCGTCTCGGCCGGCGTCGTCGAGACGGGCGCGCTCGAGCACTTCCCGAATCGCGAGGAGATGATCTCGTCGGGCCTGAAGCGCACGCCGGTCGGCCGCCTCGTCGAGCCCGGCGACGTGGCCGACGCGGTCTGCTTCCTCTGCTCGCCGGCGGCGGCGATGGTCTGCGGCCATACCCTGGTCGTCGACGGCGGCTTCTCGCTGCTGGCCTGATGGAACCGACGGACACCAACCTCCGCGCCTGGGAAGAGGCGCACAAGCGGATCCGGCGCTCGTCGACGCGTGGCTCACGAACGCTGCCGAAGCCGGTGCGCGAGCGGCTGCCCGACATCGGCGGGCGGCACGTGCTGCACCTGGCGTGCGGCGCCGGCCGCGAGACGGCGGCGCTGATGAGCCTCGGCGCCCTCGTCACGGGAGTGGACGCGGACGAGAAGACGGTCGTGGCCGCGCGCAAACGGCTGCCGGACGCGGCGCTCGTGACGGCGTCGCCCGAGGCGCTGCCGGTCGAGCTGCGTCGCGGGCGCTTCGACGTCGTGTACTCGTCGTGGGGCGCACTCGCCGAGGTCTCCGACCTGGACGGCTGGGCGGCGGGCATCGCGGCGGCGCTGAAGCGCGGCGGGATCCTGTTCCTGTACGACGAGCACCCGGTCGCGGCGTGCCTCGACCAGATGCTGCACTGGCACGAGAGCTACTTCGACGGCTGGCCCCTCGGGCGCCTGATCCACGCCCTCGGCGGCGCCGGGCTCGCGCTGGAGCGGCTCGAGGAGCTGCCGGACCCGAACCGCTGGGGCCGCCGCGAGGTGCGGGTCCCGGGCGACCTCGTCGTGGTCGCGCGGAAACCCTGAATCCAAGTAACAGTCTGTTACTTGCTCCCCTCGAACCCGCGCCGGCGCCGAGGGTTCCGCGCTCCGGCTCCCTGTAACAGTCTGTTGCTTGGCTGCTACGGCGAGCCGTTGCGGCCCGGGACGAGGCGACCGACGGTGTCGGCGGCGATGTAGCCCGCGAGCTTCGGGTTCTCCTGCAGCCGGCGCAGCGAGTACGCGTACCAGTGCCGGCCGAAGGGCGTGTAGATCCGGACGCGGTGGCCGCCGCGCACGAGCTCGTCGCCGAGCGTCGGCCGCACCCCGAGCAGCAACTGGAACTCGTAGTCGTCGCCGCCGAGGTCGCGTGACGAGGTGAGCCGCTGTCCCTGCTCGACGAGCCACTCGTCGTGCGTCGCGATCCCCACGTAGCACCCGGCGTCGAGCAGCGCCTCGAGCGCCTGCCCGAAGCTGGCGCGGACCGAGTCGAAGTCGCGGTAGGCGACCTCGGGCCGCTCCAGGTAGATGCCCTTGCAGAGACGCACGTTCGGCCGCAGCTCGGCCAGGTCGCGGATGTCAGCCAGCGTGCGTTTCAGCCGCGCCTGGAAGACGACTCCGAGGTTCTCGTGCCCTGAGGTCCGGAGCTCCCGGTACGCGCGGAGCGTGTCGTCCGTCGTCGAGGAGTCCTCCATGTCGATCCGGACGAAGTTGCCGCGCAAGCCTGCGTGCTCGACGACCTCCGCCAGGTTGTCGCGGAAGAGCTCGTAGCCGAGCTTCAAGCCGAGCGCCGTCGGCTTCACGCTGACGTTCGAGTCGAGCTTCCCGCGCTCGATCGCCTCGAATGCCTCGCGGTAGGCCGCGGCGATCGCGCGCGCCTCCTCCGGCTCGGTGATCTCCTCGCCGAGCACGTCGATCGTCGCCAGCTTCTCCTGGTCGTTCAGCTCGCGGACGACACGGAGCGCGTCGTCGAGGTCCTCGCCGGCGATGTACCGCGACGAGATCCGGCGCACGACCGACTTCGGCACTGCCGGCAGCAGGCGGACGATCGCGGAGTCGACCAGGCTCACGGGCGAATCCTACGACGCAGGAACTAATTCGACAAAAACTTGACAGACACTAGACGAAGACGCTACGGTACGGCACGAACGCTGGACAACGGCTAGACAGGAGGAGGAGAACCATGCAGAGAGTTGCACTGGCGATCGCGGCGCTCGTGACCGTCGCGGCGCTGGCCGCCGCGGCCGTCGCGCAGGGGCGCACGACCGCCGAGCCCCAGGGGGATATCGTCGCCACGGCCACCGCGGCCGGGAAGTTCACGACGCTGACGAAGCTGCTCAAGCGCGCAGGGCTCGTATCGGCGCTGCGGCAGCCCGGGCCGTACACCGTCTTCGCGCCGACAGACGCGGCGTTCAAGAAGGTGCCGAAGAGGACGCTGAACGCGTTGCTCGCGAACAAGGCGAAGCTGAAGGCCGTCCTGCTCTACCACGTCGTCGCGGGCAAGGTCACCGCGGCCGACGTCTCCATGCTCAGCTCGGCGAAGACGCTGAACGGCAAGAAGGTCAGCATCCGCGTCTCGGGCGCGAACGTCTTCGTCAACAAGGCGAAGGTCACGAAGGCCGACGTGATGGCGTCGAACGGCGTGATCCACGTCGTCAACGCCGTGCTGATCCCGCCCGCCAAGTAGTCGAGGGCGACCGCTGGCTCCCGCTGCGCACCGCGAGGGCGCGGCGGGAGCCCTATCTCTGCGCTTCCCGCTGTTCGAACTCGCGCATCAGGCGGCGCAAGAGCGTGTTCAGCTGCTGCTTCTCGTCGGCGGTCAGCGCCGCGGCGATCAGCGCCTCGTTCTGGGCGCCGGCCCGGAGCGAGTCCTCCCAGACCTGGTGGCCCGTGTCGGTCAGCTCCACGAGCACGCCGCGACGGTCGTTCGGGTCGGGGATGCGCCTGACGAGACCCGCCTCCTCCAGCCGGTCGACGCGGTTCGTCATCGCGCCGCTCGACAGGTCGGCCCAGGCCGCGAGCTGCCCGATCGAGCGGCGGTGCGGTGGCTCCGCCTGCCGGAGCTGGTTCAGCGCCTTCCATTCGCCCGAGTTGAGGCCGAACTCCGCCAGCGTCTCGTCGAGCATCCGGTGGAACCGTCGTCTGAGGCCGTTGATCCGATCGACGATCCCTTCCACCTCGAGGTCGACCCCGGCCGGGAGGTCGACCTCCCGGAGCCAGCGGTCGATGTGGTCCTGCTCGTCGCTCACGAGCCCATTGTGGAAGCAATTTCTCTTGACGTCAAGATATTCGACCTGTACCCTTGTCTCTCGACGTAAAGATACTCCACGCCGAGAGAGGAGCGCGAGCCGAATGTACGACTACGAATTCCGGACACAGTTCGCCCAGGAGCACATGGCCCGCCTGAGTCGCGACTGGCCCACGGTCGCGCCGCGCCGACGCGTTCGCCTGGCGCTCGGCCGCTGGTTGATCGGGGCCGGTCGCCGGCTCGCGTCCGAGGCGCCTGCGTCAGCTCTCGCGCATGAGGCCTTGCCGCGCTGCTGACCAAGGCGTCGCTTGCGATGCCGCCTAGAGGCCGTGGCGGCTTTGCCGCCGCGGCCGTCCAGCGCCGGCCGGCGTCAGCTCTCGCGCATGAAGCCTTGCCGCGCTGCTGAGACCAGCGCGACGGCTTCAGGGAAGAGCACGCGCATCGCGTCGCGCAGAGCCATGGCCTGCTCGTCCGCACCGCCGGTCGGGTTCACCTGCTGCATCGCTGCAGCGGTGAGCTCGACCGCGGTGTTGAGGGTCAGCGTTGCGAACTGCTCGCGCTGGGCCTCCTGGACGGACTCGGCCTGCTGCTCGGCGAACTCGCGCAGGCTGCGCATCAGGTCTTCGGGATCGCCGCCGAAGGGAAAGCCTTCCATGGCGCCAGGTTAGCTCAGCTCGAGCTTGTACCCGCGCTCGACGTCGGCGACCAGCTCGGCGATCGCCTCGCTCGCGGCGCCGACCGCGGCCGCGACCTCCGGGCCCCCGGCCGCGCCGAGCTCGTCGAGGAGCGCAGGCGTCGCGACCCTGGCTCCGGACGGCTCCGTCCCGGCCGCCTCCTCCGCGAGCTCGCACAGCGCCGCGATCGAGACCGCGTCGCGCACGAGCTGGCGGTCCCGGACGGGCACCGCGGTCGCGTCGAGAACGAGCCAGCTCGAGTCCTCGCCTGAGCCGTAGGCGCAGACGTAGACGCGGATCCCGCTCGCCGGCTCGGCGGGGACGATCCCGGCCACGTCCTCGCCGTCGGCGGCAAACCGCCCCGCGGCCTCGGCGATCCGTCTGAGGTCGTTCTCCAGCGCCACGAGCGCGAGCTTAGACTCGTGAGGTGAGCGTGTCCCGGACCGAGCTCGCGCGCGGACTGTTCGCACCGCTCGGCCCGACCTACGACCGCTACGCCAACCTGCTCTCGTTCGGCCAGGATCCCCGCTGGCGGCGGTTCCTGGTCTCGCGGCTGCCCGTCGGGCCGGACGAGACCGTTCTCGACGTCGCCTGCGGCACGGGCGCGGTCGCGCTCGAGCTCGTGCGGCAGAAGGGCTGCGCAGTGGTGGGCGTCGACCAGAGCGCCGAGATGCTCGCCGAGGCACGCCGGCGCCTGCTGCTCGCCGCCGAGACGACGCGCATCCGGCTCGTCGAGGCCGGCGCCGCGAAGCTCCCGTTCGAGGACGCGGCGTTCGACGGGCTGACCGCGGGATACCTGCTCCGCTACCTCGACGACCTCCCCGCCGGCCTCGTCGAGCTGGCGCGCGTGCTGCGACCGGGAGCGACGGCGGCCCTGCTCGACTTCGGTGTCCCACCCGGCGCGCTCCCGCACGCGGCGTGGAACCTCTGGGTCGACGTCGGCCTGCCGGTGCTCGGACGCGCCATCTCGCCGGGATGGCACGGCGTCGGCCGCTTCCTCGGGGGCAGCATCCGTGACTTCGACGAGCGCTGGCCCGTCCCGCGCCTGCTCGGCGCCTTCCGCGAGGCCGGCTTCGAGGACGTGCACGCGCGGCGGCTCAGCCTCGGCGGCTGCACGGTTCTCTGGGGCCGGCGGACGTGAGCGAGGCTCAGGCGCGGCCCGCCTTCTACGCGCTCGCGCCGGGCGGCTGGCGCGACTACGTCACGCTGCTGCACCCGCCCTACACCGCGTGGCACTTGAGCTACGTCGCGATCGGCGCCTGCCTCGCGCCGCGCCTCTACACCGACCGCCTCGCGGCGACGGCGGCGGCCTTCTTCCTC
>DATIER010000216.1:0-7368 GCA_035455605.1 Gaiellaceae bacterium
AGCGCGTAGATGCGCTGCTCGGTCTCGCCGGCTGCCTTCGCGTCCTTCGTGTGCATGTCGATGCAGTAGGCGCAGCCGTTCAGCCGGGAGGCGCGGATGCGCACGAGCTCGGCGAGGCGGCGGTCGAAGCCGACCCGCTCGAGCTCCTCGCGCGCCGCGCGGTCGAGCCGGCTCATCGCGGCCGAGAACGCAGGCGCGTGGCGGTCGAAGTCGAGGCGGACCGGGATCTCCATGCCGGCGAACGATAGGCATCGACCAGGCTCACCCGCTCCGGGTGATGCGCCTGCGCGGGCCGGCGGGCAGCCTCGCGACGACGGAACCCGTACGGGAGGCGTAGAGATGGGCAAGCAGTTCAGGGGCACGATCGACGTCGACATCCGCGGCTCGCAGCCGGACTGGGAGCCGTACGTCCAGCCGGTCGCGCCGCCGGGCTCGCCGAACGTGCTCTACATCGTGCTCGACGACGTCGGCTTCTCGGCGATGGAGCCCTGGGGCGGCCTGATCGAGACGCCGAACATCAACCGGCTCGCCGAGAACGGCCTCACGTACACCAACTGGCACACGACGGCGCTCTGCTCGCCGACGCGCTCCTCGCTCCTCACCGGGCGCAACCACACGACGAACGGCATGGCCTGCATCGCCGAGGCCACGACCGGGTTCCCCAACGGCAACGGCCACATCCCGTTTGAGTGCGCGACGATCGCCGAGGTGCTGGGCGAGCGCGGCTGGAACACCTACATGCTCGGCAAGTGGCACCTCTGCCCGCTGGACGAGATGAACATGGCGTCGACCAAGCGGAACTGGCCGGTCGGCCGCGGCTTCGAGCGCTTCTACGGCTTTCTCGGCGGCGAGACGAACCAGTGGTATCCGGACCTCGTCTACGACAACCACCCGGTCGAGCAGCCGGCGATGCCGGAGGACGGGTACCACCTGACCACCGACCTGACCGACAAGGCGATCGAGTTCGTCAAGGACGCCAAGGTGATCGCGCCCGAGAAGCCGTTCTTCATGTACTTCTGCCCGGGCGCGACGCACGCTCCGCACCACGCGCCGAAGGAGTGGATCGAGAAGTACAGGGGCCGGTTCGACATGGGCTACGAGGCCTACCGCGAGCAGGTCTTCGCGCGCCAGAAGGAGCTCGGCCTCTTCCCGGCAGACGCGGAGCTCTCGCCGCTGAATCCCTATGCCGGCGAGAAGAACCCCGAGGGCAAGCCCTGGCCGGAGCTCGACGTCACGCGGCCGTGGGAGTCCCTCTCGGACGACGAGCGCCGACTGTTCTCGCGGATGGCAGAGGTCTACGCCGGCTTCCTCTCGCACACCGACCACGAGATCGGTCGCCTGCTCGACTTCCTCGAGGAGGCAGGTGAGCTCGAGAACACGATCGTCGTCTTCGTCTCCGACAACGGCGCGAGCGCCGAGGGCGGTCCGAACGGCTCCGTCAACGAAACCAAGTTCTTCAACGGCATCCCGGACTCGATCGAGGAGAACCTGCAGTTCCTCGACGAGCTCGGCTCGCCGACGACCTACAACCACTACCCCAACGGCTGGGCCTGGGCGTTCAACACGCCGTTCAAGATGTGGAAGCGCTACAACTTCGAAGGCGGCGTCGCCGACCCGCTGATCATTTCCTGGCCCAAGGGCCTGCAGGCCAAGGGCGAGCTCCGAAAGCAGTTCATGCACGCGACGGACGTCGTGCCGACGCTCTACGACCTCCTCGGCGTCGAGCTGCCGGAGGAAGTCAACGGTTACGAGCAGGTGCCACTCGAGGGCGTCAGCTTCCGGTCGACCCTGGAGAGCGCGGATGCGCCGACGCCGAAGGAGTCCGCCTTCTTCTCGATGCTCGGCTCCCGTGCCGTCTGGCACCGGGGCTGGAAGGCGGTCAGCGTTCACCCGACGATCGCCGGCTGGAGCGACTTCGACCAGGACCGGTGGGAGCTCTTCCACGTCGACGAGGACCCGACGGAGATGCACGATCTCTCCGCCGAGAACCCGGCGAAGCTGCAGGAGATGATCAACCAGTGGTTCCATCTCGCAGGTCTCTACAACGGACTGCCGCTCGACGACCGGACGGTGGTCGAGGTGCTGGCCGACCCGACGCGCCCGCAGGCGTCTTCGCCGCGCGACCGCTACGTCTACTACGCCGGTACCGCCGAGGTGCCCGAGTCGGAGGCGGCGAACATGCGGAACCGCAGCTACTCGATCGCGGTCGAGGTCGAGATCGACTCGCCCGACGCCGCCGGCGTGCTCTTCTCACACGGCTCGGCCTTCGGTGGGCACGCGCTGTACGTCAAGGAGCGCAAGCTGAAGTACACCTACAACTTCGTCGGCAGCAAGGTTCAGACCGTCGAGTCGAGCGACGAGGTCCCGACGGGGAAGGTCATCCTCGGCGCGTCGTTCGTGCGCGAGGGCGACTCGATGCCGTCGACCGGGACGCTCTCGCTCTTCATCGACGACAAGAAGGTCGGGGAGGGGACGATCATGACCCAGCCCGGGAACTTCTCGCTGGTGGGCGAAGGGCTCAACGTCGGCCAGGATCCGGCGTCGCCCGTCACCGACGACTATCCGGGCGAGCGCCCCTACGCGTTCACCGGCGGCACGATCAAGGAGGCGGTCGTCGACCTGACCGGGGAGGAGTACGTCGACCTCGAGCGCGAGGCGCTCGCGATGATGAAGCGCGAATAGCCGCGGCGCGATGACGACCTCCGCGACGCACCCGCCCGCGTCCCGCCGGGAGCTGCTGGCGAGGCAGGGGCGCGCGCTCGTGCGGGCGATCCGCGACGGGGACGAGGCTCGGATCGAGTCGGCGGTGGTGGCGCTCAGCCGCTCGCGCCGGATCTTCGCGCCGCTGGTGTTCGCGGTCGCGGCGGTCGTGATGCTCTTCCAGGGCGTCCGCCTGATCGTCTCCAACTGGCGGTTGATGCTCGTGCAGGTGCTCCCGGCGATGTGGATCTGGCTCGCGCTGCTCGACCTCAAGAAGCACGCCTTCAGGGGGGAGGAGTTCCACACCTGGCACGGCGGCGCCGAGGCGCTGCTCGTGGCGGCGATCGCGCTGGTGACGGCTGCGGCGTTCTACCTCAACGCCGTGTTCGCGTTCGCCATCTCCGAGCCCGGCACGCCGAAGATCCGCCCTGCGTTCGGACTCGCCAGGCGCCACCTGCCGGTCGTGCTCGGCGCCGGGCTCGTCGTCGGCGTCGCGCTCGGCTTGTCGGCGATCGTCGTCCCGCGCTGGGGCAAGTTCTGGTTCACGCTCTCGCTCGGGATCGTGGTCGGCGTGATGATGCTGACGTACGTGACCGTCCCGGCGCGAATCGTCGGCATCAAGCCGGTTGGGTCACGACGCGACAAGCTTGCCGCGGCCGCGATCGGCGGCACGCTCGGGGCGATCGTCTGCACTCCGCCCTACGTGCTCGGCCGGATCGGGATCCTGCTGATCGGCTCACAGCGCGTGCTGGTCCTGGCGATCGGCGCCGCGCTGCTCGCGATCGGGCTTACCCTGCAAGCCGGCGCGACCGGTGCGGTCAAGGCGGTGAAGATGAGCGCGAAGCTTGCCGCCGGCCGCGCCTGAGCGGGCTTAGGCGCGCAACCGCTCGCTCTCGCGCCAGCTCCGCCAGACCGGCGAGAACACGGCGCAGACGAGCGTCATCGTGAACAGCACGAACGCGTAGCCGATCACGGTCAGCACGACGCCGAAGGAGCCGAACGCCTTGCCGTTCTGGTTCAGCGGCGCCGACAGGAAGAGCGGCGACGTCGCGACCGTGCCGCCGATCACGACGGACGCCACGAGCGCGCCCGGCAGGAGGGCCCGCAGCCCGACCTTCCGGTGCAGGAGCATGCTCGGGACGAGCAGCCAGAAGGCCGTCGAGGCGACGAGCCACGCCGGCACGAGCACGAGCACGCCGGCGTCGCGGAACTTCGCCGCCGAGACGACCGCGAGCGCGATCGCGGCCGCGAGCAGGAAGAAGAAGGCCGCGAACAGCCCCTGGTCGGCGAGCGAGCCGACCTCGACGCCCCAGGCGCGGGCGTAGACGTCCTGGTAGATCTGGCCGATCCCGATTCCCCAGAGCAGGAACGAGATCACGACGGCGATGCTCGCGGCGAGGGCGTTCGAGGAGGTGGAGCCGAAGGTGTCCTGCACGAGGGTCGCGGTCGAGCCTGTCAGCTTCATGTGCGTCACCAGGTGTTGCGCGAACACGTTGACGTCGCTCTGGAACGGATGCGCGGCGGCGATGAAGACGAGCGCCGCCGGCAGCACCGAGAGCGACGCGTAGACGGTCACGGCGCAGCCCGAGTTCCGGCTCGCCGCGAAGTAGGCGCGGAACCACTGCAGCGCGAGCCGACCGAGGGAGGTGTCGCCACGGCCGCGCAGCCAGTCCTGGATCCGCCGCGCGCGCCCCCGGCGCAGGCCGCTGTCGGGCACGCTCGTCGCGGGCTCGCCCGCCACGTCACTTGCTCCCGAGCTCGCGCAGCATCGCCTCGACGCGGTCGAAGCGCCCGTCGAGCTCGTCCAGGCGGGCCTCGAGCCGCTCCTCGAGCGCGGCGTCGTCAGCCTGCTCGGCCAGCTGCCGCTCGCGCTCGGCCCGCGCGACGAAGCTGGACGTGATCACCGCGGTGATGATCGCGAGGAACGCGATCCCCTCGAGCATCACGAACGCGCCGACGACCCGCCCGATCGGCTTGGCGGGCGTCACGTCCCCGTACCCGACCGTCGTCACCGTCTGCAGCGACCACCACATCCCGACCCAGATGCTGTGGTACTCGTGCGGGTCGAGAACGCGGATCAGGATGCCGGCGCCGACCACGACGAGCGTCGTCGCGGTCACGATCACGCCGGCGGCCGCGCGGATCGAGGGCGGCTTGCGCAGGAAGCTCGTCATCCGCCGCTCGAGCAGGTTCGGGCGCGGCACGGCTCGCACCTTCGCGCGCGCATCCGTCACCCGTTGCTGGCGAGGGCTCGTCATCGCCGCCCGACGAGCGTCACGCGCGGCGCCCGCCGCCGCATCATCCGATCGGGACGAGCGCGAGCCGGCGTTTGGGATTTGCTCCCGGCGGTGAAGCGAAGAGCATGCCGATCCTCAGCGGCCCCGGCATCTATCGCCGGGGCGACGACTGGACAGTCGGGACAGCACGAAGGCGGAGCAGCTCCGGACGGGAGCCGAAGCGCCGGCACCTCCGCGTGACCCGCCGGCCGGCGCCTGCGCCACGGCGCTCCGGCCTCTGGGCAGCCTGAGCCCCGACAAACGAAAGAGCGCCCGGAGGCGCTCCTTCGTTCGCCGAGTCGGTGCCGCTTTCGTCCACCGCTCTCGCTGACTCTCGGCTTCCGCCTACCGCCCTCGAGATCGGCTTCGACCTACTTGCGCTCCGTGCTCGGCGCGAGAGAGAACCTATGGCAGGGGACGTGTCCGCGCAAGAGGGCCGCGAACGAAAAAGTCCGCAAATTCGGGCGCTTCTCGAATCGCCGTCGACGGTCGCGGCGTCGCGCCGTGCCGCCGCGGCAGGCGACGATCGCTACGGTCGACTTGCCGGCACGAAGCCTCGTCGCTATAGTGAACCGTATGGTTCAGTATCCACCGACCGTCGACCGCGCCTTCGCCGCCCTCGCCGATCCGACCCGCCGCGCCGTGCTCGAACGGCTCGGCTCCGGCAGCGCGACGATCAGCGAGCTCGCCGAGCCCTTCGGCATGTCGCTCACCGGGATGAAGAAGCACATCCGGCTGCTCGAGGAGGCGGAGCTGGTCACGACGGAGAAGGTCGGCCGCGTCCGCAGGTGCATGCTCGCCCCCTATGCGTTCGAGGGCATCAGCACGTGGCTGCAGCGGCTCGACCGATTCGCCCAGGTCGTCGAACGAACGAAAGGACAGCCATGAGCCCGACGAAGAAGAAGGACACGTTCTCGGCCGAGGAGCGCGCCGCGATGCGAGCGCGGGCCAAGGAGCTGAAAGCGGCCGCGCAGGGGGAGGAGGCGGTGCAGGCCGCGCTGGCGGAGATGTCGCCCGAGGACCGTGCGCTCGGCGAGCGGATCCATGCGATCGTCAGGAAGGCCGCTCCGGACCTCACGCCCAGGACGTGGTACGGGATGCCCGCCTACGCGGACAAGCAGGGCAAGGTCGTCGTCTTCTTCCGCAACGCGGAGAAGTTCAAGGAGCGCTACGCGATGCTCGGCTTCCAGGACAACGCGAACCTCGACGACGGCTCGATGTGGCCGGTCGCGTACGCGTTGACGAAGCTGACCAGGGCCGACGAGGCCAGGATCGCGAAGCTCGTCGAGCAGGCGGTGAGCCGACCGTGAACGAGACCACCGTCACGACGCCGAGCGAGCTCGAGATCCGGGTCGAGCGCGTCTTCGACGCGCCGCGAGCCCACGTCTTCTCCGTCTGGACCGACCCGGACCTGATCCCCGAGTGGTGGGGCGACGGCACCGTCGTCGAGCAGATGGACGTCCGGCCCGGCGGCACCTATCGGTTCCGCACCGCCTTCGGCGTCGTCGAGGGCGAGTTCCGCGAGGTGGAGCCTCCGGAGCGCCTCGTCCAGACGTTCCAGAACCACCTGCAGACGCTGGAGTTCGAGGATCTCGGCGAGCAGACGAAGCTGACGCAGACGATGCGCTTCGAGTCGACGGAGCAGCGCGACACGACGATGCAGTACGGCGTCGAGGAAGGCGCGAAGTCCGGGTTCGCGCGCGTCGACGCGGTGCTGGAGAAGCTCGCGGCCTGAGTGTCAGGTGAAGATGATCTGCCCGCCGGCGGCCTGCTCGTAGAACTCGCCGACCGAGATGATGTCCTCCACCTGCGGGGCGAAGTCGTCCATCGTCAGGCCGAACATGTCGACCGTCGCCTTGCAGGCATAGAGGCGGACGCCGGAGTCGTGGACGAGCTCGATGAACTCCGGGATCGGCGGGATGTCGATCTTCTCCATCTGCCGCTTCATCATCCAAGTCGCGAGCGAGGAGAAGCCGGGAAGCGCGCCGATCCAGGTCGGCATGTGCAGGCCGGGGTTGCCGACCGTCGCGACCTTGATCTTCCCGTAGCGGTCCTTCCGGATCGCGTCGAGGCCGAAGAAGGTGAAGAAGAGGTCGGCCTCGATCCCCTCCATGCGGGCGCCGTTGGCCATGATCAGCGCGGGGTAGATGCCCTCCAGCGAGCCCTTGGAGACGACGATCGCCACCTTCTCGATCGTGGTGGGCTCGACCGCTTCGTGCGTCGGGTGTTCCAGCAGTTCGGTCATCGCGGGCCTCCTTAGATGCAGCCCTTGGGCTTGGGGATGCCGCCGATCCTGGCGGCGAGCTTGGCCGGCCCCTTGGGGAAGAGCTGGTAGAGCTCCTTGACCGGGACGCCCGATTCCTTGCCGAGCGCCCGGATCGAAGGGGCGTTG
>DATIER010000217.1:0-10488 GCA_035455605.1 Gaiellaceae bacterium
GCGGGGCTCGTCGGCACCTTGAGGCTCGCGGGCGTGCCCGGCGGGGACGCTCTGGCGGCGACGCTCCTCTACCGCATCGTCGCGTACTGGCTCCCGCTCGCCGCAGGAGGCATCGCCTACGTCCTCTTTCGGCGGCGCTACGGATCTGAGCGGAGTCTTCCGCTCTCGCCCGCAAGCTAGCGCCGCCTGTCGTCACCGAGCGCCGCGGGACCGAGGAGCCGGAACGGTTGGCAGCCAGCGCGGTTCACGTGGCAGCGGGATGGCAGCCACCGGCCGGCATTGTCCGGCTGTGAGCTCTTCGAGCGATGAAGCGTCCGCGCCGAAACGCGCAAACCGTCCCGAGGGCCGCGGCGACGAGCCGCCGCGCAAGCTCGGCCTCGGCCGGCGGTCGATCGGGCTTTTTGTCCTACTCCTGCTGCTGAACTACCTGCTCGCGGCCGCGTTCTTCGGGACGGCGTCGAAGCCGCGCGTGACCATTCCCTACAGTCCCACCTTCGTCGCGCAGGTGCAGAGCGGAAACGTCGCCTCGATCACGGCGAGGGACAGCGTCATCCAGGGCACGCTGAAGCAGGCGATCCATTACCCGGCGAACGACGCGAAGGGGAAGGCAACAAGCGAGTTTGCGACGCAAGTGCCCGCCTTCGCGAACACAGACGGCCTCGACCGGCTACTGCAGGAGCACGGCGTCGTCGTCACGGCCAAGGCCCCCGCCGGGACGCCGTGGTGGCAGACGCTACTCGTCAGCTTCGGCCCGACGATCCTCTTCATCGGACTCTGGATCTGGCTGATTCGGCGGTCCAGCGGCGCAGCAGGCGGCATGTTCTCGTTCGGGCGCGCGAAGGCGAAGCAGTACCAGCCGACGAAGGAGCATGCGACCTTCGCGGACGTGGCCGGGATCGACGAGGCGAAGGATGAGCTGACCGAGGTCGTCGACTTCCTGCGCGACCCGGGGAAGTACCGCAAGCTCGGGGCGCACATTCCCCGCGGCGTGCTGCTGAGCGGAGCGCCCGGAACCGGGAAGACACTGCTCGCGCGCGCCGTCGCCGGCGAGGCCGGCGTTCCCTTCTTCTCCATGTCGGCGTCCGAGTCGTCGAGATGATCGTCGGGGTCGGCGCCTCCCGGGTGCGCGATCTGTTCCAGCAGGCGGAGGCCGCCGCTCCGTCGATCGTGTTCATCGACGAGATCGACGCGATCGGCCGCTCGCGCGGCTCCGGCGTCTTCAGCGGCGCCAACGACGAGCGCGAGCAGACGCTCAACCAGATCCTGACCGAGATGGACGGCTTCGACGCCTCCACAGGCGTGATCGTCCTCGCCGCCACCAACCGCCCCGACGTGCTCGATCCCGCGCTGCTGCGACCCGGCCGCTTCGACCGGCGCGTGACGATCCAGGCGCCGGACAAGGCGGGGCGCGAGCAGATCCTGCGCGTGCACACGCGCGACATCCCGCTCGCCCCGGACGTCGATCTCGACGCGCTCGCCGCGACCACCGTCGGGATGGTCGGCGCCGACCTCGCGAACCTCGCGAACGAGGCGGCGCTGCTCGGCGCGCGCCGGACGCATGAGCGCGTGCAGATGGCCGACTTCACCGACTCGCTCGAGGAGATCGAGCTGGGCGCCGCGCGGAAGCTGACGCTCACGGCGGCGGACAAGCGGCGCACCGCGTACCACGAGGCAGGGCACGCGTTGGTCGGCATGCTTACGCCGGGGGCCGATCCCGTCCGGAAGATCTCGATCATTCCCCGCACGATGAGCCTCGGCGTCACCCTCTCGGCGCCAGGCAGCGACCGCTTCAACTACGACAAGCAGAGCCTGCTCGCCCGCATCAAGGTCGCCACGGGCGGACGTGCCGCCGAGGAGGTCGCGTTCGGCGACGAGACGACGGGCGCCGAGTCGGATATCCGGCAGGCGACAACTCTGGCGCGTGACATGGTCGCCCGATTCGGGATGAGCGAGGAGATCGGCTTCGTCTCGGTCCTCCCCCGGGCCGGCAACGGCTCGGCCCTGATGCCCGGCGTCTCCGAGGTCTCCGAGCGCACGCGCCAGCGGATCGACGATGAGATCAGACGGATCGTTGGCGAGGCACTCAGCTACGCAATCAAGCTCCTGACGGGGAACCGCCACCGTCTCGACAGCCTCGCCGAAGCGCTGGTCCGCGCCGAGACGCTCGGGGAGAGCGAGGCCTACGCCGCGGCAGGGATCGACCGTCCTGTCGGGGCGCCGACGCCCGATCAGGCGAAGTCGGCGCTCGTCGGTTCGACATAGGCCAGCGGAGTCGGCGCAGCGGCGGAGGATCGTGCCCCCGCACCCGATGCGAAGCGCTGCACCGATGGCTTCGATCCGCGGCAGTGAGTCGACCGTTCGTGGCAGACGGATGGCAGCCGCTCGGTGCACGCTCTCGTCCTGGTTTGCGGGTGACTCCGCGCAAGCCCGGATCCGTAGTCAACGGAAGGAGCATCATGGCCAAATCGGACAAGCACATCGAGACGCTGGCCGACCGCGCCAACGCGGCCACTGCTCGTGTGCAGGCTTCGACGAGCAAGACGAAGGAGAAGCTCGAGTCCCAGGTCTCCGACGCGCGAGCCGCTGCTGAGAAGACGCGGCGCGAGCTCGACGCGAGGGCAGCCGCTTCACGCGATGAAGCGTCCCAGCGCTGGACCGAAATCAGGCGGGAGTGGCAAGACCACATCGCAGAGATCCAGAGGAAGATCGACACCAAGAAGCACGAGTTCGACGCCGACCGCGCGGAGCATCGGGCGGCGCGCGCCGAGGACAACGCCATCGCCGCGATCGACTTCGCGTATCTCGCGATCGAGGACGCCGAGTGGGCCGTTCTGGACGCTGTGCTCGCACGCGCAGAAGCGCGAGAGCTGGCGCACGTCCACGCCTGACACTGGCGAAAGGTCCGGGCGGGGGCTCCGGTCCGACTTGCGATTCCCCGCCCGGCGTCTGCCTGTCTGTGCTTTCGCGACGCCCTACGGCGGCGGGCCGGAGGCGGTCCGAACCTGAGCGTCCCGCAGCGCGCGCACACGTAAGGGCCACCGGAACCGACGTCGAGGTTGCCGGCCTGGATTGAAACGGCGGGCGCAGCGTGAGATTCTATTCGCTTCCAAAGGCGAAGTCGCGCGATGGCGAACTCACTCGCGATCCGGCTGCTCGGGCCGTTCGAGGTCGTCGCCGGCGGGCGTCAGGTGGACGTCACCGGGACCAAGCGGCACGGGTTGCTCGCGCTGCTCGCGCTGCACCGCGGTCGCGTCCTCGGCGCGGACGAGCTGATCGACGCCTTGTGGGGTTCGGAGTTGCCTGCCTCGCCGCGCAACGCGCTCCAGCACCACGTCGCGCGGCTGCGCGCCGCGCTTGGGCAGGAGACGATCGTTGCGTCCGGTGACGGCTACGCGCTGTCGGACGCGGCCGTGGATGCGCTCCGGTTCGAGGAGTTGCTCGGAGAGGCGCGCGTCGCCTTGCGCGAGGGCGATGCCGCGGCCGGGGCGGAGGTTGTTGCGCTGGCGCTCGCCCTCTGGCGCGGTCCGGCGTTGCAGGGGCTCACGGATACGACCTGGTTCAGCGGCGAGGCGCGGCGGCTGGAGGCGCTTCGAGTCGACGCCCTCGAGGAGCAGTTCGAGGCGGCGCTCGCGCTTGGGGAACATCGGGAGATCGCCTCGGCGCTACGCGCCGCGGTCGAGGAGAACCCGTTCCGGGAGCGGCTGTGGGGGCAGCTGATGCTCGCGCTCTACCGCAGCGGCCGCCAAGCGGATGCGCTGGACACGTTCCAGGAGGCGCGGGGAGTGCTCGCGCATGAGCTGGGGCTCGAGCCGGGACCGGACCTCCAACGCCTGCAGGCCGCCATCCTTGCGCACGACCCGACGGTCGCCCCAGTCCACGGCGCGCGGAGACGGCGCGGCAATCTGCCTGCCCGGGCGACGTCGTTCGTCGACCGCGAGGAAGAGCGGGCCCAGGTGGTCGAGTTGCTGCGCGAACATCGGCTCGTAACCCTGACGGGGCCGCCTGGCGTCGGGAAGAGCCGCCTGGCGCTCGAGGTCGCCCGCTCGCTCGAGGCCGAGACCGCCGGAGGCACCTGGCTGGTCGACCTGACCCGAGCCGCTCGTGGGGCCGACGTCGTCCGGCTCACCGCGAACGCCGTCGCGGCTCGCGGTCGCGACCCGCTGGCGCGGGTGATCGACCGCCTGCGCGATGCGGAGGCGATTCTGCTCTTCGACGCCTGCGAGCACGTCCTCGAAGAGGCAGCGCGCGTCGTCTCGGCGGTGTTGGACGAGTGTCGCGATGTCCGCGTGCTCGCGACGAGTCGCGAGGTGCTGCACCTCGCCGGCGAGGCGCGGCTCCGCGTCGAACCGCTGCGCCTGCCTGTGTCCGGCTCGACCGACGGCGTCGGCTCCCCCGCCGTGCAGCTGTTTGCCGCGCGCGCACAGGCGACGCGGCCGGGCTTCGAGCTCGACTCCGAGGCTGCCCGGCTGGTCGCCGAGATCACACGCCGAGTCGACGGACTGCCCCTCGCGATTGAGCTCGCGGCCGCCCGCGTCAACGTGCTCGGGCTCGGCGAGCTCCTGTCGATCGTCGAGCGCCGCATGGCACTGCTCGACGAGGGCACGGCCGCGGAGCCGGGCCGCACTTCCTTGCGGAGCCTGGTCGAGTGGAGCTACGACCTGCTGCACACGGACGAGAAGACGCTGCTCCACCATCTTGCCGTGCACCGCGGTGGCGCGTCCCGGATGTCTCTGCTCGCTCTCGCTGCAAAGGACGGGCTTGACGAGGCAAGCGTCACCTACCTGCTCGGCGCGTTGGTCGAAAAGTCGATCGTTTCGGTGTCGTTTCCGGACGGGGAGGCGCGTTACGACGTGCTCGACACCGTCCGCGAGTACGCGCTCGATCGTCTCGCCGAAGGCGGCGGCCTGGCCGCTGCCCGCGAGGCGCACGCGCAGCACTTCGCGACCCTGGCCGACGCTGCGCGGAAGGAGCTACGCGGGCCCGAGTGGCAGGCGTGGTTGAAACGGCTCGAGCTGGAGCACGACAACCTCTGGGCTGCCCTTACCCACGCGCGCGAGGCGCCCGATCCACTCGTCACTGCGCGCCTCGGAGCCGGGCTGGGGTGGTACTTCGGCACCGCCGAGCGGGTGTCCGAAGGGCGTGCGTTCATCGAGAACGCGCTCGCGTCGGCAGAGGAGGCACCGCTTCCGCTGCGCGTCGAGATGCTGGCGTATGTCTGCTACCTCGCGACCGAAGAGGACGATCTCGACGCGGCTCTCGAAGCCGGCGAGCGCGGCCTCGCGCTCGCGACGGCGGCCGACGCCCCCTGGGAGACCGCGATGGTCCGACTGGCGCTCGCGTTCGCGCACGACCGCGCCGGGCCGCACGAGCGTGCGGTCGCCCTCGCCGAGGAAGCGCGGCGTGGATTCGAGGAGCTGGGCGACACCTGGGGAGCCGCATCGTCTGCGCTGACCGGCGCGGTCGGTGCCCTGGTCGCAGGGGATACCGCGACCGCGACCGCGCTGGCCGCCGACGCCGCCCGCCTCCATGCGAATTACGACGTCGGCGCGATCCCGGCGGCGCTCCTCGAGGCGTTGTTGGCCGAGCGCTGCGGCGACGCCGAGGCGGCGGCAGCAGGCTACCGCCGAATGCTCGAGCGCTCGGAGCGGGCGGGCTTCACCGAGCACGCCTCGTTCGCGCTCTCCGGCCTCGGCTCGATCGCCTTCGCAGGCGGGGACATCGGCGAGGCCGAAGAGATGTATCGCCGCGCGCTGGCGGTCGGCGAGGCGGCGTCGGCGCCATGGCTGGTCGCACATGCACAAGCGAGGCTCGCGCAAGTCCTTGCGGCGGCCGGCGACGCCGAGGCCGCCGCGACGCTGTATCGCGGCGTGATCGCCTGGTCGGAGGAGCCACGGCAACATGCGGCGCGCGAGGCGCTGTTCGTCGCGCTCGTCGGGAGCCCGGTAACGGCCGCACTTCTCGGCCTCGCCGAGCTCGCCGAGGCTGGCGGCGACGCCGAGGCTGCCGACGAGCTGCGCGCCCGCGCCGGCCTCGCGCTCGCCTGAGTCGCCGCGCCGGCTGGCAGCAAGGCAACAGAAGCCCTAGCAACGGCCAAGTGGCAGTCGAGCCGCGATGTGTGGCAGCCGGCTGGCAGCGCGGTTCGCGACGGTTGAGCCGTCCGAATCAACGAAGGGAGTTGTGATGCCGACCACGACCATCGAGGAGCGGCTTGCTGAGATTGGCCGCCAGATCGACGGGCTCGAGGCGAAGGCGCGTGCTGGTGGAGGTGAGGCGAGGTCGCGGATCCAGCGTGAGCTCGGCGCGCTGCGCCAGCAGGAGGCGTCCGCCCGTGCCGCCGCGCACGAGGGGCCTGACGCGTTCGAGGAGAGGTTCGAGCAGTTCGAGGCGAGGCTCCACGTGGCGCAAAGCTCACTGGCCGCGGATCTCGCCGACAACCGCAAGAAGTTCGCGGAGGCCGTCGAGAACGAGCTGCACAGCTGGGATACCTACTTCGAACGGCTGCAGGCGCAGACGGCAATGCGGGCAGCGAGCGCGCGCGAGCAGTCCGAGACGGCCATCAGCGACCTGAGGCGGCGCCGCAACATTCTGGCCGAGCAGCTGGCCGACGCCCGCACCGCCTCGGGGGAGGCCTGGGACGAGCAGAAGCAGCGCATCGCGGCGGCGCGCGACGACCTGGAGCGGAAGGCCGACGAGGTCTCCGCGAGATTCAAGTGACCCCGCCGAGCCAGAGGAGGCAGTGATGCGAGTGACTGATCCGTCTCTCGTGCCCGTGCTCGTGGCGATGGGCGTCGGAGTGTTGATGGTGCGCGCAGGCGTCGGCAAGGGCCTGCTCGCATGGCGAAGGAGTCGGACAGATTGGAGGAGGAGAAAGCGATGAGTCAGACGGTTTCCGACTACAAACACGAGACGGCGCTGCTGTCGCCGTTCGCTCTGGGACGCCGCGCAGTCGCGAGCGCGCTGCCCGCGTGGTGGTTGTTCCTGATCACGGGCATCGCCTGGATGGTGGTGTCGCTGATCATCCTTCGTTTCGACTACACGTCGGTGTCCTCGATCGCGCTGCTCTTCGGTTTCGTAGCGCTCGCGGCAGGCGTCGCCGAACTAGGGATGGCTTTTCTCGTACCAGGCTGGTGGAAGCTCCTCAACGTGGTGCTCGGCGTTGCGTTCATCGCGGCGGGGATCGTCGCGTTCGTCCATCCCGGCAACACGTTCGCGGCGTTGGCGGCCGTGTTCAGCTTCTTCCTCGTCTTCGCCGGCGCGTTCGACATCATCTACTCGATCTCGGCGCGGCGGCTTAGCGACGGCTGGTGGTTGCAGCTCGTGGGAGGGATCATCGAGCTCGCGCTCGGATTCTGGGCAGCCGGGTACTACGGCCGCAGCGCCGTTCTGCTCGTCGCCTGGGTCGCGGCGTTCACGCTGATTCGGGGCGTCAGGGACCTTGTGCTCGCGTTCCAAGTGCGTGAGATCCAGCACGGCCTGACCGAGGGCCAGCCGGCGGGGTAGCGGCACCGATGACCCGCGAAGCACAGCCGACGAGCGCGCGGGAAGCGACGAGGCGCATCCTGGTCTGCTACGACGGGTCCGCCGAGTCGCGCCGCGCGCTCGAGCGAGTCGGGGAAATAGCGTCCGCGGTGCCGAGTCTGGTGACGGTCGTCAGCGTCGCCGATCCGATCTACTCCGATCCTCGGTTTGCGGGCTTTGCCGACCCCGCTGAGCAGGAGCGCCATCGCCGCCTGCTCGAGGAGGCGGCCGAGGAGCTGCGCGGACGCGGCGTCGAACCGACGACCGCAGAGCAGGTTGGCCAGCCGGCCGCCGCCATCCTCGACGCTGCACGCGACGGCGCCGACCTCGTCGTGGTCGGCTCTCGCCACCGCGGATTGGTCAAGCGCCTGCTCTTCGGCTCGGTGAGCGCCGAGGTCGTCGTCGAGGCGCCTTGCGACGTGCTGGTCGTGCGCTGAGGAGGTGTGACCGATGGAAGCCAGCTCGCGAGACAACGGGAGCGACCGCAGGTTCGTCCTCGCGTCCGCGGTGAAGCCGGAGGACGCGAGGAGGACTGCCGCCGAGCTCCCGGAACCGATCGACCTTGTCGTCACGAGCCCGACGGAGCTCGCCCGGCAGGCGGCGGCGAGCGTCGTAGGGGACCGCTGGGTCTTCACCCTCGAGGAGCCGCTGCTCGCCCCGCGTGCGTCGGGTGAGTCGGGCGGTGACGTGCTTGCGCGTCTCGCCCAGGCACTCCGCGGCGTGCGCGCGCGCCGGTCGAGCGTGTCGCTTGTGATGTGCGACACGCTCGACCTCCTCGGTGGGAGCACCTTCGTACTCGATGAGAAGGGCCTCATGCATGTAGCCGACGCGCTGGACCAGCTGCCGCTGCTGGACTGATGGTTCTCCGCCATCGAGGCCGGCCGCGGCGAGCCCGGAAGGTCGACGGAACGCCCGGTGGGCGGCCTTCAGCGCGCTTCGCGCGCTCGAGGACTGAGACGACGAGGCGCCCGAGACCGCACACGACGTCGCGAGCTCCAACGACGGGCGCGCCGCAGCACGCGGTGCTCGTGCAGCTGCCGGGCAGGAGCCGGAGGTGGCTTGGCCGCCTCGCGTCGGTAGAAGACCCGCTTGCCGAGCTCCAGCGCGAGCAGGTAGGTCGGGATGATCGCCACGATCACGCCGACGAGCCCGAGCGGCAGGGCGGTGAAGCCGAACGTGCCCGCGAGCGGCGAGAACGGCAACGCGAACCCGACCGCGACGACGAGGAAGGTCGAGACGAGGAGCGGCCTGCTCGGGCGGCTCCGGAAGAACGGCACGCGGCGCGTGCGAATGGCGAAGATCGCGAGGCTCTGCGTCGCAAGCGACTCGACGAACCATCCGGAGCGAAAGAGCGTGTGGCTCGCGTCGAAGCCGAGCAGCAGGATCGCGAACGTGGCGAAGTCGAAGACCGAGCTGATCGGCCCGAAGAAGAGCATGAACCGCCGGATCATGCGCATGTCCCAGTGCGAGGGGCGATGGAGCTGCTCCTCGTCCACGTTGTCGGTCGGGATCGTCATCTCGCTCGTGTCGTAGAGCAGGTTGTTGAGGAGGATCTGCGTCGGGAGCAGTGGCAGGAACGTCAGGAAGAGCGAGCCCGCGCCGGCGCTGAACATGTTCCCGAAGTTCGACGAGGTGCCCATCAACACGTACTTGATCGTGTTCGAGAAGATGCGCCTCCCTTCGCCGATGCCGCCGGCGAGGATGTCGAGGTCCTTCTCCAGCAGGACGATGTCGGCCGCGTCCTTGGCAACGTCGGTCGCGCTGTCGACCGAGATCCCGACGTCGGCGTCGTGCAGCGCGACGGCGTCGTTGACGCCGTCGCCCATGAAGCCGACCGTCGAGCCGAGGGCGCGCTGGGCGTTGATCACACGCGACTTCTGCTCCGGCGTCACCCGCGCGAACACCGTCGTCTCGGGCAGAGCAGTCGCGAGCGCGTCGTCGTCGAGCGCGTCGAGCTGGGCGCCGGTCAGCGTCCCGTGGACGGTCAGTCCGAGGTCTGTGCAGAGCTTGCCGGCGACGCGGTCGTTGTCGCCCGTGATCACCTTCACCTCGACCTGGAGCTCGTGCAGGCGCGCGATCGCCTCCCGCGCGTCGCGCTTCGGCGGATCCGAGAAGGTCAGGAAGCCGGCGAGCCTGAGGCCCTGTTCGTCCTCCTCTGTGAGCGTCGCCTTCCCGTCCGCCTCGCGCGTGGCGACGGCGACGACGCGGCTTCCGGCCAGGAACTGCGCATCCAGCACCGACTGGGCCTGTGCGGGGACGTCGCGACAGCGCGCGAGCACGAGCTCCGGCGCACCCTTCACGATCACGTTGCGCTTGCCGTCTGTCTCCTCGACGAGCGCCGAGGCGAAGCGACGCTCGTAGTCGAATGGCCTCGCCGCGAGACGACGGAACGACGCGACATCGACCGCGCGCGCCGCGGGCGCCTCCCACAGCGCGCGGTCGAGCGCATTGCCGCCGACGACCTCGCCGTCGCTGCGGACGGCGTCGTTGCAGAGCAGTCCGTCCAGCAAGACTGCGTCGTCCGCGGCTCCGGTCGCGTCGAGGGCGGCGACGAAGCCGATCCGTCCCTCCGTGAGCGTGCCCGTCTTGTCCGTGAAGAAGACCTCGATGTTCCCGAAATCCTCGATCGCGACGAGGCGCTTGACGATCACCTGTCGCTCTGCCAGCCGCCGCGCTCCGGTCGAGAGGCTGACGGTGACGATCGCCGGCAAGAGCTGCGGTGTCAGGCCGATCGAGATCGCAAGCGCGAACAGGATCGACTGGATCACGGGTCGCCCGAGCGCGAGGTTGACCACGAGGATCGTTCCCGCGAGGACTGCGGCAATGCGTACCAGCAGGAGCGAGAAGTCGCGGAGGCCCCGCTGGAACGCCGTCTGTGGCTGGCGACTGCTCAGCTGCGTGGCGATCGCGCCGAACTCGGTGTGGCTGCCGGTCTCGACCACCACGCCGAGGCCGTTTCCGGCCCGGACG
>DATIER010000218.1:0-5328 GCA_035455605.1 Gaiellaceae bacterium
CTCCCGGATCTGCGGGACGTAGCCGTCGAGGAACTGCTGTCGCGCCTCGTCGTTCCCCTGGCTCTTGATCCGCCACGCGATGTCGCGATCCTTGTCGGCCGGCGTCGCGGGCCCGTGGAAGTGCATCAGCGGCTCCCACCAGCGGTCGAGCGCCTCCTGCACCAGCTCGCGCTGAGCGTCGGAGCCCGTCATCAGCGCCAGGATCACGTCGCGGCCGTGGAGGATGTGGAACGACTCCTCCCAGCAGATCCGCTGCATCACCCGCCGGTAGGGCAGGTACGAGCACTTGAGCAGCGCCTTCTGGGAGAGGATCGCCGCAGCGTCGACGAGCCAGGCGATCACGCCGACGTCGCCCCAGGTCTTCGTCGGGTAGTGGAAGACGTTGTGGAACTTCGACTTGCCGGAGATCAGGTCGTCGAAGCACTCCTCGCGCGACTTGCCGAGGTCCTCGACGACGCGGTAGATCAGCTGCGCGTGGCCGACCTCGTCCTGCACCTTGGCGGTGAGCGCGAGCTTCCGCTGCAGCGTCGGGGCGCGCAGGATCCACTCGCGCTCGGGCAGCACGCCCATCAGCTCCGAGTTCGCGTGCATCTCGACGAACTTGCGCAGCCGCGCGCGGTACTCGTCCGGCATCCAGTCGGTCGCCTCGACCTGGCCGCCGCCCTGCACGTACTCGAGGAACTCCTGCTCCCGCTGCTCCATCCGCTGGCCTCCCGAACGAACGATCGTTAGGCTCGATTGTAACCGCGTGGCCACCATCCAGAACATCACGTTCGCGTGCGAGGAGCCGGTGCGGCTCGCCGAGTTCTGGGAGGCGGCGCTCGGCTACGGGCGCCCCGAGTTCCCGGAGGAGTTCCTGCGTGAGATCGACGCCGCGATCGAGCGCGGCGAGCTCGACGCGACCGGCTGGGCGATGCTCGTGCCGCCCGACGGCCAGGGGCCTCGGCTCCTCTTCCAGCGGCGGCCGAAGAGCCCGACCGAGTCGATCCCGATCCACCTCGACCTCCATGCGGAGGACCGCGAAGCGGAGGTCGAGCGGCTCGTCGGCCTCGGCGCGACGGTCGTCGAGACGAGGTCCCACCGCGTCGCGAGCGTCGAGGAGACCTGGACGGTGATGACCGACCCCGAGGGCAACGGGTTCTGCGTCCAGTGAGCGAGCGCCGCTCCGAGCTGACCCGCCAGGCCGCGCGGCTCTTCGCACAGAAGGGCTACCACGGCACGTCCGTCGGGGAGATCGCCGGCGCGCTCGGGGTGCAGAAGGGCTCGCTCTACGCCCACATCGAGTCCAAGCAGGACCTGCTCTACGAGACGATGGCGGAGGGCGCTCGTGCGTTCCACGCCGGCCTCGACGCGATCGACGACAGGCTGCCGGCGACCGAGAAGATCCGGCTCGCGCTGCGCTCGCACCTGCGGGTCGTGGCCGACCAGCTCGACGTCGCGACCGTCTTCGTGCAGGAGTGGCGGTACCTCGAAGGCGAGCGGCGGGACGAGATCCTCGCCGAGCGGCGCCGCTACGAGGAGCGCGTCCGCGCGCTCTTCCGCGAGGGCCGCGAGCTGGGCGAGCTGCGCAGTGACCTCGACGACGCGACGGCCGCGCTGCTCGCGCTCTCGGCCGCGAACTGGGCGTACACGTGGCTCCGCCCCGGCGCCGACACGGACGAGCTGGCCGACCGCTTCTACGCGCAGCTGCTCGACGGCATGCGCGGCTACGCGACGCCGGACTGAGCGAGCGGGAGCCGGCCGTGCTCGTGCCAGTGCCCGGCCTCGTCCTCGACGAACACGCTTGCCTCGCGCACGCGGGAGGCGATCGGCAGCTGCGGCTCCACCTCGGCCGTGATCCGGTCGAGCAGCGGCGCGTCCTCCGACTCCGCGACGGTCAGGTGCGGCACGATCGTCTCGTGCGCGCCGCCGTACGGCGGGTGGTCCGGCCACTCGCGCTCGAGCGCGTTGGTGAGCGCGACGAACGGCTCGGCCGGCTCCGGCTCGAGGTAGAGGATCCCGGGCCAGCGCGCGGTGCGCGTGAACGTGAGCTCGAAGGCCGCGGTGCCGACCACGAGCTCGGCCAGCCGTCCCTCGACGACCTCCGTGAGCTGCGCCGGCGCGACGAACGGGAACAGGATCGTCACGTGCGCCGGGATCCCCGCCGGCGCGTCGAGCGTGTAGCGGCGCCGCCACTCGCCGACCACCGGCTCGGCCTCGGGCACGGCGACGAGGACGGACGACCTCATGGCCTGCGCGGGTCGTCGCCGCTCGCGTAGGTGATCGCCTCGAGCAGCCGCCCGTCGGGGTCGCGGAAGAAGAGCCCCGTCGCGATGCCGTGGTCGCGCTCCTGCCACTCGACGCCGGCCCGCTCGAGACGCTCCTTGATCTGCTCGCGCTCCTCGTCGCTCACGCGCACCGCGACGTGGTCGCCCGGGCCCCCCGGCTCGTGGAAGGCGAAGCCGGTGTTCCCGACGTAGGCCATCACCGGATGGCCCTCGGGCCGCACGACTCGCGCGCCGAGGATCCGCTCGTAGAAGCCTGCCGCACGCTCGACGTCGTCGCTCTCGAAGGCCGCGTGATCCAGCCGTGTCATCCTCGCGTCGCAGCTTATGGAAGTGACGCTGGTGGTGAACCCGTACGCGAGCGCGGTGACGGAGCCGCGCGTGCGCTCGGTCGAGCAGGAGCTCGGCCGCGTCGCGCAGGTGCGGACGCTGCTGACCGAGCGGCCGGGTCACGCGGTCGAGCTCGCGGCGGCGGCCGGCGGCGACGCGCTCGTCGTCTTCTCCGGCGACGGCGGCTTCAACGAGGTCCTGAACGGCGTCGGGCCCCGGCTGCCGGTCGGCTTTCTGCCCGGCGGCGGCACGAACGTCCTCCCCCGCGCGCTCGGGCTGCCGCGCGACCCGGCCGAGGCGGCGCGGCAGGTGGCGAGCGCGCTGGCAGAGCGCAGGATGCGGACGATCTCGCTCGGCCGCGTGAACGGGCGGCGGTTCGGCTTCGGCGCCGGGATCGGCCTCGACGCCGACCTCGTCCGGCGCGTGGACGCGCTCGGCCGGCGCGAGGACGGCCGCCGCCCCGGCGACCTCGCGTTCGTCGGCGCCGCGACCCGGCTGATCGGGGGCCGCCACGGCCGCTTCGAGCCGGCGCTGGAGGTGCGAGGGCTGGGCCGGGCGGCGTTCGCGCTCGTCGCGAACTCCGACCCGTACTCGTACATGGGCCGGCTCGCGCTGCACGTCGCGCCCGAGGCCCGCTTCGAGCTCGGGCTCGACCTCGTCGCCCCACGTGCGGTCGGCCCCGCCGGCGTCCCCCGCCTGCTCGGCTACGTCTTCGCCGGCCGCGGGCAGCAGCGGGCGCCGGACGTGCTCTACGCCCACGACCTCGACCGGATCGAGATCGTGTGCGACCGGCCGCTGCCGCTTCAGGCCGACGGCGAGGACCTCGGCGACGTCGTCCGCGCGGTGTTCGAGGCCGAGCGGGGCGCGGTGTCAGTGCTCATCTAGTGTTCGGCCATGAGTGGGCGGAGGCGTGTGCTGTCGGGGGCGGCCCTGACGGCGCTGCTCGCCGTGGTCGCCGTCGCGAGCCGCGCGCACAAGCCGGGCGGGGGCACGAGCGGCGGCGGCGCCAAGGTGCCGCCGGTGCTGCTCGACTACCTCGGCGTCCTGGCGCTGGTGTCGATCGTCCTCGGCGGCGCGATCGCCGTGTTCGCGATGGCGGACAACCGTCGGCGGAAGGCGCTCGCCGGCGAGACGCACTGGCTCCGCTCGGCGGTGTCGCTCGTCTTCGTCTTCGGAGCGGTGTGGCTCGTCCTCTTCTTCACCCGCCACCTGCACCACGCGCGGGTCACCGGGCCCCAGGGCGCCATCGGCCCGGTGGCCACCGTCCCGAAGGGGCCGACGGGGATCACGGCGCGCACCCGCCTGGGCAAGCCGCCTGCCGCGAGCGACAACTGGCTCGGCGCCGCCGTCCTGGGCTCGGTTCTGCTCGGCCTCGCGATCGCGATCACGACCGCCGTCGCCTTCCGCCGCACGCACGCCCTGGAGCTGGACGAGGAGGCCGCGCTCGCCGCCGCGCTCGACGCCGTCCTCGCCGACACGCTGGAGGATCTCTACGCCGAGCGCGACCCGCGGACGGCCGTGATCAACGCCTACGCCCGGATGGAGGAGACCTTCGCGGCGTATCGGGTTCCCCGGGGCGAGGCCGAGACGTCGCAGGAGTACGTCCAGCGTGCGCTCGACCGCCTTGACGTGAGCGGGTGGGCCGTGCGCCGGTTGACGCTCCTGTTCGAGCGCGCCAAGTTCAGCGCCCACGAGGTCGACTCGACGATGAAGGACGACGCGATCGACACGCTCGCGAGCGTGCGTGCGGAGCTCGAGGCCGAGCACCAGGCGGTCGCGTGAAGCGCCTCGCGATCAGCTGGGGCGCGTTCACCGTCGTCGCCGCGATCGCGCTCCTGCTCGCGCGGCTGTTCGAGCCGGGTCGCCTCGAGCTCGAGCTGGACGTGTTCCTGCTCGCCGTCGGCGGCGTCCTGCTGCTCAACGTCGTGATCCTGATCCGCGAGGCGTATCCGCTCGAGCGGCCGGTCACGCAGATCGCGCGCGCCCTCGAGCGCGACGACGACGAGCCCCGGCGCCTGCCCGAGCTGGAGCGCGCCGAGCGCGAGCTGACGATGGCGACCTCGACGTCGTTCGACCTGCACACGCGCTTCCGGCCGCTCGTGCGCGAGATCGCGAGCGCGCGGCTCGGCGTGCGCGGCAAGCGGCTGGAGGAGAGCGAGGACGAGCTCGGCGACGAGCTGTGGGCGCTCGTGCGCCCCGATCGCCCCGTCCCGAGCGACCGCCACGGCGAGGGCATCGCGCCCGACGCCGTGCGGCGGATCGTCGAGCGGCTGGAGGCGCTGTGAACGTCGAGCAGGTCGCGCGCCGGTCCGAGGCTGTCCTGGACGAGGTCGAGCGGGCGGTCGTCGGCAAGCGCGACGCGCTCGAGCTCGTGCTGCTCGGCCTGCTCGCCGACGGCCACGTCCTGATCGAGGACTTCCCGGGCCTCGCGAAGACGCTCACCGCGCGGGCGTTCTCGCAGGTGACGAGCATCGGCTTCACGCGCGTCCAGTTCACGCCCGACCTGATGCCGTCGGACGTGACCGGCTCCTCGATCTTCAACCAGCGCGAGGGCGATTTCGAGTTCCGGCCGGGCCCGATCTTCACCAACCTCCTGCTCGCGGACGAGATCAACCGCGCCCCGCCGAAGACGCAGGCGGCGCTGCTCGAGGCGATGCAGGAGCGGCAGGTGACGATCGAGGGCACGACCTACCCGCTCGCGCCGCCGTTCCTCGTCCTCGCGACGCAGAACCCG
>DATIER010000219.1:0-9914 GCA_035455605.1 Gaiellaceae bacterium
CCCGGCCTGAGCAGGTCGCGCGCCTGGGCCTGGAACTCCTTGTCGATGCCCGCCTGCTCGAGCTTGCCGAAGAGCGCGCCGAGCCCCGCGCCCATCGCCATCCCGAGCACGGGCACGAAGAAGAGCAGCCCGAAGAAGAACCCCCAGAACATCCCCCAGGTGGCACCGGAGTCGACGGCGTGGTGCGTCGTCGTGACCTGGTACTTGCCGTCGGCGTGGCGGACGATCGCCGCGATCGCGTCCGGCCGGACGATCAGCTCGTCGGCGAGGTGCTGCGCCTCCTGCTCGGCGGCGAGGGCCGACGTCTCGTCCCGGTAGCCGATCGCGACCAGCTCTGCCATCGAGCGCAGCCTCCCGTCGCCGCCCGGCGGGGGCATCGCCCCGATCGGATGAACCCGCCCCGCGAAGGGTCATCCCATCCGGGCGATGCTCCCGCGGGCGGGCCAAGGTTTCCTCCGATCACGGTCGAACGAAGGAGGAGTGGGACATGCGCACGACGCAGGACTACGGCCCCCCGGAGCGCTACGACCAGATGCCGCCGGCCGACCGGTACGGCGAGGAGCCGTCCGGCCAGGGCTGGGTCCTGTTCGCGACGATCATGTTGGGGCTCCTCGGGATCTGGAACTTCTTCGAGGGCATCGCCGCGATCTCGAGCGCCCACGTCTTCGTCGCGGATGCGAACTACGTGTTCAGCGACCTGAACACGTGGGGCTGGATCGTGCTGATCCTCGGCGTCTTCCAGATCCTGGCCTCGATGGCGCTGCTCTCGGGCAGCGAGCTCGCGCGCTGGTTCGGGATCGCCGTCGCGGGCGTGAACGCGCTCGGGCAGCTGGCGTTCGTCCCGGCCTATCCGGTGTGGGGGCTGCTGATGTTCTCGGTCGACGTGCTGATCATCTACGCGCTCGCGGCCTACGCCGGGAAGCGGCTGCGGGTGTGAGGAGCGCGATCGGGCGCGACGGCGGCACGCCGTGAGCGTCATCGACCGCTTCAGGCAGCGCGGGCAGGCGGACGCGGCGGTCGTCACCGCCGAGCCGATCCCCAGCGACGAGCTGAGCGCGCTGAGCTCGACCTTCGCCGCGCCGAGGTGGCTGCGCGACCTCGGTCGCACCTCGTGGCTCCTGGTCGGCCTGCTCCTGGTGGTCGTCGGGCTGGTCTGGCTCCTCGGGACGACGTACACGATCACGGCGCCGGTGGTCGGGGCGATGATCGTGGCGGCGGTGACCTCGCCCCTCGTGGCGCGGCTGACGCGCCACATGCCGCGCGCGCTCGCGACGGTGGTCGTGCTGCTCGGCATCATCGCCGTGGCGGTCGCGATCGGCCTGCTCGTGATCGGCGGCATCACCTCGCAGCGCGGCGCCATCTCCGAGCACGCGGGCGAAGGCGTGGCGAAGCTGGAGAGCTGGGCCAAGAGCCTCGGCGTGAGCCAGTCGGGCGCGGCGAGCGCGGGCGATCAGCTGAAGCAGGACGTGCCCGCCATGATCTCGACGCTCACGAAAGGCGTGATCAGCGGCATCAAGGGCCTCGCCTCGCTCGCCTTCACGCTCTCGCTCGGCGCGCTGAGCCTCTTCTTCCTGCTCAAGGACGGACCGCAGATGCGGCGCTGGGTCGACCACCACCTCGGCGTGCCCCCGACGGTCGCGCAGACGATCACCGGCGGCGTGCTGCGCTCGCTGCGCGGCTACTTCCTCGGCGTCACCCTCGTCGCCGCGTTCAACGGCGTCGTGGTCGGGCTCGGCGCGCTGATCCTCGGCGTTCCTCTGGCCGGCACGATCGCGGTCGTGACGCTCGTGCTCGCCTACATCCCGTTCATCGGCGCGTTCGTCGCCGGCGCCTTCGCCGTGATCATCGCCCTCGGCGCGAGCGGCACGACCACGGCGCTGATCATGCTCGTGATCGTGATCCTCGCCAACGGCCTGCTGCAGAATCTCGTGCAGCCGTTCGCGATGGGCTCGGCGCTCGACCTGCACCCGCTGGTCGTGCTCGTCGCGACGATCGCGAGCGGCTGCATCTTCGGGACGATCGGGTTGATCCTTGCCGCGCCGCTGCTGTCGGCGGCGGTGCACATCATGCGCGACCTCGGCCGCGCGCGGGCTCAGAGCAGCGCCGAGTCGGAATCCTCGAGCGCCGCCGCCACGTCGTAGCCGAGCGCGAGCGCGAGCTTCGGCGCGGCCGACACGACCCGCGGGACGCCGACGACCGGCATCAGGCCGACGAGGCAACCGACGATCTCGGCGTCGGTCGCTCCGGCCGCGCGTGCATCGTCGACCGGCGAGAGGTACGACGGCGAGGCGGCGTCGAGCGCGATGAGTGACGCGATCCGCGTGATCGCGCAGGTCTTGGCGTCGAGCGGCTCGGCCGTTCCCGGATCCTCCGCCGCGACGAGGACGCTTCTGATGAAGGCGTCGTCGCGGATGGTGAGCCTCCGTAGAACCCGCTCGGGCGTGTCGTCCACTGGGACGACCACACCATCAGCGGGCGCGCGCGGCGCCATCACCCGCCTGGCATGAAAGCCGCGTCAGTGGTCGCTCGTGACGAGCACGCGGAGGTGCTCCTCGAGCCCGAGGCGCTGCGCCTCGGCGACGGCCTCGCTGCGGCTGGAGACGCCGAGCTTGCGGTAGACCGAGATCGCCTGCGTCTTGATCGTGTTGCGCGAGACGAACAGCTGCTGGGCGATCTCGCGGAACGAGAGGTGCGTCGCCAGCAGCGGCAGGAGGCGCAGCTCGGCGGGCGTCAGACCCGTGTGCTGCGCGCCCTCCGGCTCCGGCGTCAGGTCGATCTCCCGCTGCAGCGCCTCCGCCTGTTCGACGAGCGCGGCGAGGCTTCGCCCTCGCTCCAGCAGCTCCCGCGCCTCGGCCAGGAGCTCGGCCGCCGCGCCGGTGTCCCGCAGCGTGACGAGCGCCCGCACGAGCTCCAGCCGGATCTGCACGCCCAGCCACGGCAGCGCGTCGCCGACCTGGCGGGCCGACTCGCGCGCCGCGGTGACGGCGGCCCGCGCCTCGTTCCAGCGCCCGCACCGCAGCAGCGCCCGAGCGCGGATCGCGTGAGCGAGCGCCCGCGCGGGGTGGCTGTCGACGCTGCCAGCCTCGACCACGTCGTGCAGCTCTCCGGCGAGCTCGTCGGCCGCGGCGTGGTCGTCGAGCTCGCTCGCCAGCAGCACGCGCTCGCCGAGCGCGAGCACCTCCGTGTCGACGAGCCCGCGGGCGGCCGCGAGCCGTGCAGCCTCGGCGAGCGCGTCGCCCGCGCGGTCGTGGCGGCCGAGCACGAGCAGCGCGGCTCCCTGCGCGAGCAGCGCCCGCGGTCGCCAGGTGCTGTTCGCCGGCAGCTCCGCCAGCGCGCTCTCGGCGTCGCGCAGCATGCGCCTCGCGCCCTTGGCGCACAGCCACGCCCGCATCACCGAGACCGCCGGCGCGACCGGCGAGCGCGCCTTCGCCGACGCGCCGCGCGCTGCCGCGTCGAGCCACTCGGCCGCGGCGTCCGCGCGTCCGCGCAGCGCGTGCACGACCGACCCGCGCACCGCCACCTCGGGGTGGCGCTCCAGCAGCCCGTCGTGCTCGAACCGCTCCAGCCAGCGCTCGATCGTGGCGATGCGGCCGGATCGGTAGACCTCGAGCGCGACCTCGCCGAAGAGGGCCGCCGCGCGCGTCGTGTCGCCCGCTGAGAACGCGTGCTCCAGCGCGGACTCGCGGTCGCCGTGCGCCTCGAACCAGTCGGCCGCGCGTGTGTGCAGCTCCGGGGCGAGCTCCGGCTCCGTCGCGAGCAGCTCGTGCTGCAGCAGGTCGCGGAAGAGGTGGTGGTAGCGGTACCACTCGCGGCGGTTGTCGAGCGGGACGAGGAACAGGTTCGCGCGCTCGATCTTCTCGAGCTCGCGCGCGGAGCCCGCGTCGTCGAGGATCGCGTCGCAGAGCGCGCCGCTCAGGCGCTCGAGCACCGCCGTGCGGCGCAGGAAGCGCAGCGGCCCCGGCCGCAGGTGCGACAGGTACTCGGCGCGGAAGTAGTCGGCGAGGTAGCGGTCGTCGCCCCGCAGGCAGATCGTCTCGAAGCCGGCCCGGCGGCCGTCGCGGAGCGAGATCGCCGCGAGGTAGAGCGCGGCGGCCCAGCCCTCGCACTGCTCGACCAGCTCCTCCGTGCGGGCCTCGTCGAGGCGCACCCCAGCCGCGCCCAGGAGCATGCGCGCCTCGCGCGGCGTGAGGGCGAGGTCGTCGGCGCCGAGCTCGAGCAGCGACCCGCGGGCACGCAGCGGCGCGAGCGGCAGCCTCGGCAGGACGCGGCCGGAGAGCACGACGATCGAGCCTTCGAGCTCGTCGTCGATCAGCGCCTCGACGACCTCGAGCGCCGCGCGCGCGTGCAGCAGGTTGGCGTCGTCGAGCACGAGCGCGATCGGGCTTCGGGCCGCCAGCTCCGCGGCGAGCCGCGGCACGGCGGCGGCCCAGATCGTCGGGCGCGGCGAGCGCAGCGCGTCGACGACGGACTGCTCGAGCGGCTCCTCGCGCGCGAGCGCGGCGGCGATGTGCCGGAGCAGGACGACCGGGTCGTTGTCGCGCTCGTCGACCGTGACCCAGGCGAAGCGGCGGTTGTCGCGCGCGGCCCACTGGGCCAGCAACGTCGTCTTGCCGTAGCCGGCCGGCGCGACGACGGTCGCCGCCGCGACGCCATTGCTCGCCCGCAGGCGGTTGACGAGGCCCGTCCGCGAGACGTTCCCCGCGCGCAACGCCGGCACCTGGATGCGCGAATCGAGGAAGTCGAACGGCCGCGCCTCGGCGACGCGCCGCCGCCGGCCCCGGACCGACGTCGGCGAGGCGAGCGCAGCAGAGCCGTTCGGCGAGGCGGCGGGCATCGCCCGGTCATCATCCTCCGTGGACGATGCGCGGCCAATGGCGCCGCCACGACTCTTTGTGTGCCCGACTACGGATCTGACGGTGGTGTGTGCACCACCGCCGCAACCACGTCTGCGCCGCAGATCCGGTTGGCTCCGTGGGCAAGGTCTCCGTATTCTGTTGGTGTGTCTACACATGCCGCGCCGGCCGAAGCCGCGGAGCGGCTGACGACCGGTGCCCCCCGTTCCCTCGTAACGCTTGGGTTCGCGGGAGCGGCGTCGTCGGTGCTCGCGGGCTGGCTCGTGTGGCGCAGCCCGCTCGTCCCGCACCCGGAGACGATGGCCGTCGCGAAGGGGCTGATCGTCGCGGCGTACGTCGGTGTCGGCGTCTACACACTGGCCCGCCGGCGTGGGACCCGACTCGGGCCCTTGATCGCAGGTGCAGGCCTCCTCTTCGCGGTGACGTCGCTCAGCGCCGTCGACCGGCCGTTCCCACACACGGTCGGCCGCGTCGCGCTCGCCGCCCTCGTCGTGTTCTTCGCGTACCTGTTCGCGAGCTTCCCGCGCGGCCGGCCGCAGGCGCCCGTCGAGCGGCGATTCGTGGCGGCGGCCGTGGTGCTGACCGTCGTCCCGTGGGCGGCCGTGCTCGCGTTTGCCGATCGGCTCCCGCACGGCGGCCCGCTGAGCGACTGCACCACCGGCTGCCCCGGCAACGCGCTGCAGCTCGTCGACACCTCGAACGGAGTCACGGACGCGCTGGGGCTGGCCGCCACCTCGGCGACGATGGTGATCGTGGTCGGGGCGATCGCGCTGCTCGGCCGCAAGGCGGCCTACGAGCCCCTCGTCCGGCGCCGCGCGCTGACCCCGCTGATCGGCGCGTCCATCCTCCTCGCCGCGACCTACGGGGCGTACAGCCTGATCAGCGAGGCAGCCTCCCCGCCAGGCACCGCGTTCCGCGCCGCCTGTGCGCTCGGGGCCCTGGCGATTCCGGTCGCGCTGCTCTTCGGGCAGGTGCGCGGCCGGCTGATCGCGACCTCGGCGATGTGGCGCGAGATGGCGCAGGTCGCCCCCCAGAACGTCACGCCGGCGTGGTTGCAGGAGTTCCTCCGCCACACGCTCGGCGACCCGTCCTTCGCGCTCGCACTCTGGAACGAGGAGCACAGCACGTTCGTCGACGTCGCCGGCGAGCCGGTCAGCCTTCCGAGCCCGACCGCGTCGCCGCGTTCGATCACGTTGATCGCGCGACGCGGGCTGCCGTCGCTCGCACTCGTGCACGACGTCGCGCTGGACGAGGACATCGAGATCGTCCAGGGGCTCGGCGTGACCGCGGCGACGCTGCTCGAGAACGCGACGCTCGTGGGCGAGCTGCAGGCGTCGCGGGCGCGAATCGTCGAGTCGGTCGAGCAGGAGCGCCACCGGCTCGAGCGCGACCTGCACGACGGGGCGCAGCAGCGGCTGACGACGATCCAGCTCAAGCTCGCGGTCGCGAGCGAGGAGGCCCAGCAGGCGGCGCTGCGCGCGGAGCTCGAAGAGGTCGCCGCCGAGGCCGCCGCCGCCGCCGGCGAGCTGCGCGCCGTCGCACACGGCATCTACCCGCCGCTCCTGCACGACGCCGGCGTCGCCCCCGCGCTGCGCGCCGTCGCGGGGCGCGCGCCGATCCGCGTGCGCATGATCGACCGCGGCATCGGCAGGGCGCCGGCGGGCACCGAGCTGGCGATCTACTACTGCGCGCTCGAGGCGCTGCAGAACGCCGCCAAGCATGCAGGTCCCTCGGCCCAGGCGGTCGTGACGCTCGCTCGCTCGCGCGACGAGCTCGTGTTCGAGATCCGCGACGACGGCACCGGCTTCGACCCCCCCGCCAACGGCGAGGGCATCGGCCTGCTCAGCATGCGCGACCGGATCGGCGCCGTCGGCGGCCGGCTCGAGATCCGCTCCTCGCCCGGTGCCGGAACGAGCGTCCGCGGCACGGTCCCGGTCGCGTGAGCGACGGCGACGGCCCTCTCCTGCGCGTCGTCGTCGGCGAGGACAGCTTCCTGTTCCGCGAGGCGATCGGCGCCCTGCTGGACGGGACTGCGGGCGTGCAGCTCGTGGCCGCCTGCGAGGACGCCGACTCGCTGCGCGCGGCGATCGAGCGCGAGCGGCCCGACGTCGTCCTCACCGACATCCGCATGCCGCCCGACCACCGCGACGAGGGAATCCGGATCGCGAACGAGCTCCGCGACACGCATCCGGAAGTCGGCGTCGTCGTCCTCAGCCAGCACGCCGAGCCCGGGTACGCGGCGATCCTGTTCGAGGACGGCTCGCACGGCCGGGCGTACCTGCTCAAGGAGAGCCTCAGGGACCGGCAGGAGCTGATCCGCGCCGTGGTGACGGTGGCCCAGGGCGGCTCGGTCGTCGACCCGCTGATCGTCGACGAGCTGCTCGATCTCCAGCGGCGCCGGCGCGACACGCCGCTCGACCGGCTCACGCCGCGCGAGCTCGAGATCCTCGGCCTGATCGCCGAAGGCCGTAGCAACGCCGCGATCGCCGAGAAGCTGGTCGTGACGAAGCGCGCCGTCGAGCGGCACATCAACAGCATCTTCCTGAAGCTGGGCCTGCGGGAGGCCGACGACGTCAGCCGACGTGTGAAGGCGGCGCTGCTCTACCTCTCGGGGGAGCAAGCCGACGGAGCCTGATCCTCCCGCGTCACCCGACCTGGGTGATGCATCCGCGAGGCGCCCGGCGGAACCTGGCCTCGTGGCCCAACCGGCTCACGTCGCGGCAACGCCTCAGGTGACGCACGAGCGACTCGCCTGGCGCAGCTGGGTACCGTGGGCGATCGTCGTCCTCGCGGCCGTGATCGCCCTCGTCGCCGCCCTCAACGTGTGGGTGAAGCGCCAGGCGCTGAGCACGGACAACTGGACGAACGCGAGCTCCCGGCTGCTGGAGAACGAGCAGATCCGGTCGGCGGTCTCCGTCTACCTGGTCAACCAGCTGTACCAGAACGTGAACGTCAGCCAGCAGCTCCAGCAGCAGCTGCCGCCGGCGGTCAAGCCGCTCGCGCCGCAGATCGCCCTCGGTTTTCAGCAGGTCCTGGTCCGGGCGACCGACACACTGCTCGCGCGGCCGAGGATCCAGCAGCTCTGGCGCGAGGCGAACCGGCGCGCGCACCAGCTCTTCATTGCCGTCCTCGACGGCAAGCGCAACATCCTCCAGTCGAGCAACGGCAACGTCGTCCTGAACCTGCAGCCGATCCTGCTCCAGCTCGAGCAACAGACCGGGATCGGGTCGAGGTTAGTGGGGAAATTACCCCCGGACGCCGGGAAGATCACGATCATGAAGGGCAACCAGCTCGACACCGCGCGGAAGAGCGTCAAGGTGATCCGCGTGATGAGCTACTTCCTCCTCTTCCTCGTGATCGCGCTCTACGCCCTCGCCATGTACCTCAGCCGCGACCGGCGGAAGGTGCTGCTCGGCGCAGGCCTGAGCATCCTGGCCGTAGGGCTGCTCGTGCTCGTGGTGCGCCGCTTCGCCGGCAACTACCTCGTCGACCAGCTGACCAACAACCCCGACGCGAAGAAGGCGGTGACGGCCTCCTGGGCGATCGGCACCGAGTTGCTGCGCAACGTCGGCGAGAACGCGATCGTCTACGGGCTGGTCGTCGTCTTCGCGGCGTGGATCGCAGGGCCGTCGCGGCCGGCCACCTGGTGCCGGCGCGTCTCCGCGCCGACGATCCGCGACCACCCGGTCGTGCTCTACGGCGCGGTCACGCTCCTGCTGATCATCGTCCTACTCGCCGGTCCGACGGACGGACAGCGCGTGTACCCGCTGCTGGTGCTGTTCGTCTTCGCCTACGTCGGCACCGAGTGGCTCCGCCGGCACACGCTCCGGGAGTTCCCGGCGCAGACGGGCGCGCCCCCGCAGCTGCCGGCGGCCTGACCGTTCATCCCGTTCGGGGGATGAGCCGCGGGCCGCGCTCGGCTGGAGTGGCTCCATGACGCCCACGCCGCACATGCTGATCGAGGCCGTGCTCACCCTCGTGGTCGCGCTCGTCATGGTTCGCCTGAGCCTGCGCAGGAACGCCCAGGCCGTCCGTGCCAGCGGCCGCCGGTGCGCGTCCTGCAGGCGCCGGATCGAGACGCCGTACTGCCCGCACTGCACGCGCTGAGCGCGGGCGGCGTGTCGGAGCCCGCTCAGCCGCTGAGCCTGACCTGGGTCGGGCACAGCACGGTGCTGATCGAAGCCGCGGGCGTCCGGCTGCTGACCGACCCGCTCCTCCGCGCGCGGGTCGCACACCTGCGGCGGGTCGCGCCGGCAGCGCCGGCCCTCGGGGGCGAGCTCGACGCGGTGCTGATCTCGCACGTGCACTACGACCACCTCGACCTCGCGTCGCTGCGGCAGCTGCGGGCGCGGCGCTTCGTCGCCCCGCGCGGAGCGGGCCGCATCCTCACTCGACGGGGCCTGGGCCCCGTCGTCGAGATCGGCGAGGGCGACGAGCTCCCGCTGAACAGGGTCACCGTGCGCGCCACGCACGCCGCGCACCCGGCGCGCCGCTGGCTCGGCGGCTCCGCCTCGGTGGGCTATCTCGTCTCGGCCCCCGAGCGCGTCTACTTCGCCGGGGACACCGAGCTGTTCGACGGCATGCGACGCCTGGCGCCGCTCGACGTGGCGCTGCTCCCGGTGGCGGGCTGGGGACCGCGGCTCGGACCGGGGCACCTCGACCCGCAGCAGGCGGCGGAGGCGCTCCGCCTGCTGCAGCCGCGCGTTGCGGTGCCGATCCACTGGGGCACCTACGTGCGGATGGGGATGCGGCGCGAGCGCGGCACGCTGCGCGAGCCCGCCGAGCGGTTCGCGCGCCTGGCCGCGGAGCTCGCGCCCGAGGTGTCGGTGCGGGTCCTCGAGCCCGGCGAGACGCTAGCGCCGTCGGGGGCCGCCGCGTGAGCTTCCTGCGCAAGCCGCTCACGAAGCGGCTCCTGCTCGCCGCGGCGAGCCTCGCGATCGTCGTCGCGACCTTCGTCTACTTCCTGCCGACGATCGCGAACTACGGCCAGGTCTGGGGCGTCGTCAAGGACCTCTCGTGGCAGAAGATCCTCCTGCTGCTGGGCGCGACGGCCGTCAACCT
>DATIER010000220.1:0-6916 GCA_035455605.1 Gaiellaceae bacterium
TCGCATTCAAGCGCGCGATCCGCGATGCCGACGCGCTCCTGATCGCGACGCCCGAGTACAACCGCGGCGTGCCGGGCGTGCTCAAGAACGCGGTCGATTGGGCCTCGCGCCCGCCGCTCGCGTCGCCGCTCACCGGAAAGCCGGTCGCGATCATGGGCGCGTCCACCGGCCGTGGCGGCACGGCGCGCGCGCAGGAGCAGCTTCGCGGCGCGCTCGAGTTCTCGCGCGCGAACGTGCTCGAGCAGCCCGAGGTGCGCGTGCCGGAGGCGTTCATGCGCTTCGACCGGGAGGGCGCGCTGGTCGACGACGGCACGCTGGCCGAGCTCGCCGAGCTGCTCGACGCCCTCGTCGAGGTCGCGAGCGGTGTTACGCTCGCCGCGTGAGCAGCAGCGTCGGCGAGATCATGACCAGCGACGTCCTGACGGTCGAGCCGTCGGACACGATCGGCGAGACTGCGCAGAAGATGGTCGAGCGCGGCGTCAGCTCGGCCGTCGTCTCCGACTACGGCACGCTGGTCGGGATCGTCACCGAGCGCGACCTGACGCGCGCGGTCGCCGGCCGCGTGCACTCGAGCGAGGCGCGCGTGCGCGAGTGGATGACGTCCGACCCGATCACGCTCGCGCCCGACGCGACCGCGGACGAGGCCGCGAGGATCATGCTCGACAACGGCTTCCGGCACGTCCCGATCGTCGAGGACGACCGGGCGGTCGGAATCGTCTCGATCCGCGACGTCGCCCGCTGGAGCACCGAGGAGAGCTAGCGCCGCCAGGCGCTCGCCCGACTCGGGTCCAGGCGCCGAGGCGGGACCCATCCCTAACCCCCACCCACCCGGGGGTTACTCAGGGTGGCAGCGAAGTTCGCGCCTGTGTGTGACGAGGTCGTGACGAATGTGTGGCTTCTCGTCCACAGCCGGGGCTACACCAGCTCGAGCTGCCCATGGAGCTCAAGTCCCGAGACGCCCACCCCAACGAGCCGCAGCGAGCCGGGGCGGTCGCCGAGCGCGCGGTCGAGACACGCGCACGCGAGCTCCCAGATCCGCTCCGCGTCGTCGGTGCCGACGGGCAACGACGTCGAGCGCGAGCGGATCGCGAAATCCGGGTACCGCACTTTCGTCGTCACCGTTCTCGCGGCCTGGCCCGACGCGACCAGGCGCTCGGCGACGTACTGCGACAGCCGCCGCAGCTCGTCCTGCAACCGCTCGACCTCGGTGACGTCCCGCGGGAACGTCTCCTCCGCGCTGATCGAGATCGTCTCCGACGACAGCTCGAGCGGCCGCGGGTCGATCCCGCGCGCGCGGTCGCGGAGCAGCGGGCCGAGCTTCCCCGGCAGAAGGCCGCGCAGGGCTGCGCCGTCGAGCGCCGCCAGGTCGCCGATCGTCTGGACGCCGGCGCGCCGTAGCCGCTCCTCGGCCCGCGGGCCGACGCCCGGCAGCCGCCGCACGTCGAACGGCGCCAGGAACGCCGCCTCCCGCCCCGCCGGCACGACGGTGATCCCGCCGGGCTTGCGACGATCGCTCGCGATCTTGGAGACGACCTTGCACGACGACACGCCGAGCGAGCACGACAGGCTCGTCGCCCCGCGCACCGCCGCCTGCACCGCCTCGGCCACCGCCCGGGCGCGGCCGTAGTCGGCCGCCACCTCGCCGACGTCGAGATAGCCCTCGTCCATCCCGGTCCGCTCGACCGTCGGCACGACCTCGCGGATCGCGCTCCACACCGCCTTCGAGTACTCCGAGTAGAGCCGCTTCCGCGGCTGGACGAACACCGCCTGCGGGCAGCGGCGCAATGCTTCGGCGCACGGCATCGCCGACTGGATCCCGTACCGGCGAGCGACGTAGTTCGCGGTCGCAACGACGCCGCGCCCGTGCGGGTCACCGCCGACGACGAGCGGCTTGCGCCGGAGCTCGGGCGACTCGAGCTCCTCCACCGCCGCGAAGAACGCGTCGAGGTCGAGGTGCGCGACGATCACGACTACTCCCGGTAGACGACGCGCATCGGGATGCCCAGGCGGCGCGCCACCAACGGCACCGTCGAGCCCTGGCAGATGACGGAGAAGGCGACCACGACGAAGACGATGCCGTAGATGCGGTCGGAGCCCGGCACGCGCTCGATCAGCGCGAATGCCGCGAGCAGGATCGGCACGGCGCCCTTGAGGCCGCTCCACATCACGAAGATGCGTTCGTTTCGCCGCAGCCGCATCGGCACGAGGAACGGCGCGATCCCGAACGGCCGCGCGAGGAACGCGAGCACGAGCGCGATCAGGAGGCCGTCCTTCCATACGGGGCCGAGATTCACCTTGTTCACGGTCAGGCCGAGCCCGACGAAGACGACCACCTCGGCCAGGTTCGCGAGCGAGGTGTGGAAGCGCTCGACGTCGCGCCGACCAGGGTAGGCGGCGTCGCCGATCAGCACGCCGGCCACGAAGACGGCGATGAACCCGGAGCCGTGGGCGACGGCGGCGAGGCCGTAGATGACGCCGGCCGCCGCCAGGCTGCGCAGCGGGTAGAGCGCGGGGTTGGCGAGGTGGATCTTCCGCAGCGACTGCAACACGAGCCACGCGCCTGCGACGCCGATCGCGAGCCCGATCGACATCTCGAGCGCGAACTCCTTCACGACCACCCAGAACGTCGCGTTCTCGTGGGTGGCGAACTCGATCATGCCGAGCATCAGCGCGATCCCGACCGGGTCGTTCACGCCCGACTCTCCCTCGAGGATCGTGCCGGTGCGCCCGCCGACCTCGCGCCTGCCGAGCACGGAGAACATCACCGCCGGATCCGTCGGCGCGAGCGCGGCGCCCAGGATCCCGGCGCCCGTCCACGAGAAGTCGAACAGATAGCGACCGGCAACCGCGACGAGCGCCGCGGTGGTGAAGGTGCCGAAGATGCCGAGCACGGTGATCGGCACGGCCGAGGTGCGGAAGCGCCTCCAGCCCACGCGCATGCCGCCGTCGAACAGGATCAGGATTAGCGCGACGACGGCAACGCGCTCGACGTCGAGCACGGACACCTTGCGGCCGAGACCCGGCCAGAAGTGCACCGTGATCGCGGCGGCCAGCAAGAAGATGGCCGGCGCCGGAATCGGGACGCGCTCGCTGACCTTGTTCGAGAGGATCGCGACCGCAACCACCGTCGACACGGCGAGGATGACGAGGCCGTAGTGCGTGATCTCGCCCATCGCGCGAGCCTAGACGACCAGGCTGCTGCCGCTGCTCCTGCTAGATCTCGGCTCGGAGCGCGGCCCGCGCGGCTCCGTCGGCCGTGTCGACGGCTCGCTCGGCGGCCGCGAGCCGCTCGTCCCCGGGCGTGGTCGCGAGGTTGACGGCGACGAGCTTCGCGGCCGCCCGCGCCGCGCCGGCCGCGAGCGCGGCGGCCGCAGACGCGTCTGCGCGGGAGGGACCGTCGGCGCACTCCGACGCCTCTGCCGCGTGCAGCGCGACGTCCGCCGCGGTCTCGGCGAGCGCCAACGGCACGTCCGCCGCGGTGGCGAGCGCCCGGGCGAGCCCCGCGTCGCGCCGGTCCAGGTGCCCGAGCGCGGTCTCGTAGGCCCGCGCGTCCTGCCCCGCCAGCGCGAGCAGGCGGTCGCGCAGCTCCGCTGCCTGGGCGCGCGCGCCGGCCGCACCGCTCCACCCCTCGGAGCGTGCGGCGGCCTTCGCCACGAGCGCGGCGGCGAAGGACGCACTGACGCCTGCGACCCAGCCAGAGGCCGGAACCGCGTCGGTCGACGAGATCAGCTCGGCAAGGTCGCGTGGCTCGGTCACGGACGGCCCGGGCTCAGAAGAAGAACTGCTTCCACGCCGTCCACCAGTCGTCGCCGCGGGAGACGATCGTGCGGTCGTCCAGCCGCTCGACCCCCGGGCGGTAGCGGAGCTTCGCGACCGGGCCGGTCCACTTGTACTCGACCTTGATCTCGCACGGCTTACCAGGGTCGTACGGGTGCACCGCGTTCAGGTCGGAGAGCGCCTGCTTCGCGCCGGCCTCTATCGCTTCACGCGCGCGCGAGGGGACGAGGCTGCGCCCGCTCTGCACGCCCGTTCCGCGCTTCACCTGCACCGTCGTGAGCCCGTCGCCGAGCAGCGCCACGCCCTCGGCGCAGGCGGCCTGGTCGCCGGTCACCAGCAGCACCGGGCACCCCCAGGTTCCACAGAGCGCAGCGTTGATCCCCGTCTCGCCGACGAGCGTGTCGTTGAACCACAGGTTCTGGAAGTCCATGCCCGAGACGGTGTGGTTCATGACGCCCTCGCCGGTGCCCGCGCGCGCGTGCATGCCGACGAAGAGGGCTGCGTTGACGCCCTGCTCCAGGAACTCCGTGTACTCCGTCCACTCGTCCTGGACGACGAACTCGCAGTCCGGGTCGAGGTCTTCCGCGATCAGCGAGTTGAAGGTGTAGCCCTCGCCGGCGCCGTGGCAGTCCATCACCACGATCTCCGTGCCGCCGGCAGCCTTCGCGCCGCGCACGGCGGCGTTGATCTCCTGGGTGTAGAGCTTGCGCGCCTCCTGGTAGAGCGTCATGTCACCCTTCGGCCCGGTCTGCTCGCCCTTGATCACGCCCGCGCAGCCCTCGATGTCGCTGACGATGAAGACCTTCACGCTTGTAGCCTCTCACGTCGTGGACTCGGGGCTGGCGGGCAAGCGCGTCCTCGTCACGGGCGCGTCCGGCGGGATCGGCTCGGCGTGCGTGCACGCCTTCACCGCCGAGGGCTGCGAGGTCGTCGCGCACTACCACCGCGGGCGCGAGCGGGCCGAGGCGCTGGGCGCGGCGCTCGTTCTCGCCGCCGACCTGCGGGACGAGGCGGAGGCCGAGCGGCTGTTCGCGGCCGCCGGACCGCTGGACGTCTGCGCGGCGGTGGCCGGCGTCTGGCCGTCCGAGGACGTGCCCGTCTGGGAGCTCCCGCTCGAGCGCTGGGAGGAGACGCTCGGGGCGAACCTGCGGGCGACGTTCCTCACCGCTCGGGCCTTCCTGCGCGGCGTGGCCGAGCGTGGCCACGGCTCGCTCGTGCTCGTCGGCTCGACTGCGGGCCTCTTCGGCGAGGCGGGGCACGCGGACTACGCCGCCGCCAAGTCGGCGATCGTCCACGGACTGCTCCAGAGCGTGAAGAACGAGGTCGTCCGTGTCGCTCCCCGGGCACGCGTGAACGCCGTCTGCCCGGGCTGGACGGAGTCGCCGATGACACGCGGCTCGCTCGACGCGGAGACGCTGCGCCGCGTGACGCGCACGATGGCGCTCGAGAAGGTCGCGCAGCCCGAGGACGTGGCGGCGCAGGTCGTCGTGCTCGCCTCGGACGTCCTCTCCGGCCACGTCACCGGCCAGGTCGTCACGGTCGCCGGCGGCATGGAAGGGCGCGTCATCCACGAGGGCTGAACCCGTCCCGAAATACATCAGGCGGGCCCGCCGCCCGGGCCCGCCTGAGTCTCCCGTGAGAGAGCCGCAGTTACATCTCCGGAGGGGCCGCGCCGCATCGGGCCCTGTCCGTCTGGGATGGGCCCCGCCGCATCGGGCCCGTCCCGGCTTCGACGCTCTGCCCCTGCCGCATTGGGGCGCTCGTCGTATGCAGCAGGAGTATCGCCGCGCGCCGGTCGCTTGATCTATCCCCCATTCACGGTTGACCGCTTCACTTCACTCTGCGAGTAGAGTCGCGCGGGCATGAACTCCCGATTCCAACAGCGTTTGCAGGACGGCCCGATCGTGGTCGGCGACGGGGGGATGGGGGTGCTCGTCACGAGCGCCGTCCCTCGATTGAGGTGCCCCGAGGAGGCGAACCTGCGCGCGCCGGAGAGCGTGGTGACCCTCCACACGAGCTTCATCCGCGCCGGAGCCGACCTGATCGAGACCAACACGTTCGGCGCGAACCGCCGCAAGCTGTCGCAGATCTACCTCGACGAGGAGTTCGAGCGGATCAACAGCGCCGGCGTCAAGCTCGCACGCGAGGCGCGGGAGGTCTCGGGCCGCGACGTCTTCATCGCCGGCTCGATCGGGCCGCTCGGCGACCTCGCCGTGCCGCCCGCACAGCGGTCGGAGTACTTCGGGGAGCAGGCCGCGCTGCTCGACGGCCGCGGGATCGACCTGTTCATGGTCGAGACGTTCTACGACCTGAACGAGCTCGAGGCGGCGATTGCCGCTGTCCGCAGCGTGTCCTCGCTGCCGATCGTTGCCACGCTCACCTTCGACGAGGGCGCGGAGACGCTGGCCGGCGTCACCGCCGCCGACGCCGCCGAGCGCCTGCGCCCGCTCGAGCTCGCCGCGATCGGCGCGAACCACGGCGCCGGCCTGCACGCGGCGCTCGCGGCGCTCGAGGCGATGGGCTCCGACGGCGGGCCGCCACTCGCCGCGCTCCCGAACGTCGGCCTCGCGAGCCTCTCCGGCGGCCGCGTCATCTACCCGCACGCGACGCCGGAGTACTTCGCCGAGTTCGCGGCGCACGCCCGGCAGCTCGGCGCGCGGCTGATCGGCGGCTGCTGCGGGACGACGCCGCTCGAGATCAGCGCGATCGCGTCCGCGGTCGAGGCCGAGCGCAGGCCGACGGCCCCGCTCGACGTGCTCGAGCGAGAGCTCCCGCAGCCGCACCTCGAGCGCGGCGCGTACGAGACGGAACTGGCGCGGATGCTCCGCGAGGGCGAGTGGGTGACCTGCGTCGAGCTCGACCCGCCGAAGGGCGGCACCTACGACGCGATGCTCGCGGTCGCGCGCGAGCTGAAGCGCTCCGGCAAGGTCGGCTTGGTCGACATCAACGACAACCCGATGGCGCGGGCGCGCGCGAACGCGCTGATGGCGTCGGTCGCGATCGAGCGCGACTGCGGGATCGAGACGATCCCGCACCTGACGCCGCGCGACACGTCGATCATGGGCCTCGAGTCGCTGCTGCTCGGCGCCCACGCCGAGGGCGTCCGCAACATCCTCGCCGTCACGGGCGATCCGCCGGA
>DATIER010000221.1:0-6281 GCA_035455605.1 Gaiellaceae bacterium
ACCCGTGGCCGGTCGAGGAGCAGGTGGCGGCGGTGTTCGCGGGCGTCAACGGCTACCTCGACTCGATCCCGGTCGCCGACGTGCAGCGCTACCTGGCCGAGCTGCGCGAGCACCTCCGCGCGGACGGCTCGATCCTGCAGGTGATCCGCGACACGAAGGACCTCTCGGACGAGCTGCGCGAGAAGCTCGACCAGGAGCTGCAGCACTTCGCGCGGTCGTTCAAGCCGTCCGAGGAGCCGGCGGCGGCCTAACTCGATGGCGACCGTCCAGGACCTCAAGCGCCGGATCCGCTCGATCCGGAACACGCGCAAGATCACGAAGGCGATGGAGCTCGTCGCCTCGGCCCGTCTGCGCCGCGCGCAGGCCCGGATCGAGGCGATGCGCCCGTACGCCGACCGGATGACGGAGCTGATGACCGGCACTGCCCGCGCGGCCGCGTCCCTTCAGGGCCTCGCCCTGCTGCAGCGGCGAGAGGTGCAGCGGGCGGCGATCGTGCCGCTGACCGGCGATCGCGGCCTCGCCGGCGCTTTCAACGCGCAGGTGCTCCGGCATGCGTTCGCGCTCGAGCGGCAGCTGCGCGGCGAGGGCGTCGAGGTGCGCTGGCTCGTCTCCGGCAAGAAGGGCCGCTCGACGCTGACGTTCCGCCGCTACGAGATCGCCAAGGCCTGGATCGGCTTCAGCGACCGGCCGTCCTACCACGATGCCCAGGCGATCGCGCACGAGGCGTCCGAGCTGTACGCGAACGGCGAGATCGACCGCGTGATCCTCGTGTACAACCAGTTCGTCTCGGCGCTCGTGCAGCGGGTCGTCGAGCGCGACCTGCTGCCGATCCCGGAGGAGGCGCTGGAGCGGACCGGCGAGGAGGAGCGCGAGGCGGCACTGCTCGGCGACTTCATCTACGAGCCGGAGCCGGAGGAGATCCTCCGCCGGCTGCTGCCCGTCTACGTGGAGACCGAGCTCTACCGCGCGCTGCTCGAGTCGGCGGCTTCCGAGCAAGGCGCGCGGATGACCGCGATGCGCAACGCGTCGGGGAACGCGGCCGACCTGATCTCTAGCCTCACGCTCGACATGAACCGCGCGCGCCAGGCCGAGATCACGCAGGAGATCCTCGAGGTCGTCGCCGGCGCGGACGCGCTCACGCAGTAGCGAATTCGCCGGCCGGCGCCAACCTTCCGGCGCCGGTGCTCGTCTATAGTCTGCGGCGCTCTTCCTCGCTAATGGCTCAGCAAGAAGACAAAGTCATCATTCCCGCCGGCGGCGCCGGCCTCGGAGCGGCGATCGCCACCGAGAGTGGCGCGGATCTCGGCGGCGGCGAGGAGATTCGCGCCCGCGGCTACTGGGAGCAGGTCTGGCGAAGGTTCCGCCGCGACAAGGTCGCGATCGCGAGCGGCGTCTTCATCATCCTGCTCGTCTTCGTCGCCTTCGCCGGCGCGCCGATCGCGAAGCACCTGGTCGGCCACGGCCCGAACGACCTCTTTCTGACCCCACCTGCCGTCGACCTCGGCGGCCTGCCGGCGAACCCGTGGACGCACGTGACGAACGAGCTCACCGGCAAGAAGGATTTGCTGGTGCTCGGCGCGGCCAACCGCCTCGGCCAGGACGAGTTCCTGCGGCTCCTGTACGGCGCGCGGATCTCGCTCGAGGTTGCGGTGCTCTCGACGATCGGCGTGATGCTGATCGGCGTCCTGCTCGGCTCCGCGGCGGGCTACTTCCGCGGCACGACCGACACGCTGATCTCGCGCCTGACCGAGATCACGATGGCGTTCCCGCTGCTGATCTTCGTCATCTCGCTGGCCGCGACGATCGGGCCGCAGCTCGACAACATCACGCTCGGGTTCTTCCCGAAGGGCGTGCTGACGCTGGTGATGATCTTCACCCTGTTCGGCTGGTTCTACCCGGCGCGCATCATGCGCGCGCAGACGCTCTCGATCAGGGAGAAGGAGTACGTCGAGGCGGCCAGGATGATCGGCGCGAGCGACTCGCGCATCATCCGCTCGCACATCCTTCCGCATCTCGTCGCGCCGATGATCGTCTACTCGACGCTGACGGTCGCGAGCTTCATCCTGCTCGAGGCTGGCCTCTCGTTCCTCGGCGTCGGGATCAAGTTCGAGCCGAGCTGGGGCAACCTGCTCTCGGAGGGCCCGAACTACTACACCACGCGCCCGCTGCTGATGCTCTGGCCGGGCCTCGCGGTGCTGCTGACGACGCTCGCGTTCAACCTGCTCGGCGACGGGCTCCGCGACGCGTTCGACCCGCGCGCGACCTCCGTCTGAGCCGCGCCGCGCGCCGTCGTGGCAGCGCACTAACCATTTTCTCACCACGCACGTCTTAGACGGGTGGATGGGACCAGGCGCCCGTCCCGGACCGGGGCAGGCGCCCCGGTTCGAGTTCACGGAAAGGAGAGACATGCACAGACGGCTCTGGCTTTCGGTCACGATGCTCGTGGCCGGAGCAAGCCTTCTGGTCGCAGCGAGCTTCGCGAGTGCGGGTACGTCGTCGCACAAGTTGAAGCAAGGCGGGATCTGGAAGTACGGGACGGAAGGGGCCTCGGTCCAGGTCGACCCGCAGCTCGCCTACATCACCACCGCATGGTGGCTCGAGTATGCGACCGCAGCGAAGCTCTACAACTATCCGGACAAGGCCGGTGCGGCTGGTACGCAGCTCAAGCCGGAAGTGGCGTCGAAGTTCACGGTCTCCCGTGACGGCAAGACGTACACGTTCACGATCCGGAAGGGCTTCCGCTTCAGCAACGGCGCCCCGGTCACGGCGAACAACTTCAAGTACGCCATCAACCGGACGCTGAACAAGGACCTCGCCTCCCCCGGCGCGCAGTTCATCACCGACTCGGCGGGGACGAACATCGTCGGCGGGCTCGCCGTCAACAACGGCAAGGCGAAGACCGCCAGCGGCGTGAAGGTCAAGGGCAACAAGCTGATCGTTCGTCTGACGAAGCCTGACGCGACGTTCATGGCGAAGATCACGATGCCCTTCTTCCAGGCGACCTCGACGTCGCTTCCGCTCACCAAGGAAGTCGTGACGGTCAAGGGCAACGCCCTGCCTTCCGCGGGCCCGTACTACTACTCCCGCAACGACGTCAACTCGCTGACGTCGCTCCGGCGCAACAAGTTCTACAAGGCCGGCGCGGGCAGGACTCGCCCGCACAACCTCACTGGTCTGGACGTGCTCTGGAACCAGAACGAGGCGACGCTCTTCAACGAGACGAAGGCGAACCAGGTCGACGAGAACAACACGCTCCCGCCCGACCAGATCGCCGGCCTCAAGAAGACGTACAAGATCAACAGGTCGCGGTTCTGGGTCCAGCCGCAGAACTGCACCGGCTACCTGCCGATGAACATGGCCAACAGCCTGTTCAAGGGCAACACGCAGCTCCGGCAGGCGGTCAACTACGCGATCGACCGGGCCCCGTACGTCGGCCAGTCCGGGCCGCTCGCGGGCTCTCCGTGGACGCACGTGCTCAACCCGAACGTCCCCGGTTGGCAGAACGTCTCGCTCTACAAGCACGACCTCGCGAAGGCGAAGAACCTCGCGAAGGGCCACATGGGCAACGGCAAGATCACGGTGTACTACCGCTCGTCCGGTTCGGTGAACCCGGCGCAGGCCCAGATCGTCCGGAACAACCTCATCCAGATCGGGTTCAACCCGAGCAACATCACGATGAAGGGCTTCTCGGGCGGCAACATCTACACGGCGATGGGCGTCAAGGGCAACGACGCCGACATCGGTGTGTCGATGGGCTGGTGCTCGGACTACCCGGACCCGTACGACTGGCTGAACATCCTGTTCTACGGCCCGTCGATCCAGTCCGACAACAACGTCAACTACTCGTACATGAACGTCCCGAAGTGGAACACGAAGCTGGCTCAGGCCGCGAAGATGGTCGGCCCGAACCGCTACAAGACGTACGGGAAGCTTGACATCGACATCATGAAGCAGGTCGCGCCTGTGGCCGTGACCCGCACGTACAACACGCGGTACTTCTTCTCCACCCGCGTGAACCCGAAGAGCCTCGTCTTCTCGAAGACCTACGCCGACTTCAGCATCGGCGCGATGGCCCTCAAGTAGGAGGCTCGTAGGACAAGCACGAACACACGTGAGGCGCCGGCACCAGCCGGCGCCTCACGTGCTTCTCGAGGGGACTGTAGGATTCGGAACCCGGAAAGGCGGCGAGGCGAGGCGAGATGGTTCGATACCTGATCAGGCGGATTCTCTGGGCGCTCCTGCTGTTCGTCATCATCACGTTCGTCACGTTCGTGATCTTCTTCATGGGCCCGAACGACCCGGCCCGTGCGCAGTGCGGAGGTGACCAGGCCCAGCCCGCCTGCCTGAAGCTCGTCACGGAGAAGTACGGCCTCGACAAGCCGCTCTACGTGCAGTACTGGTACTTCTTCGACCGCCTCGTCATCCACCAGAACCTCGGCACGTCGTACGCGACGGGCCAGAGCGTCAACCAGGCGATCGGCAAGGCCGCGCCCGTGACGGCCTCGCTCGTCTTCGGCGGCGCGATCCTGTGGATGATCATCGCGCTGATCATCGGCGTCTTCTCGGCTCTCCGGCCGCGGTCGCTGTTAGACCGGGCGGCGATGATCTTCGTGCTGATCGGGATCTCGGCCCACCCGGTCTGGATCGGCCTGATCTTCGAGTACATCTTCGGCGTGAAGCTCGGTTGGACGCCGATCGCCAACTACGCGAACTTCTTCGGCGCGCCGGCCGACTCCGGCCAGCCCGGCGGCCCCTGGCAGTGGTTCTACCACATGATCCTGCCGTGGATGACGTTCTCGCTGCTGTTCGCCGCGCTCTACGCGCGCATGATCCGGGCGAACGTGATGGAGACCCAGAACGAGGACTTCGTCCGCACCGCGCGTGCCAAGGGCGCGCCCGAGAACAAGATCCTCGTCTCCCACGTCCTCCGCAACGCCCTCCTGCCCGTGGTGACGATGCTCGGCATGGACATCGGCGTCGCGCTCGGCGGCGCGGTCTTCACCGAGTCCGTCTACCAGCTCCCCGGGCTCGGGAGGAACCTCGTCATCGGCATCCAGGCGAACGACTTCGCGATCGTCGAGGGAGTGGTCGTGTTCGCGACGATCGCGATCCTCTTCTTCAACCTGATCGTGGACGTCCTGTACGCGTGGATCGACCCGCGCATCCGGCTAACCTAGACCCGACCGGCACCAGCTACCCTTCGGCCCCTTGGCGCTCCTCGAAGTCAACGATCTGAAGACGTCCTTCCGGACCGAGGACGGCGTCGTCGGCGCGGTCGACGGGGTCTCGTTCTCGATCGAGAAGGGGCAGACGCTGGGGATCGTCGGCGAGTCGGGCTCGGGCAAGAGCGTGACCTGCCTGACGATCATGGGGCTGAACGCGAAGCGGAACACGATCTCGAGCGGCGAGGCGCTCTGGAAGGGGCGCAACCTCCTGACGATGAAGCCGAAGGAGCTGCGCGAGATCCGCGGCAACGAGATCTCGATGATCTTCCAGGATCCGATGACCTCGCTGAACCCGGTGCACACGATCGGACGCCAGCTCGAGGAGGCCATCGTCCTGCACCGCGACGTGACCAAGAAGGTCGCGCGCGCCCGCTCGGTGGAGCTGCTCAAGGCCGTCGGCATCCCGCGCGCCGAGACGCGGATCGACGACTACCCGCACCAGTTCTCCGGCGGCATGCGCCAGCGCGTGATGATCGCGATGGCGCTGATCAACGACCCCGACCTGCTGATCGCCGACGAGCCGACGACGGCGCTCGACGTGACCACGCAGGCGCAGATCCTGTCGCTGATGAAGCGCCTCCAGGAGGACTTCGGGAGCGCGATCATCATGATCACGCACGACCTCGGCGTCGTCGCCGAGATCGCCGACGACGTCGTCGTGATGTACGCGGCCAACGTTGTCGAGCAGGCCGAGGTGCACGACCTCTTCAACCGCCCGCAGCACCCGTACTCGTGGGGGCTGATGGGCTCGCTGCCGCGGCTCGAGACCGACGTCGAGCGGCTGACGCAGATCCCGGGCCAGCCGCCGTCGCTGCTTCGCCCGCCGAGCGGTTGCCGCTTCCATCCGCGCTGTCCCTACGTGATGGAGGTCTGCAAGACGACGGTTCCGAGCCTCGAGCCGGCGCGCGACCCTGACCACCTGCAGCGCTGCTGGCTCGACCAGGAGACGAAGGACCGGGAGGCAGCCAAGCTGATCGCGACGACGATGGCGGAGGCCGGCTAGGTGGAGGCCGCGCAGGTCTCGAACGGGCCCCAGCCGACGACCGGCGACGAGCT
>DATIER010000222.1:0-3050 GCA_035455605.1 Gaiellaceae bacterium
CCGCGGCCGATCCACTCCTCGCCGCCCTCGTAGACCTCCTTCTTCCAGAGCGGCACCGTCTCCTTGAGCCGGTCGATCGCGTCCTTGCACGCGGCCAGCGCGTCCTGGCGGTGCGGCGCCGAGACTGCGATCACGACGCTCGCCTCGCTGATGCCGAGCGTGCCGACGCGGTGGTGGATCGCGACCGCGCACAGGTCGTAGCGCTCGTCGAGGTCGCGGGCGAGCCGCGCCATCACGTCCTCGGCCATCTCGGTGTACGCCTCGTACTCGAGCCGGGTCACCTCGCGCCCGCGTGACTGCCGGCGCACCGTGCCCGTGAAGGTCGCGATCCCCCCGGCGCGCTCGTCCGCCACCTCGGCGACGACCGCGTCGAGCGAGAGCGGCTCCGCCGTCACGCGGAAGGCGCCGCCCGAGACGGGCGGGATCAGCGCCACCTCGTCGCCGTCTTGCAGCTCGAGCTCGCGGTCGGCGTACTCGCGGTTGACCGCGTAGAGCAGGCCGTCGGGCTCGTCCCCGAGGCCGAGCGCGGGCCAGACGTCGGCGACCCGCGCGGCCTCGAGCTCGCGCGTGCTCCAGCCCGCCTGCTCGCGCAAGCCGGCGAAGAGCCGGACCGTGACGGTCATCCGCCGCTCCCAGCGTCGGGCCCCGGGCTCGAGGAGACGACGCTGTTCGTCGTCAGCGCGTCGCACTGCACGAGACCGCTGAACTCCGAGACGGCCGCGTTCACGCGGATCGTGCCGGCGTCGATCTCGATCGCGCTGGCGGTCAGCTTCACCTTCGAGGCCGACCTGATCGTCACGCCGCCGCCGGAGAGCGTGACCACGTTGCCGCGCAGGTCGCTGACCTCGATCGAGCCATCGCCCTCGTCGAGCACCGCGGTCGCGCCGTGCCGGGTGCGGACGAGCGTGCGCTTCGGGTCGCTCTCGGGCGGCCGCTGGTCGGAGCTCCAGAGGCTGCCGATCACGATCGGCCGACGCTCGTCGCCGCTCTCGAACGCGACGAGCACCTCGTCCCCGTTCGCGGGGACGAACCACGTACCGCGCCCGTCGCCGGCGTCGAGCGTCGCCCGCTCGGCCCACACCTGCTCGTCGAGCTCCGGCAGCGACACCTGGATGCGGCCGCGCTCCTTCGGGTCGCGGCCCTCGAGGACGAACCCTCGGTAGACGGCAGTTCTCTCGCTCACGGCGGCCTCCTGACGATGAGATCGCCCCGAGGCTCGCAGCCGCCGGCGTCTCGCGTCAAACGGCGCCCGCGTACCATCAGCGGAACGATGGCGACCACCAGGGGCGGGCGCGAGACCGATTCCGGCATCGAGGTGAAGCCGGTCTACGACGCGGACGACGCGCCCGGGACGCTCGAGCCGCCGGGCGAGTATCCGTTCACGCGCGGCCCGTACCGCGACATGTACCGCGGCAAGCCCTGGACGATCCGGCAGTACGCGGGCTTCGCCTCCGCGGAGGAGACGAACCAGCGCTTCCGCTACCTGCTCGAGCGCGGGCAGACGGGTCTGTCCGTCGCGTTCGACCTGCCGACCCAGCTCGGCTACGACTCGGACGATCCGCGCGCCGCCGGCGAGGTCGGGCGCACCGGCGTGTCGATCGACTCGCTCGCCGACATGGAGCTGCTGTTCGCGGAGATCCCGCTCGACCAGGTCTCGACCTCGATGACGATCAACGCGCCGGCCGCGCTGCTCCTGCTGCTCTACGAGCTGGTCGCCGAAGACCAGGGCGTCGAGCCCGCCCGGCTGCGCGGCACGGTCCAGAACGACATCCTCAAGGAGTACATCGCGCGCGGGAACTACATCTTCCCGCCGCGGCCGTCGATGCGGCTGACGACGGATCTCTTCGCCTACTGCGCCGAGCGGCTGCCGCACTGGAACACGATCTCGATCAGCGGCTACCACATCCGCGAGGCCGGCTCGACGGCGGTGCAGGAGCTGGCGTTCACGCTCGCGAACGGGATCGCCTACGCGCAGGCGGCGGTCGACGCGGGGCTCTCCCCGGACGAGTTCGGAGAGCGGCTGTCGTTCTTCTTCAACGCGCACAACCACTTCTTCCAGGAGGTGGCCAAGTTCCGCGCGGCGCGGCGGCTGTGGGCGGAGATCATGCGCGACCGCTTCGGGGCGACGAACCCGAAGGCCACGGCGCTGCGCTTCCATGCCCAGACCGGCGGCTCGACGCTGACGGCGCAGCAGCCGGAGAACAACGTCGTGCGCGTGGCGGTGCAGGCGCTCTCGGCCGTCTGCGGCGGCGCGCAGTCGATCCACACGAACTCGTTCGACGAGGCGCTCGCGCTGCCGACCGAGCACGCGGCGCGGATCGCCTTGCGGACGCAGCAGCTGCTCGCGCACGAGGCCGGCGGAACGGACACGGCCGACCCGCTCGGCGGGTCGTACTTCATCGAGTCGCTGACGGACGAGCTCGAGCAGCGGGCGCGCGAGCTGATCGCGCGCGTGGACGAGCTCGGCGGCGCCGTCGCGGCGGTCGAGCAGGGCTTCGTGCAGGGCGAGATCGAGGACGCCGCGTACCGGTACGCGCAGGAGGTCGAGTCGGGCGAACGCGTGGTCGTCGCGGTCAACCGCTACGAGGAAACCGGAGCGGAGTCGGAGCAGATCGAGCTGCACCGGATCGATCCGGAGGCCGAGCGGCGCCAGCGCGAGCGCACCGCGCGGGTGCGAGCCGAGCGCGACGCGGCCGCGGCGTCGGCGGCGCTGGAGCGGGTGCTCGAGGCGGCGCGAGGGACGGAGAAGCTGCTCCCGCCGATGCGAGACGCCCTGCGCGCGCGGTGCACGATCGGCGAGATCTGCAACCTCCTGCGCGACGAGTTCGGGATGTACGACGCGCAGCGGGCCCCGTAGGGCCCGGTCGCGCGCGCTCCGATCTCGCGGTCCTGTAGTTCGGTTCGCCCGACCTCCTCCCCGAGGCGACGATAACCAGGAAACTCGCACGCATGTGTGACGCGGGTGTCAAGGAAGCGTCAAGGTTGCGCGGGGGAAGCGCGTGCCGTCAGAGTTGCGCGGCGCGTGCGCATCCTGCTCGTCTCGCAGCTGT
>DATIER010000223.1:0-8413 GCA_035455605.1 Gaiellaceae bacterium
CTTCAAGTCGGACGACCCGTCGCCGCGCGCGAAGGCGATCGTCGAGGCGACGACGCACTTCGAGGACCCCGAGATCCTCGCGCGGGTCTCGCGAGGCCTCGGCGGCGCGATGAGCGGCCTCGCCGCCGGCTCGCTGCGGCCGGAAGAGCTGCTCGAGACCCGCGGCTGGTAAGCCGCCTCGACCCGAGGTGAAGGTCCGGAGCGCGTAGGGAGAGGAGGCGCGGGCTCGGGGGACTAGCCTGCTCCGCATGCCCGAGAACTCCTTCGCCGGGCGCGTCGCGGATCGCTACGACGTGACCGCCGCCGAGCAGTTCGCGCCGGACGTCGTCGAGCCGGCGGTCGAGCTCCTCGCCGGGCTGGCCGAAGGCGGCGCCGCGCTCGAGCTCGGCATCGGCACCGGCCGCATCGCGCTGCCGCTCGCGCGACGCGGCGTGGAGGTGCACGGGATCGACCTGTCGCCCGACATGGTCGGGAAGCTCCGCGCGAAGCCGGGCGGTGCGGGGATCCCGGTCACGATCGGCGACATGGCGCGCAGGAGGGTCGACGGCACGTTCGTGCTCGCCTACGTCGTCTGGAACTCGCTCATGAACCTGCGGACGCAGGAGTCGCAGGTCGCCTGCGTCCGGAATGCCGCCGAGCACCTCGTGCCGCGCGGGCGCTTCGTGGTGGAGCTCATGCTTCCGGAGCTCCGGCGGCTGCCGCCGGGCGACACCGTCGTTCCGTTCGCCACCGGGCCGGAGCACGTCGGCTTCGACGAGTACGACGTCGCTCGCCAGGGGCTGACCTCGCACCACTACTACCCGCGGCGAGGCGAGTGCGAGACGTTCCCCGGCCGGTACATCTGGCCCGCCGAGCTGGACTTGATGGCGCAGCTCGCAGGGATGTCGCTGCGCGAGCGGTGGGGCGGCTGGCGGCGTGAGCCGTTCACGAGCGACAGCGCGTCACACGTTTCGGTCTACGAGAAGACGGTCACGCCGCGCTGCGAAGCCGATCAGTCGGCGGAGGCAAGGCCTTCCGCGGCGTAGAGCATCTGCCGCGCGACGGGCTGCAGGTCGACGCGCGTCCCGAGTAGGCCGGTGGAGACCCGCTCGACGACGCCCCATTCCCAGATCGCCGCCTCGTCGAGGCCGGTTCGCCGGGCGAGCCACGCGGCGCGCTCGCGCAGGTCGCCGTCGAGCGGGTCCTCGCGCATCAGGATGCCGAGGTCGTACTCGGGCTCGACCAGCAGCCCGTCCGGGTCGACGAGCCTGAACTCACCGCCGCCGGCCTCGAGCGCGTTCCACTGGTGGACGTCGCCGTGGGCGAGCAGCGCCGTCTCTTCCCGGTAGGCCTTGCCCCGCCGGGCCGCGCACGCCAGCGCATGGTCGACGACGAGCCGGCTGCACGGGCGGCCCGTCTCCTCCCACATCCGCTCGACGAACTCGGCGAGCCAACGAGCCTTCTCGGCTCCGGTCGGCAACCCGCTGTCGCGCGCCGGCCGCCAGACGCGGCGCGCCGCCGCGAGGAGGAGCTCGTGGCGCGCGCGGGCCGGCAGCCCGAGCTCGTGGAGCGGCCGCCCGAGCCGCTCGAGCAGGAGCGCTCCGCGGCCGGGGTCGTCGCGCAGCAGGCGGACGCAGCCCTCGCCGTTCGTCAGCCGCAGCACCGCGATCTCCCGCTCGGCCGCCCCGCCTGCCCGCGGGACGATCAGCTTCAGGACCGCCGGCGTCCCGTCGCCGCAGACGACCTCGGCGACGAACGCCTCCGTCGAGAAGGGAAAGGCGCGCCCGACCACGAGCTGCCAGTCGGCCTCGAGCGCGCGGACGAGCTCCGGCAGCGCGTCGAGCCAGTCGCCGGCGCCGGCGGCGAGCGCCTTCTCGCGGACGACGTCCGGGACCTCAAGCACCGAGCAGCTCCGCGATCCGGGCGCGACGGTGGTCGAAGATCTCGTCCAGCAGCGGGCGCACGAGCAGACGGTCGACCGGTGCCCCGCCGGGCACGCGGTAGCGGACGTGGTCGTAGATCTCGGTGCCGCCGTCGACGCGCCCGAGCCGGTGCGTGTGCTCCCAGAGCAGGTACGGCCCCGAGAGCTGCACGTCCGTGAACGTGTGCGGCGGGCGCCAGTCGGTGATCTCCGTCAGCCAGCGCACCGGCACGCCCTTGATGCGCAGCCGGTAGCGGATCAGCGCGCCCCGGTGCGCGCGCCCGGGCGCCTCGACGATGCGGAAGCGCAACCAGGGCGGCGTGATCGCGGCGAGGTTCTGCGGGTCGGCGAAGAACTCGAACGCCCGCTCGAGCTCCACCGGCACCCGCTGGGTGCGCTCCAGGGCCGAGGTCTCCATGCCGGACGAGTCTGCCCGACGTTCCCTCGTTCGAGGCATCGCCGGCGGCGGCGAGCGGGGCGATGGGAGAACCGAATGCAGCGAGCCGCCCTCGCAGCCGTGTTCGCCGCCGTCGCGCTCGGCGTCTCGTCGGGCGCGATGGCGAGTTCCTCCGACAAGGCGCGCGTCAGCTTCACCGCCGCCGACCTCGCAGCCGCCCGCGCGGCCGTCCTCCACCGCGCCGACCTCGGCACCGCCGGCGGCTGGACCGGCGGCGCCAAGAAGCCCGACCTCTCGTCGACGATGAGCTGCGCCGGCTACACGCCGAAGCAATCCGACCTCGTCGTCACCGGAGCCGCCGCGGCCGACTACCACCACGCCGGCCTCGAGCTGCAGAGCCAGGCGCAGGTGCTGAAAACGCGGGCGATGGTCGCGCGCGACTGGCAGCGGACGGTCGCCTCGCCGAAGGCGTTCGCGTGCATCCGCACGATGCTGGCGAAGTCGTTGCCCGCGGGCGAGCGGCTCGTCTCCTTCTCGAAGCAGCCGTTCCCGAAGCTGTCGCCGTACGCGGCCGCCTACCGCGCGCTCGTCGACGTCTCCGTGTCCGGGCGGCACGCGCTCGTCGTCGCCGACATCGTGCTCGTCGGCCGCAGCCGGACCGAGCTCACGCTCAGCGTCGCAGCCCCGGCGGCGGCGCGAGCCGGCCTGCCGACGGCGGAGCGCCGCCTCGCGCAGGCGCTCCTCGCGCGCGTCCGCGCGTAGCCGCTAGGCCGGCAGCACGACGCTGAAGCGGGAGCCCTTGCCGGGCTCGGACTCGACCGTCAGCCGTCCGTCCATCCGCTCGACCAGCTCCCGGCAGATGTAGAGCCCGAGGCCGCTGCCGCCGACGCCCTGCGTCTGCTGCGGGTCGAGGCGGTAGAACTTCTCGAAGATCCGGCTCTGCTCGCCGGCCGGGATGCCGAGGCCCTCGTCGTAGACGTCGATCCGGCAGCTGCCGTTGTCGGCCTCCACGCGCAGGACGACGTCGCCGCCCCGGGGCGAGTACTTGACGGCGTTGTCGACGAGGTTGACGAGGACCTGGCGGAGCTTGTTCGGGTCGCACGCGATCTGCGGCGTTCCATCCGCCTCGAGGCTCAACGAGATCGAGTCCGGAAGGTGCGTCGCGGCCGACTCGATCACGCCCGCCGCGATCTCGGCCGGGTCGCACTCGGTCAGCTCGAGCTCGACGGCGTCGGCGTCCAGCTGGCCGGCGACGAGGATCTGGTCGACGATCTTCGCGAGTCGCGTCGCCTCCGACTCGATCATCTCGAGGAACTGCCCCCGGTCGAGGTCGGACAGCTCGAGGTCTTCGCGGCGCAGCGTGCGGACGGCGCCGTACACCGCCGCGAGCGGCGTCCGCAGCTCGTGTGACGCGGTGGCGACGAAGTCGCTGCGGGTCTTCTCGAGCGCGCGCTCCTCGGTCACGTCCTGCAGCGCGTAGACCGTCCCGCCGCCGAAGCCGACGCCGGACACGGCGACCCAGCGCTCGCGCCCGTCGATCACGAGCGGGACCGTCACCGGCCTCGGCGCCGACCCCGGCGCGACGAGCGGCACGTGCGAGGTCAGCTGCGCCCAGGCCGGCACGACCTCGCCGACCGGCCGGTCGAGCGCCTGCTCCTCGGAGACGCCGGTGATCGTCGCGGCGGCCGGGTTCCAGTGCCGGACGGTGCCGTCGTCGTCGAGCAGCACGACGCCGTCGGCGACGTAGGCGAGGGCCCGGGCCGCGTTGGCGCCGCGCTCGGCCTCGCGATAGAGGCGAGCGTTGTCCACGGCGACTGCGGCCCGCCGGGCGAGCTCGATCGCGAGGTCGAAGTCGGCCTGCGTGAACGGCGGGTGCGTCTCCGCGGCGATCAGGGTCAGCGCGCCGAGCGTTCGGCCGCGCGCGATCAGCGGCACCGCGATCGATGACTTCAGCCCGAGCTCCTCGACGATCCGCCGCAGCTCGTCGTCGTCGCCGATCGCGTTCTCGAGCAGCTCCTGCGGGATCGTCGGCAGGAAGTCCGGCTCGCCGGTGCGCAGCACCAGCGGCACGCCGCGTAGGGCGTCCGGGTCCGGCGGGTAGCGCTCCTGGAGCTCGTAGGCCCACTTCACCTTCTCCGGGTCCTCGTGCGCGACCGCGAGCCGCTTGATCTCGCCGTCCGTTCCGAGCATGTCGATCGCGCACCAGTCGCCGAGGCGCGGCACGCAGAGCCGGGCGAGCCGACGCAGCGTGCGGTTGTAGTCGAGCGACGAGGCCAGCAGCTCGCTCGCCTCCGCGAGGAACGTCATCCGCTCGCGCATCGCCTGCTCGGCCGCGAACAGCCGCGAGCGCGTGATCGCCTGCGCCGCCTGGCGCGCGAGCGCCATCTTCATCTCGCGCCGCTCGGGCTCGAACTCGACGTCGTGGTCGAAGGAGAGCGACATCGCGCCGAAGACGCGCCCCTCGACCGCGAGCGGGACGATCACCAGGGCGTGGCCCTCCTCCTGGCCCTCGTCGGCGAGCGCGGGGTAGAGGCGGTTCCGCTCCTGCAGGCTCGAGATGAAGATCGGGCGGCCGGTGCGGATCACCTCCGACATCGGCGTCGGCGCGTCGACCGGGAAGGTCGTCCAGTTCTCCATCACCTCGGGCCGGTACCCGAGCTGCGCGAGCATCTCGACCGTCGTCCCGTCCTCGCCGACGACGCCGATCGCGCCGGCGCGGGCCTCGGCTGCGCGAACGCCGGCCGTCAGGATCGCGTCGAGGACCTGCTCGGGCGTGACGGCCTCCGCGAGCAGCTCCGCGACGCGCTGGAGTCGTCGCGCTCGGTCGGCGGCCTCGCTGCTCTCGACCGCGGTCACCGCTCGGGGCCTGAGACGATCTCCCGTCGCAACTGCTCACGCTCCCCGTCCTCGATCCGCGACAGCACGCGCTCGACGAAGTCGCCGATCGTCACCGGGTCGAACGGCTTGACCAGGTAGCCGACTCCGCCGAGCTGCTCGCCCAGCCGCTTGTCGGCCGCGTCGGCGCGTGCGGTCAGGAACACGACCGGGATGTCGCGTGTCTCCTCGTCGGCAGCCAGCTCGCGGGCGACGGTCCAGCCGTCGAGGCCCGGCATCATCACGTCCAGCAGCACGAGGTCCGGGCGCTCCCGGCGCGCCAGCTCCAGCCCGGCCCGCCCGTCGCCCGCCTCGAGCACGTCCATCCCCGACGCCGCGAGGTTGACCCGGCAGAGCAGACGGATCGCGCGCTCGTCGTCGACCACGAGCACTCGGCGCGTCGTCCCGGCGCCAGGGCGAAGTGCGCCGTGCGCGTACGCGCGCGAGCCGATCGGCGACCGCTCCTCGGCCGCGCAACGCCAGACCCTCCGCCCCCCGACGGCAACCCCCCTCCGGCGGAGCGAAGTCGAGCGAATCGGATGCGATACCTCGGCTTGCACTCGCTGCTCGCATACTAGGCGCAGCCGCGGGCCGAGACAAAGGCCGCCACTAGAATCGACGGCATGAGAATCGGCGTCCTGGCGGTGCAGGGAAATTTCCGTGAGCACGCAGCGATGCTGCGCCGGCTCGGCGCGGAGCCGGTCGAGGTACGCAAGCCGGAGCAGCTCGACGGCCTCGACGGCCTGATCATCCCCGGCGGCGAGTCGACCGCGATCATGCGGCTCGTCCGGCTCTACGGGCTCGAGGACGCGATCCGCGAGTTTGCGCGGCCGCTGCTCGGCACCTGCGCCGGGATGATCCTGCTCGACCGCAACCATCTCGGCGTGCTCGACCTCGAGGTCGCGCGGAACGCCTACGGCCGGCAGGTGGCGAGCTTCGAGGCCGACCTCGAGCTCGCCGGCGACGACCGGCCGCTGCGCGGCGTCTTCATCCGGGCGCCGCGCGTCTCGGCGGTCGGGCCGGAGGTGGAGGTCGTCGCCGAGCTCGACGGCGAGCCGGTGCTGCTACGCGAGGGCCGCGTGCTCGTCGCGTCGTTCCATCCCGAGCTGACCGACGACACGCGGGTGCACGAGCGGTTCCTCGACCTCGTGCGGGAGGAGGCGAATGTCCGGGCATAGCAAGTGGAGCTCGATCAAGCACAAGAAGGGCGCTGCGGACAAGAAGCGCGGGCAGCTCTTCTCGAAGCTGTCGCGCGCGCTGATCGTGGCGGCGCGCGAGGGCGGGCCGGACCCGTCGGCCAACCTCGCGCTCGCGAACGCGATCGAGAAGGCGCGCTCGTACTCGATGCCGAAGGACAACATCGACCGGGCGATCGCGCGCGGCTCGGGCGCGGACGCCGACGCCGACTCGTTCGAGCAGGTCGTCTACGAGGGCTACGGCCCCAACGGCGTCGCCGTGATCGTCGAGGCGCTGACCGACAACCGCAACCGCACCGCGGCGGACGTGCGCGCGGCGTTCGCGAAGCACGACGGCAACCTCGGCGGCTCCGGCGCCGTCGCCTGGCTGTTCGAGCGGCGCGGCGTGATCCTCGTCGACGCCGAGCGCTTCGACGAGGACGAGCTGACGCTCGCCGCGGCCGAGGGCGGGGCGGACGACGTCGAGCGCGACGGCTCGAGCTTCCGCGTCACCTCCGCGCCGGAGGAGCTGACGGCCGTGCGCGAGGCGATCGAGTCCGCCGGCATGGAGGTCGACTCGGCCGAGCTGACGATGGTGCCCAAGACGACGGTGAACCTGGAGGACGAGTCGGCGGCGAAGAAGACGTTGCGGCTGATGGACGCGCTCGAGGAGAACGACGACGTCCAGGAGGTCTACGCGAACTTCGACATCCCCGAGCAGGTGATGGAGGCCGTCGCCACGTAGCTCTTGACCCCGGGCGGGCGATGCGCCAGCATCGAGCGCCTGCGGCGTACTCCTCACGCCAACAGAAGGGGGTCCACAACGTGAAGGTCAAGTCGGCAGCGGCGATGGTCGTCGCGGCGCTCTGCGTCGCCGGCGTCGTCGCCGCGGCAAGCAGCGCGCGGGTCGCGCAGGGCCCGGCGGCCCTGGAGGCGAAGCCGGCGCACGGCTTCGTCCCCTCGCGAGCTGCGAATCACGCGAAGGCGCGCCACATCTCCCAGCTGCTCCGGAGCGGCGGACCCGTCATGCACGCGACGACGGTCGTGCCGGTCTACTGGGGCTCGCGCTGGGGCACCTCGTCGTTCGTCGGCGACAAGGTCTCGGGACTGGACACGCTCTACAAGGGCGTCGGCGGCACCCCCTACGCGGGGACCAACGGCGAGTACTACGACAGCTCGGGGAACGTGAACACGTCGAGCATCTCCAAGTCGGGGAACCTGACCGACACCTCGGCGACTCCGTCGGGCGCGCCGTCGACGACGCAGGTGCTCCAGGAGGTCTCGAAGGTGACGAACGGACGCCCCGTCGCGAACGCGTACTACCCGGTCTACTCCGACCAGCCGCGCGGCAGCGCCGGCTACTGCGCGTGGCACAGCTCCGGGACGATCAACGGCATCCGCGTCCAGTTCGGGTTCTTCTTCAACCTGGACGGCGACCTCAACTGCGACCCGGGCTCGCCCTCGAGCCTCGGGCACAGCCAGGGGCTCGCGGCCCTGGCCAACGTCAGCGGCCACGAGCTGAGCGAGATGCTGACCGACCCGCAGCTGAACGCCTGGTACGACCGGCAGGGCAACGAGAACGCCGACAAGTGCGCGTGGACGTTCAGCGGCACGGTCGCGGTCGGCGGCCAGAGCTGGAAGATCCAGGGCAACTGGAGCAACGCCGCGGCGTCGGCCGGCACCGGCTACGCGAACGGCGGCTGCATCGAGACCGGCTAGGGCCGGAGTCAGGTCAGGGTCGCCGCCTCCGCGGCGGCCCTGACCGAGCGCTCGTCGATCGGGTCGAGCACGAGGATCGCCTCGTCGGCACCGGCTGCCGCCAGCGCGTCCAGGTGCCGACGCAGCTCGCCCGCGTCCACCGGCGGCGCGTCGTCCTCCCGGGGCCGCTCCCCGCTGCCGCCGCCGACGGTGACGAGCACGCAGGCGCTGCGGGAGAAGCCGCCGGGAAAGCGCGCACTGAGCTCGGCGAAGCCGTCGGGCCGGTTGCCGTACCACGAGTACCAGCAGTTCCACCAGTCGAGGTGCGGCCCGGCGGCGGCCATCACGCGCGGCCCGGTCGTTCCGACC
>DATIER010000224.1:0-15211 GCA_035455605.1 Gaiellaceae bacterium
CCGTGCGCGGTGAGGATGCCGGCCGCCTGGATCAGGCCGTGGATGTCGTCCGGCGTCGTCTCCCAGCGGACGAGGATCACGCTCTCGCCGGCCTTCCCGCGCTCCTCGGCGGTGTCGGCGTCGAGCACGACCGCGCCGCACGCCGCGCCCGGTGACGCGTTCAGCCCGCGCGCGGCGACCTCGAGCTCCGTGTTCGGGTCGATCATCGGATGGAGCAGCTGGTCGAGCTGGGACGGGTCGATCCGCACCACCGCCTCCTCGCGCGAGATCAGGCCCTCCTCGACCATCGAGGCCGCCGACTTCAGCGCGGCCGCGGCGGTGCGCTTGGCCGTGCGCGTCTGGAGCAGGTAGAGCCGCCCCTCCTCGACCGTGAACTCGATGTCCTGCACGTCCTTGTAGTGGTGCTCGAGCCGCTGCATCGTCTCGCGCAGCTGCGTGAAGGCCTCGGGCATGCGCTGCTCCATCGCCGCGAGCGGCTCGGGCGTGCGGATGCCGGCGACGACGTCCTCGCCCTGCGCGTCCAGCAGGAACTCGCCGTAGAGCCCCTGCTCGCCGGTCGAGGGATCCCGCGTGAACGCGACGCCGGTGCCGGAGCCGGCGCCCTTGTTGCCGAAGACCATCTGTACGACGTTCACCGCCGTGCCGAGGTCGTCCGGGATCCGGTGGGCGCGGCGGTAGACCTGCGCCCGCGGCGTGTCCCACGACTGGAAGACCGCCTGCACCGCGCGCGTCAGCTGGTCGCGGGCGTCCTGCGGGAACGGCGAGCCGGTGTCCTCCTCGTAGATGCGCTTGAACGTGCCGACGAGCTCGCGCAGGTCGTCGTCGTCGAGCTCGACGTCCTGCTGCACGCCGCGCGCCTGCTTCAGGTCGCTCAGCGCCTGCTCGAAACGGTGCCCGTCGACGCCCTCGACGACCTCGCCGTACATCTGGATCAGGCGCCGGTACGAGTCGTACGCGAAGCGCGCGTTGCCGGTGCTCTCGGCGAGCCCCTCGACCGCGGTGTCGTTGAGGCCGAGGTTGAGGATCGTGTCCATCATCCCCGGCATCGAGATCGCGGCGCCCGAGCGGACGGAGACGAGCAGCGAGTCGTGCGGGTCGCCGAAGCGCTTGCCCGCTTTCTGCTGCAGGGCGGCGATGTGCCGCTCGATCTCGTCCGGCAGCCCCTCGGGGAGCTGCCGGCCGTTCGCCATGTAGGCGCGGCAGGCGTCGGTCGTGATCGTGAAGCCGGCCGGCACCGGCACGCCGAGCTGCGTCATCTCGGCGAGCCCGATGCCCTTGCCGCCGAGCAGCTCGCGCCCGCCCTCGGACGGCTCGTCGAAGTCGTAGACGTAGCGGCCGTTCGCGTCCATCGGAGCCGAATCTTCCCACAGCACGGCCCGAAGGCATCGGTGGAAACCCGTTGCGTGGTCTCGGCGTAGCTCGGATTCGCGGCCCGGGCCGGTCCAGGGAGCGACGCTCTCCCCCTCAACGCGCCGCCCCCGCGCTCGCTCGAAAAGAGGCACTGCACACGGCTGCCGAGGCAGTCGCATGCCCGTTTTCGACCCCTCCTCCTCGCCGCCCAGCGGCGAGCGAAGCAAGCGGGGGCGATGTATCCGCGACACGTCGAGGCTAAACGCCCAGGAGCCCGGTGGCGGCGGGCAACACTGCACCGGAGGCGAGCGGCACCCGTCCCGTGCAGTTGGGGGGAGGGAAAGAGGACCCTCTTGCCCTGCCGCAGCACCGGGCGTACGAGAGGTGTTCGCGGGTGCGAGCGTCGCTAAACCGCCTGCGTCGGCGACGCGGCGAGCGGGTAGGCTGGCCGCGTGAAGCTCGAGGGCGTCCATCACGTCACCGCGATCACGGGCGACGCGCCGCGCAACGTCGACTTCTACGCACGCGTTCTCGGCCTGCGCCTCGTCAAGAAGAGCGTCAACCAGGACGACCCGACGGTCTACCACCTCTTCTACGGCGACGAGGAGGGCGCGCCCGGCAACGACATCACCTTCTTCGAGTACCCCGGCGCTCGGCAGGGCAAGGCCGGGGCCGGGATGGTGCACACCGTCGGCTGGCGAGTAGCGTCGCCGGACGCGGTCGACTTCTGGGAGAGCCGCCTCGCCGACGAGGGCATCGCGGGCGAGCGCTACCCCGACGGCGCCTTCGCGTTCCGGGATCCCGAAGGTCTGCGGCACGCGCTCATCCCGGGCGAGAGCGCGGACGAGCCGTTGACCGCCGACCATCCGGAGGTGCCGCGCGAATGCGCGCTCCAGGGCTTCGACGGCGTCCGTGCGTACACGCACGACCCCGAGCAGAGCCGGCCCTTCCTCGAGGAGACGCTCGGGTTCGAGCCGCACGGCGAGGCGGGCTGGGAGGTCCGCGGCGAGGAGCGCGGCGGGCTCTACCTCTACGACCGCACCGAGGAGCGCGGCGTGCCGGGAGCCGGCACCGTGCACCACGTCGCGTGGGCCGCGCCGCCAGCCGACGAGGAGCCCTGGCAGCGCCGCGTGGCCGAGAGTGGCGCCCACCCGACCCCGATCATCGACCGCTTCTACTTCAAGTCGGTCTACTTCCGCGAGCCGAGCGGCGTGCTCTTCGAGATCGCGACGATCGGGCCCGGCTTCACGGCCGACGAGCCGCTCGAGACGCTCGGCGAGAAGCTCTCGCTGCCGCCGAACTACGAGCACCTGCGCGACCGGCTCGAGGGCGTGCTGACGCCGCTGCCGGACGTGCGCGCGATCCGCTCCGGCCGGTGACCATCCGGCACCTCGAGCGGGCCGCCGCCGGCGAGCCGGAGGGCCTGCTCGTCCTGATTCACGGCCGCGGCGCCGACGAGCACGATCTCTACCCGCTGCTCGACCTGCTCGACCCGGAGCGCCGGCTGCTCGGCGTCACGCCGCGCGGGCCGCTCTCGCTGCCGCCGGGCGGCGCGCACTGGTACGCCGTACACGAGATCGGCTATCCCGATCCGGCGACGTTCCTGCCGACGTACGCGGCACTCGGCGAATGGCTCGACGGCCTCGGCTTCGAGCCGGAGCGAACGGTGATCGGCGGCTTCTCGCAAGGAGCGGTGATGACGTACGCACTCGGGCTCGCCGCCGGCCGGCCGCGACCCGCCGCGCTAATCGCGTTGAGCGGCTTCATGCCGACCGTTGCCGGCTTCGCGCTCGAGCTCGAGCCGCCGCTGCCGCCGGTCGCGATCGGCCACGGCACCCTCGATCCCGTGATCTCCGTCGACTGGAGCCGCCGCGCGAACGGGACGCTCGACGAGGCGGGCGCCGAGGTGCTCTACCGCGAGTACCCGCTCCCGCACGCGGTCGACCCGCGGTTCCTGGCCGAGCTCGCGCCGTGGCTCGCGTCGCGCCTCTACGTCACCGGCGGGCGGTAGCCCGGTTGGCGGCGCGCGCGGAAGTCCGCCAGCCAGGCGGCGGCTCGCAGGCCCATCCACACCGGGGTCAGCAGCACGTAGAAGACGACGTCGGCGGCTGCGAGCGTCGCCCACCACGCAGCCCAGCGCCACAGCGGCACGGGCGGCTTCGGCTTCACCTCGACCGCGCCCGCGCCCGGGCGCCGTTCTCCGCGCGCCGCCGCTCGACGAGCCTGATCGCGCGCGCGGCCGTCTCCTCGATCGACAGGTCCGAGATCTCGATCACGGGGCAGCCGAGCCGGCGGTGGAGCGCCTCGGCCTCCTCGAGTTCGGCGTAGATCTCGAGCAGCTCGGCGTAGGCGCGCTCGCCGCCCCCGAGCCGCCGCGCGCGCTGTTTGCGGATCTCCTGCAGCCGCTCGGCCTCGATCGTGAGGCCGACGATCTTCCTGCTGTCAATCTCGAACAGGGCCGAGGGCGGCTCGATTCCCTTCACCACGGGCACGTTCGCCGTCTTGTAGCCGAGGTAGCCGAGGTACATCGAGAGCGGTGTCTTCGAGGTGCGCGAGACGCCGACGAGGACGATGTCCGCGTCGTGGAGGCCGGCGCCGACGCCGTCGTCGAACTTCACCGCGAACTCGATCGCGGCCATCCGCTTGAAGTACTGCGAGTCGAGCGGAGGCCGCGCTCCGGGCGTCATCTTGGCCGCGACACCGGCGACCCGCGCGACCGCCTCGATCGGATGCCCGAGCAGGTCGCAGTAGTGAAGCTTGTAGCGCCGGCAGAGGGCCCGCGCCGCCTCGCGCAGCTCGGGGTGCACGAGCGTGTAGACGATCACCGCGGGGCGGCCCTTCGCGCGGTTGAGCGCGAGGTGGAGGTCGTCGACCGTCTCGACGCGCGGATGGCGGATCTCCTCGAACTCCTGCTCCGGAAACTGCGCCTCGAGCGCGTGAACGAGCCGCACGGCCGTCTCCCCCGTCGAGTCGGAGATGACGTGGAGCTCGACCGGAGGCCTGGCCGCATGCACGCGCGGCAGCCTAGCCTGGCCGCGACCCGCAATCGTCAGGAGGGTCGGACGACCTACTCAAAGTGATAGGCTCTTACTTTGTAAGCGCTTCTAACATCAACGCACGAGCAAGGAGGTGCCAGCGATGGCCACGGTGGAAGGCCGGGTCTGTGTCACAGGAGCTGGCGGGCAAGCGGGCCGGGCGGTCGTGCGCGACCTGCTCGAGCACGGGTACGACGTGGCGGCGACCGACCTGCTCGCGTCGAGAGAGGACCTCGAGGCGGGGATGCTCCGGGCAGACCTGACCGACTACGGCCAGGCACTCGGGGCGCTCGAGGGTGCGGCGGCGGTCGTTCACCTGGCGAACATCCCGGCGCCCGGCCTGAGCACCCCGGCGGTCACGTTCAACGAGAACACGACGATGAACTTCAACGTCTTCCACGCCGCCGCGAGGCTGCGTCTGCAGCGGGTGATATGGGCCTCGAGCGAGACCACGCTCGGTGTCCCATTCGGCGTCGGACCGAGCGAGGTCGCGTTCATGGAGGCGGACGGACCGCCTCCGCGCTACTCCCCGGTCGACGAGGATCACTACCCGGTGCCAACGACCGCGTACGCCTTATCGAAGGTCGCGAGCGAGACGGTCGCGAGAGAGATCGCGAACTGGTCGGGGATTCCGTTCGTCGCGCTGCGCTTCTCGAACATCATGGCCGCCGGCGACTACGAGGAGTTCCCCTCCGTGTGGTCCGAGCCCGTTGTGCGCAAGTGGAACCTCTGGGGCTATGTCGACGCCCGAGACGTCGCGGCCGCCTGCCGACTCGCGCTCGAGGCACCACCGGACGCGGTCGCAGGGAGTCCCAGCTTCGTCGTCGCGGCCGCTGACACGGTCATGAATCGCCCCTCGCTGGAGCTGCTCGACGAGGTCTTTCCGGATGTCCCTCTCAGGCGCGAGATCGGGGAGTTCGACTCGTTGCTCGCCACCGATCGGGCGCGCGAGGCGATCGGGTACGAGCCGCACCACTCGTGGCGTGAGCACCTGTCGACCTCCTGAACGTGCCGCATCCTCGCGCGAAGCGCTACCACCACGGCGATCTCAAGGCCGCGCTGATCGACGGTGCCGTGGAGCTGATCCGCGAGCGAGGCGTTCACAGCTTCTCGCTCGCAGAGCTGAGCCGGCGGCTCGGGGTGACCGTCGCGGCTCCCTACCGACACTTCGCCAGCCGGGACGAGCTGCTCGCCGCGGTCGCCGTTCGCGCGCTGAGGGCCTTCGGTGACGCGCTGGCCGCCCGGTCGTCCGAGGCTGATCCGCCGGAGCAGCGGCTTGCGGCGATGGCGAACGGCTACGTTCGGTTCGCCGCCGAGCAACCGGCGCTGTTCGGCGTCGTCTTCGGCACCGGCCTGGACAAGAAGAAGCGCGACCCGCAGCTGCGGCAGGCGTACGAGGAACTCGAAGGCGTGTTTGCCGACTGTGTCGCAGCGCTCTGCCCTGACGACCCGGACGGCGCGGAGCAGCTCGGGGACGCGATCGAGGCCGCCGCCCACGGCTATGCCGCACTGCTGACCGACCAACCGGGAACTCCGAACCACGCGGACGTCGAACGCGCAGCCGAACAGGCGGCGCGGGCGACACGTGCATTGATCGACGGGCGCGCAGCGCTCCAACGGCCCACCTGAGGCTCAGCGGGGGATCTGCGAGAAGTCGCCCAGCCGGCCCAGCACGTCTCGCACGTCCAGCAGGAGCCGCAGCCGGTTCGCGCGCACCGCGTCGTCCTCGTCCATCACGAGCACCTCGTCGAAGAAGCGCTCCAGCAGCGGCGCCAGGGTCGCGCCCGACGCGAGCGAGCGCTGCACGTCGCCGTCGACCTCCACGCGCGCGAGGCCATCGGCCAGCTCGCGCTCAGCGTCCTCCTTCAACAGCGCTCGGTCGAGCTCCGGCGCGGCGTCGCCGGCGGCCCTGCCCGCAAGCCGATCCGCGCGTTCGAAGGCCGTGTAGACGCCGTCGAAGGCGTCGGTGTCGCGCTCGGCGTAGAGCTGCTCCGCGACCCGTGCGACCGCGGCCAGGTCCGGAACCGTCGCCGCACGCGCCGCCCGCACGAACTCGACCGGCACGTCCAGCAGCCCCTCGAGCCGCTCCTCGACGAACTCCCGCACCTCGTCCGGGAGCAGCGAGCGCGGCACGACGAGCCCGCCCTCGACCGCGAGCCGGACGAGCCCGATCGCGGCGCGCCGCAGGCCGTACGGATCGCGCGAGCCGGACGGCCTGTGCCCGAGCGAGAACGAGGTCGCGAGCGCGTCGAGCTTGTCCGCCGCGGCGAGCACCTTCCCGGCCTCCGTCTGCGGCAGCGGGCCGCCCGCCGCGTCGGGCAGGTACTGCTCCTCCACCGCCGCCGAAACCGCCTCGGGGTAGCCGGCGAGGCGCGCGTACTGGCCGCCGATGTAGCCCTCCAGCTCCGGGAACTCCCGCACGAGCTCCGAGGCCTGGTCGGCCTTCGCCAGCCGCGCCGCCTCGAGCGACGCGTCGCCTCCGCCGAGCTCCGCGACCAGCGTCTGCAGCCGGCCGGTCTTGTCCGCGAACGAGCCGGCGCCCTTGAAGTACGTGATCGCCCCGAGCCGCTCCGCAAGCGCGTCGATCCCGATCGCGACGTCGCGCTCGAACGTGAAGCTCGCGTCGTCGAGGCGGCCTTCGAGCACGTTCTCGTTCCCCCTCCGCACGACGTCCGGCTCGCCGCCGTTCGCGACGAACGCGAACCGGTTGCCGCCGAGCGGGAAATAGCGCTGGTGCGACTGCATCGCCGTCACGACCACCCGCTCCGGCAGCTGCAGGAAGCGCTCGTCGAAGCTGCCGTCGAGCACCTGGACGCTCTCGACGAGGTAGACCACCTCCTCCAGCACGCCGCCGGGGTCGCTCCAGCCGCCGATCGCGTCCAGGCCGGCGACGATCGCGCGCCGCCGAGCGTCGGCGTCCGGCTCGACCTGCGCCGCGCGCAGCCGCTCGGCGTACTCGCGCGCGTGCGGGATCTCGACGGGGCCCGAGGTGAAGCGGTGGCCGAAGCTCGTCTCCCCCACCACCGTGTCGGCCTCGAGCTTCGCGAGCGTCCAGCGCACGGGCCGCGAGAAGCGGATGCCGCTGTCGTCCCAGCGCATCGACTTCGAGAACGAGAGTGCGCGCACGATCGCGTCCAGCCGTTCCGGCAGCACGTCGCGCAGCTCGGCGCCGGGGCGCTCGACGCCGAGGAAGCCGTCGCGCTCGTCGAGCTCGGCGGCCGTCACGCCGTGCTTCTTCGCAAAGCCTGCGGCCGCCCGCTCCCGGAGCGCCACGGGCGGCCCCTTGACCCACTCGTCCGGCGTCCGCTCCGCGACGTCGTCGAAGAAGAGCGCGAGCCGCCGCGGCCCGACGAAGACCTCGGTCGGCGGTGCCCCGAGCTCGCGCTCCGCGAGCACCGGCAGCTGGGCCGCGGCCTCGCGGCACGCCGACGCCGGCAGCTCCTCGCAGCCGAGCTCAAGCAGCAGCGACGGCATCGGCCTCCAGCTCGAGGTAGACCTGCGCGACGGCGCGCGCGAGGTTGCGGACGCGCCCGATGTAGGCGGCCCGCTCGGTCGCCGAGACCGCGCCGCGCGCGTCCAGCAGGTTCAGCGTGTGCGAGCACTTCAGCACCTGGTCGTACGCGGCCAGCGGCAGCCGCCGCTCGAGCAGCAGCCGGCACTCCTCCTCGTAGTCGCCGAACCGCCGCGTGAGCACGTCCACCGGCGCGAGCTCGAAGTTGTAGGCCGACCACTGGCGCTCGTTCTCGAGGTAGACGTCGCCCCAGGTCACGCCGGGCGCCCACTCGAGCTCGAACGCGCTGCGCTTGCCCTGCAGGAACATCGCCAGCCGCTCGAGGCCGTAGGTGATCTCCGCCGGCACGAGCTCCACGTCGAAGCCCCCGAGCTGCTGGAAGTACGTCCACTGGGTGATCTCCATGCCGTCGCACCAGACCTCCCAGCCGAGCCCCCAGGCGCCCAGCGTCGCCTGCTCCCAGTCGTCCTCGACGAGTCGGACGTCGTGGCGCTGCAGGTCGATCCCGATCGCCTCGAGCGACTGGAAGTAGAGGTCGAGCACGTCCGTCGGCGCGGGCTTGATCACGACCTGGTACTGGAAGTAGTGCTGGAAGCGGTACGGGTTCTCGCCGTAGCGGCCGTCGAGCGGCCGGATCACCGGCTCGACGTAGGCCGTCCGCCACGGTCGCGGGCCGAGGCTGCGCAGGAACGTCGCCGGGTTCATCGTGCCCGCCGCGAGCTCGGTGTGGTACGGCTGCATCAGCACGCAGCCGTAGTCGGCCCAGTACCCCTCGAGGGCGCGGATCATCTCCTGGAAGGTCGGAGCCGCCAAGGCGCTCATCCTAGGGAAGAAGCTCGCCCGCCCCACCGTCCTGTTGGCAATCCGTTCCGTGGACGCGGTCTTACCGCGAGAAGAGCGGGCTCCTGGCCGGGCCCGCTCTTCGTTTTCGACCGGCTAGGAGGCGAGCGTCCGGAGGCGGAAGCCGCCGTGGTACTCGTACGACGCCGTGATCACGCCGAGCGCCTCGCGCGCGCCGCGCGGCGTGACGCCGGCCTCGTGCGCCTCCGCGAGCGGCCGCCGGAGCAGCCCTTCGATGGCCAGCAGGCCCTCACGCGAAAGCGGCAGCGCGCCGTTCGCGCAGCCCGCGCACACCGCGCCGCCGGCACGAGGGGAGTACCCCGCCAGCCCGGTCTCGGCGCCGCACTCGGCGCAGCTCGTCACGTGCGGCAGGTAGCCGGCCAGCCAGAGCAGCTTGAGCTGGAACGACAGCACGAGCGCGTCGGCCTGCGGGCGCGCGTCCGCGCGCGGCTCGAGCTCGTCGAGCAGGTCGAGGAAGCGCGCCAGCGCGAGGAACGCGCGATCGTTCGCCTCCTGCTCGGGAAAGAGCCGCAGCATCGCCTCGGCGGCCACGAGCCCGACCGCGAGCCGGTACGGCTGCTCGCGGGCGGCGCGATGGGACCGGAGCAGCTCGACGCCGGTGACCGTCTGGAGCTCCCCGCTCCCCTGGTGCAGCACGAGCTCGACGTGGCTCAGCGGCTCGAGGCGTGCGCCGAAGCGCGACTTCGTCTTGCGGACCCCCTTTGCCACCGCGCCGACGCGTCCGCGGTCGAGCGTGTAGACGTGGAGGACGCGGTCGGCCTCGCCGAGACGGAACGAGCGGAGCACGACCGCCTCGGTCGTGTAGGAGCGGCCGGCCATCGCGGCCAAGTGTAGAGCCGGCGCTGGCCGGGAATCCCGGCGCCGGTTCCACGTTTCGACTCGCCATGGCCGAAGTGACGATGTACACGACGCGCTGGTGCGGTTACTGCGTCCGAGCGAAGACGCTGCTCGACTCACGCGGCATCGTGTACGAGGAGATCTCGCTCGACGACGAGCCGGACTTCCGCCGGCGCCTGATGGACCTCACCGGCGGCTGGACGGTGCCGCAGATCCTGATCGACGGCCGACCGATCGGCGGCTACACCGAGCTCTGGCAGCTCGACCGCAGCGGCGAGCTCGAACATCTCGCCGCCTAAGCGAGAGCGGGGCCTGCGCCCCGCCCTCCGGCTTGACCCCCGTGTGTCCTCGCACGCTTGATCATCGCCGCCCTGGTCCGGTTTCAAACGCAGACCAGTATCACTTGTTCGCAATATGGTCGAGCTGCTGGCAGCCCGGGCAGAACCACGTCCCGCGGCCGGCGGCTCGCGTCTTCTCGATCGGCCGGCCGCAGCGCTCGCACGGCTCGCCCTCGCGTCCGTAGACCTTGAACTCGTGCTGCATCCGCCCCGGGCCACCGTCCGGCGTGCGGTAGTCACGCAACGTCGCACCCTGGCGCGCGATGCCGGCCCTGAGCGCGGCGCGGATGCCGCGGTGGAGTGCCCGGAGCTCGTGCTCGCCCAGCTCGCCGGCCGGCCGCAGCGGATGCACGCGCGCCCGCCACAGCGCCTCGTCCGCGTAGATGTTCCCGACGCCCGCGAGGCGGCGCTGGTCGAGGATCGCCGCCTTGACGGGCGCGCGCCGGCCGTGGAGCGCCTCGGCGAGGCGCCTGGTCGTGAACGCCTGCGCGAGCGGCTCGCCCCCGAGGCGGGCCTCGAGGTACGGCTCGACCTCGTCGGGCTCCGCGAGCAGCCAGGTGCCGAAGCGGCGGACGTCGCGGTAGAGAAGCTGCGAGCCGTCGTCGAGCCGGACGACCGCGCGCCCGTGCAGGTCGTCCTCCGGAGCCGCACCCGCAGCCACGTGGAGCACGCTGCCGGTCATGCGGAGGTGGATCAGGAGCGCGCGGCCGGACTCGAACCGTACGACCAGGTACTTCCCGCGGCGGTCGACGGCGCGGACGCGCTCTCCGGTCAGCTCGGCGGCGACTCCGAGCGGGTCGTGCGGACGGGTCAGGCGGGAGTCGAGGATCTCGACCTGGTCGAAGCGCCGGCCGGCGAGCACCGGCTCGAGCCGGCGGCGAACGGTCTCGACCTCTGGCAGCTCCGGCACGCGGCCAGCCTAGTCCGGCACCGGCGTGTCGCCGCGACCGCTCAGGCGATGACGTCGAGGACGACCGAGCGCAGCGCGGGCGGCTCGTCCGCGAACGAGTAGGCGGCGAGCAGCTCGCGCGCCGCCTCGTCGGCCGCGGCGTCGCTCGCGGCGTGGATCTCGGCCAGCGCCTCGCCGGCCGCCACGCGGTCGCCGCGCTTGCGCAGGCACACGACCCCGACGGCGTGGTCGATCTCGTCCTCCTTCGTGCGGCGACCCGCGCCGAGGTGGAGCGCCGCCTGGCCGACCGCGACCGCGCCCAGGTTCGAGACGTAGCCCGCCTGCGGCGACGGTACCTCGCGGACGACCGGCGCCGTCGGCAGCGCCGACTCGTCGGGGTTGCCGCCCTGCGCCCGGATCCAGCGCTCGTACGCCGCGAAGGCGGAGCCGTCTGCGATCGCCTCGGCGACGCGGACCCGCGCCTCCCGTTCGTCGATGCCGAGATCCGACACCGTCAGCAGCCGCGCGCACGCCGCGTTGACGAGCTCGACGAAGTCGGGCGGGCCTTCGCCCTTGATCGTCGCGATCGCCTCGCGGATCTCGAGCGCGTTGCCGACGGCGCCGCCGAGAGGCTGATCCATGTCCGTCAGCAGGCAGACAACCTCGCGGCCGGCGCGGGCGCCGAGGTCGAGCATCGCCTCGGCGAGCGCCCGCGCGTCCTCGAGCGACTTCATGAACGCGCCGTCGCCGACCTTGGCGTCGATCACGATCGCGTCGGCGCCGCCGGCGATCTTCTTCGACATGATGCTCGCCGCGATCAGCGAGTAGTTGTCGACCGTCGCCGTCACGTCGCGCAGCGCGTAGAGCTTCTTGTCGGCCGGCACGAGGTTCGCGCTCGCGCCGATGATCGCCATGCCGGCGTCGCGAACCTGCCCGACGAACTCGTCGGTCGAGAGCTCGACCCGGAAGCCCGGGATCGACTCGAGCTTGTCGAGCGTCCCGCCCGTGTGCCCCAGGCCGCGGCCGCTCATCTTCGCGAACGGCACCCCGCAGGCGGTGACGATCGGCCCCACGGCGATCGACGTCTTGTCCCCCACCCCGCCGGTCGAGTGCTTGTCGACGACCTTGCGACCGAGCGCCGAGTGCAGGTCGACCGTCTCGCCGGTCGCGATCATCGCCTGCGTCAGGGCGTACGTCTCGGAGCTCGTCAGCCCGCGGAAGAAGATCGCCATGCTGAGCGCCGCGAGCTGGTAGTCGGGCACCTCGCCGCTCGCGTAGCCGGCCATCAGCTCGTTCCACTCGGAGGGCGTGAGCTCGCCGCCGTCGCGCTTGCGCTCGATCAGCTCGGCCGGCCTGATCATCGCTCCGCGACGAACACCGTCGCCCGGACGCTGGCAGGGAAGGGCCCGTCGAACCCGGGGAGCGGCCGGGCGATCTCGTCCGCGAAGATCGTCGACTCGACGTAGCGGTGCACGGCAGCCGCATCGGGGAACACGAGCTCCGCGTCGACGTCGCGGCGCTCCACCTCGCGGAAGTGCCGGCCGAGCTGCTCGGCTCCGTTCTCCCGCGAGAACGGGCGGTCCGGCCGCCGGTAGCCGACGAGGCTCCAGACCTCGCCCAGGTGCTCGGTGCCGATCGTGACGGCGACGAGCCGCCCGGCCGGCTCGAGCACGCGCGCGAGCTCCGAGAGGGCGCGATCGAGCTGCTCGACGTGGTAGAGCATCGCGTTCGCGACCGCGCAGTCGAACTCGCCGTCGGCGAACGGCAGGTGCTCGACGTCGGCGACCCGCGCGTCCAGTCCCCGCTCGCGCGCCAGCTCGACCATGCGCGGCGAGAGATCCGTCGCGACGACCTCGGCCCGCGTCTCCCGGGCGAGTCGCTCGGCGAAGGTGCCCAGGCCGCAGCCGACCTCCAGGACACGGCGCGGGCTCAGCGCCGCGATCACGTCGAAGGCGACGTCGAACGCGTCCGGGCCTCGCAGGAAGCGGCGCTGGGACTCGCGCCGCACCTTCAGCCCGGCCTCGCTCGCGTACTGCCGCCGGACGAGCTCTGGGTCGTTGAGCTGCACCACTACGGCTCGAGGATCGGTGTGCCGGGGATCCCGCGGCCCGGCGCCTTGCCGCCCAGCCACGCGTTGACCGTCGCGCCGACGTCCGCGAACTCGCCGTCCTCGTGGATCCGGCCCGCCGCGTTCCGGCCCGGGACGTACGCGAGCAGCATCGCGTGCTCGCGCGAGTGGTCGGTCGACGGCGTCGTCGGGTCGCAGCCGTGATCCGACGTGATGATCAGCAGGTCCTCGTCGCGCAGCGCGTCGAGCAGGTCCGGCAGGCGCCGGTCGAAGTCCTGCAGGCAGCGGTGGAAGTTGACCGGGTCGTTGCGATGGCCCCAGAGCATGTCGGTCTCGACCAGGTTCACGAAGATCAGCCCGTCGTCGACCTCGCGCAGCAGCGCCTCCGTCTGCACGATCCCGTCGATGTTCGACTGCGTCGGGCGCGAGGTGTCGATGTCCTGGCCGGCGAAGATGTCGCCGATCTTCCCCACGCCGTGCACCTGCTTCCCCGCCTCGCGCACGAGCGTCAGGTAGTTCGGCCTGCGGGGCTCGAGCGAGAAGTCGTGCCGGTTCGCCGTCCGCTCGTAGTTGCCCGGCTCGCCGACGAACGGCCGCGCGATCACGCGCCCGACCGCATGCTTCCCGGTCAGGATCTCACGCGCGGCCCGGCAACCCTCGTACAGCTCCTCGAGCGGGATCGTCTCCTCGTGCGCGGCGATCTGGAAGACCGAGTCGGCCGAGGTGTAGACGATCCACTTGCCCGTGCGCTGATGCTCCTCGCCGAGCTCCTGGATGATCTCCGTGCCCGACGCGGGCTTGTTCCCGAGCACGCCGCGGCCAGTGCGGTGCATGAACGGGTCGATCACGTCGTGCGGGAAACCGTGGGGGTACGTCGGGAACGGCTGGGCCGTGACGATGCCCATCATCTCCCAGTGGCCCGTCGTCGTGTCCTTGCCCTTCGAGCGCTCGAGCAGCCGCCCTGCGACCGCCGGCGCGCCCGGCTGCGGCGGACAGCCCTCGAGCGGCTCGATGTTGCCGAGGCCGAGCGCCTCCAGGTTGGGCAGGTCGAGCCCGCCGACCGCCTTCGCGACGTTCCCGAGCGTGTCCGAGCCCTCGTCGCCGTACGCGTCGGCATCCGGAAGCGCTCCCGCGCCCACGGCGTCCAGCACGATCACGCAGGCGCGCGGCACGCGGCTATTCTAGGTCGCGCGTGGATACCGTCCTCGGACTGATCGGGCTGGTCGTCTTCATCGTCTGCGTGATCCTGCTCGCAGCCGCGACGACGTGGCTCGTCGTGAAGGTCAGCCCCTCCAAGCGCTAGACGGGCGAGAGCGGGAGGACGTCCTCGAGCGGGTGGAAGTCGAGGCCGTGGGCCTCGGCGACGGCCTCGTACGTGATCTTGCCGTCGAGCACGTTGACGCCGCACGCGAGCGCGTGGTCGCGCGCCACCGCCTCGGCGAGGCCGTGGGCCGCGATCGCTTCGACGTACGGCAGCGTCACGTTCGTCAGCGCCTTCGTCGACGTGATCGGGACGGCGCCGGGCATGTTCGCGACGCAGTAGTGCGTGACGCCCTCGACGACGTAGACGGGATCGGTGTGCGTGGTCGGGCGCGACGTCTCCGCCACCCCACCCTGGTCGATCGCGACGTCGCAGAAGACGGCGCCTTCCTTCATCCTCCCGAGCAGCTCGCGCGTGATCAGCTTCGGCGCGACGGCGCCCGGGATCAGCACCGCGCCGATCACGACGTCCGCCTCGACGATCGACTCCTCGATCTGCAGCGTCGACGACATGACGAGGCTGACGCGGCCGGAGAGCACCTCGTCGAGGTGGCGCATGCGGTCGACCGAGCGCTCGAGGATGGTCACGTTCGCGCCCAGCCCGAGCGCGATCACGGCCGCGTTGTAGCCGACGATGCCGCCGCCGATCACCAGCACGCGTCCCGGCGCGACGCCCGGCACCCCGCCGAGCAGCAGGCCGCGGCCGCCGAGCGGCTTCTCGAGGAAGTAGGCGCCGGCCTGGGCCGCGAGGCGGCCGGCGATCTCGCTCATCGGCGCGAGCAGCGGCAGCTGCCGGTTGTCCGTCTCGACCGTCTCGTAGGCGACGCAGGCGGCGCCGCTGTCGGCCAGCGCGCGCGTCAGCTCCTCGCTCGCCGCCAGGTGGAGGTAGGTGAAGAGCACCAGTCCCTCCCGCAGGCGGGGGTACTCCTCCGGCAGCGGCTCCTTGACCTTGAGCAGGAGCTCGGAGTCGCTCCAGACCTCGTCGGCGTCGTGGATCGTCGCGCCGACCGCGCGGTACGCCTCGTCGTGGAACGAGCTGCCGTCGCCCGCTCCGGTCTCCAC
>DATIER010000225.1:0-4474 GCA_035455605.1 Gaiellaceae bacterium
CTTCCGCCAGGGGCTCTGGATCGTGGTCGCGCTCGCCGCCTTCGCGGTGACGCTCTTCCTGCTCCGCCTCGACTACCGCCGGCTCGAGTCCTACAAGTACCTCTTCGGCGTCAGCGCGATCCTGCTGCTGATCCTCCCGGCGCTGCCCGTGCTCGGCCAGTCCGTCAACGGCGCGCGCCTGTGGGTGCACGTCGGCTCGCTGCAGTTCCAGCCGGGCGAGCTCGCGAAGGTCTTCCTGATCGTCTTCCTCGCCGGCTACCTGCGCGAGAAGCGCGAGGTGCTGGCACAGGGCCGGCTGAAGGACTTCGGGCCGCTGCTCCTGATCTGGGGCGGAGCGATGCTCGTGCTCGTCGAGACGAACGATCTCGGCTCGGCGCTGCTCTACTTCGGGATCTTCCTCGCGATGCTCTACGTCGCGACGGCCCGGGCGCTGTACGTCGGCATCGGCGCGACGCTCTTCCTCGCGGGCGCCTTCGCCGTCTACCACTACGTCGGCCACGTCCGTGACCGGATCACGATCTGGCTCCACCCGTGGACCGACCACTCGGTCTACTGCGCCACCACCGGCACGATGCTGCCCCGCCAGGACTGCGCGAGCTACCAGCTCGTCAAGTCGCTCTACTCCGTCGCGCACGGAAGCTGGTTCGGCACCGGCCTGGGCAAGGGCACGTTCCGGACGACCGGCGGCGGCCAGCTGATCCCGTTCCTGAACACCGACTTCATCTACTCGGCCCTCGCGCAGGAGCTCGGGCTCGTCGGCGTCGCGGCGCTGCTGCTCGTGTACATGCTCTTCGTCGCGCGCGGGTTCAAGATCGCGATGCTGGCCGACGACGGCTTCTCGAAGCTGCTGGCGATCGGCCTCACGTTCGCGTTCGCGCTGCAGACCTTCATCATCGTCGGCGGGATCCTGCGCCTGATCCCGCTGACCGGCATCACGCTACCGTTCATCAGCTACGGCGGCTCGAGCGTGGTCGCAAACTTCGTCCTGCTCGCGGGCCTCCTGCTCGTCTCCAACCGGGCGAACGCGGAGCGCGGGTGAACCGCCAGATCGCCAAGCTCGCGCTGATCGGGATCGCCCTGCTGACGGCCCTCATCGTCGCGACCACCTACTGGCAGACCTGGGCCGCCGCCGGCCTCGCCGACCGGCAGGACAACGAGATCCAGCGGGTCGCGCAGTTCTCGATCCGGCGCGGGCTGATCCGGGCCGCCGACGGCACGATCCTCGCCTCGAACCGGATCAAGAAGGTTCCCGGCGGCCAGAAGCTCTACCTGCGCCGCTACCCGCAGGGGAGCCTGTTCGCGCACCTCGTCGGCTACTCGACGCAGTCGCGCTCGCGCGCCGGGCTCGAGGCGTCGCTGAACGACTACCTGACCGGCGCCAACGCGAACCTCGACACCGTCCTCAAGACGACGCTCGACCGGATCCGCGGCGCGACGATCAAGGGCAACGACGTCTGGCTGACCGTCCGGCCCGGCGCGCAGCGGGTCGCGATGCAGCAGCTCCAGGGCAAGTGCGGATCGGTGGTCGCGCTCGACCCGCGCACGGGCAAGGTGCTCGTGATGGCCTCGCGGCCGACGTACGACCCGAACCTCGTCGAGAGCCACTTCGACCGGATCAACAACATCCGCGCCGTGTGCCGGCCGGCGGCGCCGCTCCTGAACCGCGCCACCGACGGCCTCTTCACGCCGGGCTCCACCTTCAAGGTCGTGACCAGCGCGGCCGCGCTCGACTCCGGCAAGTACACGATCGACTCGCGCTTCGTCGACCGCGGCTACTGCATCGAGTACGGCAAGCAGGTGAAGAACTTCGGCGACCAGAGCGGCCCGGAGGTGTTCGGCTCCGTCGACTTCCTGCAGGCGCTCGAGCACTCGATCAACGCCGTCTTCTGCGAGATCGGCAAGTCGATCGGCGCCGGCCGCATCCTCGGCACCTCGAAGCAGTTCGGCTTCTACCAGGATCCGCCGCTCGAGACGCCCGGCAACGAGCGCTCCCCGAGCGGCCTCTACGACAAGGGCAAGCTCTTCTACCCGAGCGACCCGGCGACGCAGGTCGACCCGGGACGCCTCGCGTTCGGCCAGGAGCGGATGCTGACGACGCCGCTGCAGATGGCGATGGTGGCCGCCGCCGTCGCGAACAAGGGCGTGATCATGGAGCCCCATGCGCTCGGCCGGGTGACGAACCCGTCCGGCGGCGTCGTGGTGCGCGTCAAGCCGCGCAAGTACAAGCGCGCGATGACGACCCACACCGCCGACGACCTCACGCGGATGATGGAGGCGGTCGTCACCGGCGGGACGGGCACCGCCGCGCAGATCCCGGGCGTCCGCGTCGCCGGCAAGACGGGCACCGCCGAGGTCGGCGCCGGCGGCATCGGCTCGGCCAACACGACCTGGTTCATCGCGTTCGCGCCGGTGGGGGCGCCCCGGGTCGCGGTCGCGGTCGTCCTGCAGGACCAGCACGGCTCCGGCGGCACCACCGCGGCGCCGATCGCGAAGGCCGTCATGGAGGCGATCCTGAACGGGAAGTCGAACTCTTGAGGCGATCGCTTGCGACGCCGACCAAAGAGGCCGTACCGGCTTTGCCGGTGCGGCCGTCTGACGCAGCTTCTGGGCTCATGACGAGAGCGAATGCCTACAACCTCAGCCCCTAACCTCTAGCCATGGCCGTCTCCGACACGCTGATCGGCTCCGTCTTCGACGGTCGCTACCGCATCGAGCGCAAGCTCGGCGCGGGCGGGATGGCGGACGTCTACCTCGCCGAGGATCAGGAGCTCGGCCGGCGCGTCGCGATCAAGATCCTCAACGACCGCCACGCCGCCGACGACTCGTTCATCGAGCGCTTCCGGCGCGAGGCGAAGAACGCCGCCGGCCTCAGCCACCCGAACATCGTCTCGATCTACGACCGCGGCGAGGCCGAGGGCACCTACTACATCGCGATGGAGTACCTCGACGGCCGCTCCCTGAAGGAGCTGATCGTCGGCCGCGGCCCGGCGCCGATCAAGACCGCGATCGACTACGCGCGGCAGATCCTCGCGGCCGTCGGCTTCGCCCACAAGCACGGGATCGTCCACCGCGACATCAAGCCGCACAACGTGCTCGTCGGCGGCGAGGGGCGGCTGAAGGTGACGGACTTCGGCATCGCGCGCTCCGGGGCGAGCCAGATGACCGAGGTCGGCTCGATCATCGGCACGGCGCAGTACCTCTCCCCGGAGCAGGCGCGCGGCGCCCCGGTCGACCAGACGTCCGACCTCTACTCGGTCGGTGTCGTCCTCTACGAGATGCTGACGGGGCAGGTGCCGTTCACCGGCGACACGCCGCTCGAGATCGCGATGAAGCACCTCTCCGAGGTGCCGGTGCCGCCGTCGCAGCTGCGGCCGGAGGTACCGCGCGACCTCGACTCGGTCGTCCTGCGCGCGCTCGCCAAGGACCCGCACGAGCGCTACCGCAGCGCCGAGGAGATGGATGCCGACCTGAGGCGGGTGCTCGACGGGCTGCCGGTCGATCCGGCGACGGAGACGGCCGCCACCGCCGTGCTCGCCGGGGCGGGCGTGATGGCCGCGGCACCGACCTCGGTGATGACGCGGCCGTCGGCCACGCCGCCCGTCACGGCGCCACCGGGCCGCACCCCACCCGCGGGCTACTACGGCTACGAGGGCCCGCCGCGCCGGCGCAGGCCGGTGTGGCCGTGGGTGCTCTCGATCCTGCTGCTGATCGCCGCCGGCGCCGCGGCCTGGTTCGCCTACACGAAGATCCAGGATCAGCTCGCGGCGAACAAGCCGGTCGCCGTGCCGGCCGTGGCCGGGATCCAGGAGCAGCTGGCGGTGAAGAAGATCCGCGACGCCGGGCTCGTGCCGAGCGTCTCGCGCGAGCCCAGCACTGACGCGCCGAAGGGCCAGGTGATCAGCCAGAGCCCGGACCCGGGCACGAAGGTGCAGAAGAACGAGACGGTCGAGCTGGTCGTGTCGAAGGGGCCGCCGACGGTCCCGGTGCCGAGCGTGATCGGCAAGAACCGGGACGACGCGATCAGCACGCTCGTGAACGCCGGCCTCAACCCGAAGGCGTACGCGGTGCCGTCGAGCAAGCCCGTCGACACGGTCACCGGCCAGGATCCGGGCGCGGGCAAGGTGGTCGAGAAGGGCAGCTCGGTGCGGATCAACTACTCCTCGGGACCGGCCGAGGTCGACATCCCGAACGTCGTCGGCATTCCCTACGACCAGGCGGCGGCGACCCTCCAGCAGCAGGGATTCGGCGTCAAGCGAACCGACGTCGACAGCGAGCAGCCGAAGGACACTGTGGTGTCGCAGAGCCCGAGCAGCCGCGCGCCGAGCGGGGCGACGATCACGCTCAACGTCTCGAAGGGCCCGAAGATGTCGACCGTGCCCGACGTGACGAGCCAGGACCAGGCGTCGGCCAGGTCGACCCTGCAGTCGGCCGGCTTCACCGTCCAGGTGCAGCAGCAGGACGTGAACGACCCGGG
>DATIER010000226.1:0-3952 GCA_035455605.1 Gaiellaceae bacterium
TACCGTGTGCCTGCCGATGGGCCGCCCCCGCGTAGCCGGCTCGCAGTTCGCGCTCCTGGGGCGCGAGCCCGATTTCCGGCGCCTGTTCCTCGCCACGCTCGCCTCGGGAGCCGGCACCTGGCTCGCGCTCGTCGCGCTGGAGGTGGACGTCTGGGTGCGGACGCAGTCGTCGGGCTGGGTGGCCGCGCTGCTGATCGCCGACCTGCTGCCGACCTTCCTGATCGGGATCCTCGTCGGGCCGCTGATCGACCGGCTCTCCCGCCGGCGGCTGATGGTCGGCGCCGACCTGGCGCGCTTTGGCGTGTTCGCGCTGCTGCCGTTCACCACGAACGTGACCCAGGTCGTCGTCCTGGCGACCGTCGCCGGGATCGCGACCGGGTTCTTCCGCCCGGCTGCGTACGCCGGGATCCCGAACCTCGTCCAGGAAGACGACCTGACGCACGCGAACTCGCTGCTGCAGGCCGTCGACAACCTGACCTGGGCGCTGGGCTCGATCGCCGGCGGCGCGCTCGTCGCGGCCTCGGGGGTCGACGCCGCCTACTGGATCAACGCGTGCACGTTCCTGATCTCGGCGCTCTTCCTCTACGGCATCCCGCAGCGGCTGCTGCAGGCGACGCAGGCCGCGAGCCGCGGCCACTGGGCCGACCTTCGCGACGGCTTCGCGCTGACGGTGCGCTCGAAGGCGCTGCTGACCGTGCTGATCGCGTGGAACGTCGCGATGTTCTCGAACGCCGCCGTCAACGTCGCCGAGCCGCGGCTGGTCTTCAAGGCGTTCGACGCGGGGCGCTTCGGGCTCGGCCTGATGATGGGCTGCTCGGGCGTCGGGCTCGCGGCCGGCGCGTACGCCGCGGGCCAGTGGATCGAGCGCCGCGGCCTCGCCAACGTCTACGGCGTCTCGCTCGGGCTGATGGCCGTCGGCATCGGCCTCGCGGCGATGTCGCCGAACGTCTGGGTCGCGGCGGCGTGCGTCGTGATCTCCGGCGCCGGCAACGGCTCCGCGGTCGTGTGCAACGCGCTCCTCGTCCAGCGCGGCGCGCCGGACGCCCTGCGCGGCCGCGCGTTCGCGGTGCTGATGAGCTCGAACGTCGCCTTCCTGATCCTCGGCATGATCCTCGCCGGTCGCGTCACCGACGTGGTCGGCCCGCGCTGGGTCTGGGCCGCCGCGGCGGCGGCGTCGGCGCTCTCCGCCGTCGTCGGGCTCGCGCTCGCCCGGAGCGCGGCGAAGGCCGAGGCGCCGGCGATCGCGCCGCTGCCCGCAGCACCGCTTTAGCATCCGCCGTCGTGGCAGCGCGCCGCGACTTCACCCGCGAGACGCTCGCCGCCGGGGTCCGCGCAGGCGACCGGCGTGCGCTCGCGCGCGCGATCACGCTCGTCGAGAACTCCGACCCGCTCGCCTACGAGGTCGTGCGCGACCTCTACCCCGAGACCGGGCAGGCGTACGCCGTGGGGATGACGGGCCCGCCCGGCGTCGGCAAGTCGACGCTGATCAGCGCGCTCGTCCGGCACGTGCGCGAGCAGGAACGCTCGGTCGGCGTCCTCAGCGTCGACCCGTCGAGCCCGTTCTCCCACGGCGCGCTGCTCGGCGACCGCATCCGCCTCGCCGACCACTTCCTCGACCCGGAGGTCTTCATCCGCTCGATGGGCAGCCGCGGCCACCTCGGCGGGCTGGCGGAGGCGACGCTGCAGGCGCTGCTCGTGCTCGACGCGGCCGGCAAGGAGCTCGTCTTCCTGGAGACGGTCGGGACCGGCCAGGGCGAGGTCGAGGTGATCGGCATCGCCGACACGGTCGTGCTGGCGCTGATGCCCGGCTCGGGCGACTCGATCCAGGCGCTGAAGGCGGGCATCATGGAGATCCCCGACGTGATCGCGATCAACAAGCTGGACCACCCGGCCGCGAAGACGATGCTGAACGAGGTGCGCTCGGTGCTCTCGCTCGACAAGGAGCGCGCCTGGAAGCCGCCGATCGTGCTGACCGAGGCCAGCCGCGGCGAGAACGTGCCGGAGCTGTGGGAGCAGGTCGAGCGGCACCGGGCGTGGCTCGAGTCGGAAGACCTGCTCGAGCAGCGCCGACGCGAGAATCTCGCGCGCGAGGTGTTCGCCGTCGCCTCCGCGCGCGCGAAGCAGCACCTCGAGCGCGCGGTCGCCGACGACGCAGAGCTGCGGCGGCTGCTCGACCAGGTGCAGCGCCGCGAGCTCGATCCGCTCACCGCCGTGCGGGAGATACTGCGGGAGGTGTTCAAGCTTGGCGACCAAGACGGCACCGGGGCGTAAGGAGATCGAGGAGGCGCGGGCGCGGCTCGAGGGGGTCGCGCGCGTCACGCCCGTCTACGGCACCGAGACGCTGTCACGACTGATCGGGCGCGAGGTCTGGCTGAAGGCCGAGAACCTGCAGCGCACGGGCTCGTTCAAGGTCCGCGGCGCCGTCAACAAGATCACCACGCTCTCCGACGAGGAGAAGGCGGCGGGCGTCGTCGCCGCGAGCGCCGGCAACCACGGCCAGGCGGTCGCCTGGGCCGCGCGCGAGGCGGGGGTGAAGGCGACGATCTTCATGCCGCAGGACGCGCCGATGGCGAAGGTCGAGCCGACGAAGAGCTACGGCGGCGAGGCGGAGCTGATCGGCGCGACCTTCGAGGATGCGCTCGCCGCGGCCTACGAGCGGGTGGAGTCGACGGGGGCGACGTTCGTGCACCCGTACGAGGACGACCGCGTGATCGCCGGCCAGGGCACGATCGGGCTCGAGCTCGCCGAGCAGGTCCCGCACGCCGACACGTTCGTGATCCCGATCGGCGGCGGCGGGCTCTGCTCGGGCATCGCGCTGGCCCTGCGGGCGGTCCGGCCCGACGTCCGCATCGTGGGCGTGCAGGCCGGCCTCAGCGGGCCGACGATCGCGGACGGGATCGCGGTCAAGGAGGTGGGAGAGAAGACCGGCGCGATCCTCGACGACGTGCTCGACGACCGCGTCTCGGTCAGCGACGACGAGATCTGCCAGGCGATCGTGCTGCTGCTCGAGCGCTCGAAGCTCGTCGTCGAGGGCGCGGGCGCGGTCGGCGTCGCTGCGCTGCTCAGCGGCAAGGTCGGCGCAGGCGAGGGCCCGGCGGTCGCGGTCCTGTCGGGCGGCAACATCGACCCGACGGTGCTCATCTCCGTCATGCGCCACGGCCTGACGACCGCAGGCCGCTACCTCGTCGTGCGCACGCGCCTGCACGACCGGCCCGGCGAGCTGCTCAAGCTGCTCTCGCTGGTCGCGCGCGAGCGCGCCAACGTGATCGCCGTCGACCACCACCGCGAGGGGATGGACGTGCCGGTCTACGAGAGCGAGATCGAGCTGACGCTGACGATGCGCGACGAGCACCACTGCTCCGTGCTGCTCGAGACGCTGCGCAGCCTCGGCTACCAGGTCGAGCGGATCAGGTAGGCGTTGATCGTCTGCGCGGAGTGCGGCCGGGAGAATGCGGCCGACGCGCGCTTCTGTTCCGGCTGCGGGGCGAGGCTCGAAGCCCCTGCCGTGCCGCGCGAGGAGCGGAAGGTCGTCTCCGTGCTGTTCGCCGACCTCGTCGGCTTCACGGCGCGGTCCGAGCAGCTCGACCCCGAGGACGTGCGCGCGACGCTGTCCCCGTACTACGCCCGTCTTCGCGCCGAGCTCGAGCGGCACGGCGGCACGGTCGAGAAGTTCATCGGCGACGCGGTGATGGCGCTGTTCGGGGCGCCGATCGCGCACGAGGACGACCCCGAGCGGGCGGTGCGGGCGGCGCTCGCGATCCGCGACGCGATGGTCGACATCTCCGACGACAACGCCCGCCACGAGCTGCGCGTCCGCATCGGCATCACGACCGGGGAGGCACTGGTGACGCTCGGGGCGCGCCCGTCGGAGGGCGAGGGGATGGCCGCCGGAGACGTGATCAACACCGCCTCCCGGCTGCAGTCGAACGCGCCGAGATCGGAAGAGCACACG
>DATIER010000227.1:0-3971 GCA_035455605.1 Gaiellaceae bacterium
AGCAGCAAAAACGTCTCCTTGCCCATCCCCGCGTGGAGTATGACCGGTCGGCGGCAAAACGCCACACCGCCGCAAGGATGGTTCCGACCAGCCGAACGGCTAGCGGAAGAGATCGCGCTCGGCCGGCATGACGAGCTCCCGCGCGGTCCCGTCGCCGTGCGCGTCGACGCCGCGGATCACCGCGGCCGGCACACCCGCGGTCTTGCCCATCACGAGCTCGGCCGCGCCCGCCAGCTCGTCCGCGACCGCGATCACCGTCGCGTGCAGCTCGTAGCCGGCGCGGTCGCGAGTCCCTTTCAGGTCGAGCAGCGGACGGATGCCGGCGACCCCGATCGCGACGTCCGTCGTCCCCTGCCGCCACGCACGGCCGAACGAGTCGCTGACGATCACGCCGACGTCCACGCCGGTGAGCTCGCGCAGGCGCTCCCGCAGCCTCGCGGCCGAGCCGTCCGGGTCGACCGGGAGCAGCACGACGGTGCCTGCCTCCGGCGCGTTCGAGGAGTCGACGCCCGCCGAGGCGCAGACGAAGCCGTGCCGCGTCTCCGAGATGACGAGCGGCGGGCGGCTCCGGACGATCCGCGCCGACTCGCGCAGGATCAGCTCGTGGCGGCGCGCGTCCTCGCCGGCCGCCAGCTCGCGCGCCCGCTCGGACGGCTCCACCTGCTCCAGCCGCACGACCCGGCCCTCGGCCTTCGAGACCGCCTTCTGGGCGACCACGAGCACGTCCCCGTGCTCGAGCCGGGCGCGCTCGGCGATCAACGCCGCGAGGTCGTCGCCCTCGCCGATCTCCGGCAGCCCCTCGACGGGGCGGATCGAGATCACGGCAGGCCGGTGATGCGCAGGCCCGCGTGCACGCCGAACTTCTTGTTCACGTTCAGGATCACGGCGGTCATCCCCTCGAGCGCGCGCGAGTTGGCGAGCGGGCCGCAATCGATCGCGCGGCCGCCGACGAGCCGTCCGGCGAGCTCGAGCGCCGGCTCCTTGGCCCGCGGGTCGTCGCCGCAGACGAGCGCGTCCTGGTCGGGCGGCTCCGGGCCCGAGAGGTCGAGCGCGGAGACGGTCTGCAGCCCCGAGGCGACCGGTGCCCGCAGCAGGCGAGCGAGCGTCTCGGCGAGCGAGCCCTCCTCGAGTCCCGGGACGACCCCGGTCTCGGTGAAGCGGAGGTCGCTCGCGACGCACAGCACCGGTGTCTCGCCGATCGCGTCGGCGAGGGTCGTGCCGGTCTCGAGCGCCGCGTTCGACTTCGTCGCCAGGACGACCAGGTCGACGCCCTGCACGACGTCCTCGTTGGTGGACCCGTCGACGCCGAGCTCGACCGCGCGCTCCTTCGCGCGCTGCGCGTCGCGCGACCCGATCCAGACCTCCTCCCCGAGGCGGTGCAAGCGCCGCGCGAGCGCGCGGCCGAACTGGCCGGTGCCGCCGACGATCGCGACCTTCACCGCAGGGCCCCGGCGGTCTCGAGCACCGCCTCGGCCACGCGCCGGCGGCCGTCGGCGTCGTCCATCAGCGTGCGCGTGACGATCGTCCTTACGCCCGCGTCCTCGTCCGCGTCGGCCTCGTCGATCACGAGCGCGTCGATCAGGCCCTTGTAACAGTCTGTTACTTGCTCGGGGCCCGCCGCGCCGCGCAGCCGCCTGAGCATCCGCGCCGCCGGCCCGCGGACGGCCTCGCCGCCGATCAGCGGGCTGACGGCGACGGCGGGGGCGTTCCGGCGCTCGACCGCCTCGCGGATCGCGCGCACGGCGAGGATCGGGCCGATGCTGACGAACGGGTTGCTCGGCGCGATCGCGATCAGGTCGGCCGTCTCCAGCGCCTCGACTACCCCGGGCGCCGGCGCCGCCTCCTCGGCGCCCTCGAAGCGCACGCCGTCGACCTCGTCCCGGTGCCCGCGCGCGACGAACCACTCCTGGAACGGCAGCTCGCCGGCCGGCGTGTCGAGCCACGTGCGCAGGCGGTCGTCGGTCGCCGGCAGCAGCTCCGGCCCGAGGCCGAACGACCGCCCGAGCCGCGCCGTCACGACCGACAGCGGCTCGCCCGCCCGCAGCGCCTGCGTGCGCACGAGGTGGACGCCGAGGTCGAGGTCGCCGAGGCGGAACCAGCTCTCCCCGCCGAGCTCGGCCACGGTCTCGAGCGCGCGCCAGCTCTCGCCGGCGCGACCCCACCCCTTCGACTCGTCGAGCCGGCCGGTGAGCGTGTAGAGGATCGTGTCGAGGTCGGGCGAGACGTGGAGGCCGAGCACCTCGACGTCGTCGCCGACGTTGCCGACGATCGTCAGCTCGTGCGGATCGATCGTCTCCGCGAGCGCCCGCGCCAGCCTCGAGCCGCCGAGGCCGCCGGCGAGGACGACGACCCTCACCGCGTCGAGCCGGCGCGCAGCGCCGCGAGCGCGGCGGCGGTGCTCGGCCCGAGCAGGCCCTCGAGCCGCTCGAGGTCGGCGATCGTGTCCACGTCGTCGGCGAGGTTCGGGATCGTCGCGACCGCGGCCGGCACGTCGAGCCGCTCGGCCCGGGCGATGAAGCGCTCGGCGCTGCCGGGCCCGTAGAGCGGGGCGAACAGGTGCGGCGCCGCCAGGGCGAGCGCGTTCGTCGTGCCGTCGGCGGCCGGCACGAGCGCGAGCCCGCCTTCGGGCATGGCGCCGAGCAGCGTCAGCAGGTCGCGCGGCTGCGCGCAGGGCAGGTCGGCGTTGACGACGAGGATCGGGCCCTCGACCCCGCGCAGCGCGACCTCGACGGCGGGCCCCTGGCCACCCGGCTCGCCCGCGACGACGACCTCGCCGACCGCGAGCGCAGCCTCGAGCACATCGTCCAGCATCGCGTGCGCGATCGCCTCGCGGACCTCCTGTGGCGCGGGAGCGAGGCGTTGCTTTGCCGTCTCGCCGCGGAAGGGAATGACAACGGTCGGCATGCCGTCAGGAGACTATCCAGCGATGCACGGGCAACCGCCGGACAACGCCGAGCTCGCCGCGCAGCTCGACCGGTTCGCCTCGCTGCTCGAGCTCGCGGGCGCCGGGCCGTACACGGCCCGCGCCTACCGGCGGGCGGCCGACCTGATCCGCTCGACGCCTGCCCCCGTCGCCGACCTCGTGCGCGCCGGCCGGGCGCGCGAGCTGCGCGGGATCGGGCCGAGCATCGACCGGCGCCTGCGCGAGCTCGTCGAGACGGGGCAGATCGCGGAGCTGCGGGAGCTCGAGCGCGAGGTCTCGCCGGAGCTCGCCGGGCTCGGGCGATTTCTCGGGGTGTCCGTCAAGCGGATGCTCGAGATCGGGCGGGTGCTCGGCGTGCGCACGCTCGCGGAGCTGCGCGAGGCGGCCGACGAGGGCCGGCTGCGCGAGGTGCCGGGGATCGGCCCCGAGACCGAGCGCAAGCTGCGAGCGGCGCTGGCTCGGGATCCTGGAACGCGTGGCGTTGCGCCCCGCCCGCTGCTCCTCCACCGCTCCCGCCCGCTGGTGGCGGCGATCGCGCAGGCCCTCGACGGGATCCCGGCCGGCGACCCGCGGCGCTGGCGGGACGCGTCCGAGCGACTCGCGGTGGTCGTGCCGGCGGAGCGGGCCGGGCCCGTGCTGGAGCGGTTCACGGCGCTGCCCCAGATCGTCGCCGTCGTCGAGCGCGACGAGCGGCGCGCGCTCGGCGTCACGGTCGATGGCGCCCCGGTCGAGCTCGTGGTCGCGGAGCCGCACCGCCTCGGCACCGAGCTCGTCCGCGCGACCGGGTCGCCGGAGTGGGTCGCCGCGCACGAGCCGCTGCCGGAGGCGGCCGAAGAGGAAAGCGTCTTCCGCGCGCTCGGCCTGCCGTTCGTCCCGCCGGAGCTGCGCGAGGCTCACGCGCCGCCGGCCGCGCAGCTCGTGGAGGTGGCCGAGATCCGCGGCGACCTCCACTGCCACTCGACCTGGTCGGACGGCAAGGCGACGATCGTCGAGATGGGCCGCGCCGCCCGCGAGCGCGGCTACGAGTACCTGGCGATCTGCGACCACA
>DATIER010000228.1:0-2929 GCA_035455605.1 Gaiellaceae bacterium
GCTGGAGCGGGCGGGAATGGACGCCGTGATCGTGCCCGGCGGGAACGTTGCCGAGCTCGTCGGCGGAAACACGCCCGACGTCTAGCCCCACGCCGGCGCCGGCCGAGCGCCGGCGCGTCGAGGCGCTCTGGGGCGGGCCGAAGGTCGCGCTGGCGGCGATCGTCGCCGGGGCGGCCGTGCTGCGGGTCGTCGGCGTGGCCTACGCGCACCCGTTCGCGCTTTTCAGCCCCGACGAGCAGAGCATCGTGCCGCGCGCGTGGCACATGGCCCACGGCGGCGGCCTCGACCCGCACTGGTTCGACTACCCGACGCTGCTGATGTACGTGCTCGCGCCGTTCCAGGCGTGGGAGTCGCACCCGTCGTACCTCTCGGCGCGGATCGTCGTGATCGTGCTCGCGCTCGGCGCGGTCGTGGCGTCGTGGTGGCTCGGCCGCCGCGCGTACGGCGACCTGGCCGGGATCGTGGCCGCCGCGGCGGTCGCGGTCGAGACGACCCACGTCACCTACTCGCGCATGGCGGTCACCGACGTGCCGCTGACGCTCGGCGTGGCGGTCTCGCTCGCGCTCCTCGTGGCAGGGCGGATCGAGCTAGCGGGCCTGGCCGCGGGCATCGCGACCAGCTTCAAGTACCCGGGTGTCTTCCTGCTGGTGCCGCTGGTGCTCGTGAGCTGGCGGCAGTGGCGGCGGACGCTGCTCGCGATCGCGCTCTCGGCGGTCGCGTTCGCGGCCACGAGCCCGTACTTCCTGGTGCACTTCGGCAGCGCCTTCGCCCGGGCGCGCCAGGTGCAGGACATCGCGCGCCACGGCTGGCTCGGCTTCGAGCACGACCACATCGCGCCGATCGCCTTCACCGTCCGCCTCTGGGACGGCTTCGGGCCGGTCCTGCTGATCTGCGTCGCCGGGCTCGTGCTGGCGCTCGTGCGCCGGACGCGCGCCGACGTGATCCTCGCGTCCTTCGTCCTCGTCTACTTCGCCGACCTCTGCACGCTCGGGGCGCATTTCGACCGCTACACGCTGCCGCTCGTGCCGCCGCTCGCCGCGCTCGCGGGCCGCATCCGCGCGCTCGTTCCCGTGACGCTGCTGCTGCTCGTCGTGCCGCTGACGTGGACGATCCGCGACGACGCGCGGCTGACGAAGACCGACACGCGCGTCGTCGCGCGCAGCTGGGTCGAGCACCACGTGCGGGGCTACGCGCGGCTCGCGGTCGACCCGTCGCTGCCGCCCTTCAGCAACGCGTACCGCATCGTGAAGCTCGACCTGCCGTTGCCGACCGAGGACCGTCCCGATCCCGACCGCGACGTGCACCGCCTGCGGCTCGAGGACGTCCGCTACATCGTCGTCACCGGGGCCGTGGTCGACCGCGTGCTCGCCGCGCGCGAGGACTACCCCTTCGAGGCGCGCTTCTACGAGAGCCTGAAGCGGCTCAAGCGGGTCTTCTACGTCGGCAAGGACCAGGGCGACCTGAACGGTCCGTGGGTGGCCGTGTACCGCCTTCGGACCGACTAGCCGAAGAACGCGCGGGCGACCTCGAACCAGTCGTCCGGCACCGTCTTCAGTTCCGCCGTCGCTTCCTCGAGCGCGACGTCGACGATCGCGTCGCCGTGCAGGGCGGCCATCCGCCCGAAGCGGCCCTCCTCCACCAGGTCGGCCGCCTTCAGGCCGTAGCGCGTCGCGAGGATCCGGTCGCGCGGCGTCGGCGAGCCGCCGCGCTGGACGTGGCCGAGGACGGTCACGCGCGTCTCGAAGCCGGTGCGCTGCTCGATCTGCTGCGCCAGTCGCGCGCCCACGCCGCGCTCGGACAGCCGGATGTGGCCGAACTGGTCGACCTCGGCCGGCTGTTCGTCCCTGCCGCCGAGCTCGTAGCCCTCGGAGACGACGACGATCGAGAAGTCCTTGCCGCGCGCGTGCCGCCGGTCGATCTCCTTGCAGGCGTCCTCGATCGAGACCGGCTGCTCGGGGATCAGGATCATGTCCGCGCCGCCGGCGATGCCGCTCATGACGGCGATCCAGCCTGTGTGCCGGCCCATCACCTCGACGACCATCACGCGGTTGTGCGACTCGGCCGTCGTGTGCAGCCGGTCGATCGCTTCGGTGCAGATGAACACCGCGGTGTCGAAGCCGAACGTGTAGTCGGTCGCAGAGAGGTCGTTGTCGATCGTCTTCGGGACGCCGACGACCGGGAAGTCGTGCTCGGCGTGGAGGCGCGTCGCGACTCCGAGCGTGTCCTCGCCGCCGATCGCGACGAGCGCGTCCAGGCCCTCGGCCTTGAAGGTCTCGAGCACCTGCTCGACGCCGCCGTCCACCTTGTACGGGTTCGTCCGCGAGGTGCCGATGATCGTCCCGCCCCGCGGCAGCAGGCCGTTGATCTCGCCGGTGCCGAGCGGCGCGAGCTTTTCTTCGACCAGTCCGCGCCAGCCCTCGCGGATCCCGACCACCTCGTGCCCGCGCACGAACGATCGCCTGGCGACGGCGCGGATGACCGCGTTCAGCCCCGGGCAGTCGCCGCCGCCGGTGAGGATCCCGACCTTCACGGCGCCATCCTACGAGGCGGGGACCCCGGTGTCAGACGCGTGCCCGAACTGTCACCGACGTTCCACAGGCGGCAAGCCCGTCGCGGCCGCTGGGAGCTTGAGCCGGTGTCAGACACCGTGACGGAAGTGTCACGGCGGCGAGTGCCGAAGGTGGGAATCGAACCCACACGGGGCGTGAGCCCCACCGGATTTTGAGTCCGGCGCGTCTGCCAGTTCCGCCACTTCGGCCTGGCCGAAGAGTAACCCGGCGTCGCGGCTCGAGCGGCGCGCCCGGCTCGGCGAGACTGCGCCGTCGCCGAGCCGGCGGCGCTTCTCGCGCGACCTGGACCGGCCCCCCGGGGGAAGCGTGGGTACCTCCGTCACCTCGGGCCCTCTGCCCGTTCCGTCGCTTCGGCCCCG
>DATIER010000229.1:0-6098 GCA_035455605.1 Gaiellaceae bacterium
GTCGGCTGCATCGCCGGCGCGCTGTCGACGAGCGAGTACGTCGCGGGGCTGGAGGCCGCCGGCTTCGAGCAGGTCTCGGTCGAGCTCACGCACGAGGTCGCCGACGGGATGCACGGCGCGATCGTCAAGGCGGTCAAGACCACCGGGCCAGAGGCGAAGGGGCTGCCGGTGGTCGCGGCCGCGGCGAGCGCAGGCTGCTGCTAGCCCGGAGCGGCCCTGAACGTCCGCTTCGTCTGCGTCGGGAACAGCGGCCGCTCGCTGCTGGCCGAGCGCCTGCTGCGCCGCCACGTCGGCGACCGCCACCAGGCGCGCTCGGCGGGGAGCGCGCCGGCGCCGCGCGCTCAGCCGCAGGTCGTCGAGGTGCTGCGCGAGATCGGCATCGACGCGTCCGACCACGTACCGTGCCGGCTGAACGACGGGGCGGTCGAGTGGGCGGACGTCGTCGTCGCGACCTGCGACGAGGCGTGCCCGGTGATCCCGGGCAAGCGCTACGTCGCGTGGCACCTGCCCGACCCGAAGACGATGCCGCTCGAGCAGGTGCGCTCGTTGCGCGACGAGATCGAGCAGCGGGTGCGCGAGCTGGTCGCCGGGCTCGACGCCTAGCCCTGTACGTCGCCGCCGGGCCAGGTGTCCGGCAGCAGGTAGCCCTCCGGGAACGGGTCGTCGGGGTCGACGAGGACCTGCGTGATGCCGGTGATCCAGGCGCTGCCGCGGATCGCCGGGACGATGGCGTGATGCCCGCCGACGGTCGTCTCCTCCGCGATCCGCCCGTCGAAGGTCGTGCCGAGGACCGAGGCGTGCGTCATCGCGTCACCTGCTCCCAGCTCGCCACGGGCGTGCAGTGCCGCCATTCGCGCCGAGAGGCCGGTGCCCGTGGCCGAGCGGTCGAGTCGGCCCGGCGCGACGACGACGGCGTTCCGCGACACCCGGCCCACGCCTTGCCAGGGCCCGGCGATCTGGACGATGCTGACGCCGGCGATCTCCGGGTTCTCCGGATGCGCGCACGGCAGCTGCTCGCGCGCAGCGGCGCGGATCTGCTCGCCGGCCTCGCACAGCTCGCGCGCCTCCTGCGGCTGGAGCGCGAAGCCGAGCGCAGCTGCGTCCGCGATCGCGTACCACATGCCGCCGAAGGCGACGTCGACGCGGATCGTGCCGAGCCCCTCCACCTCGAGCGGCGCGTCGAGCCGCTCGGCGAAGCACGGCACGTTCGTCAGCTCGACGCTCTCGCACCTGCCGTCCCTGCAGCGCGCAGTCACCTCGACGACGCCGGCAGGCGCCTCCAGCCGCAGCGTCGTCTCGGGCTCGCGCAGCTCGACCATTCCGGTCTCGAGCAGCACTGTCGTGACGCAGATCGTGTTCGACCCGGACATCGCCGGGTACTCGGTCGGCTCCATCACGATGAAACCGGCGTCGCAGTCGTCGCGCGTCGGCGACAAGATCAGGTTCGCGTGCCGCGCCACGCTGCCCCGCGGCTCGCGCAGGAGCAACCGCCGGAGCGAGTCGTCGCGCGCCAGCGCCTGCATCTGCTCGAACACCGTCGCGCCGGGCGGCGGCAGCACGCCGCCCACGACGACGTCGCCGACCTCGCCGCCGGCATGGCAGCCGACGACCGTGATCGCTCGGTGCGCCCGCATCGGCGCGACAATCCTCGCATGCGGATCGTCCCGTGGATGCAGCCGCTCTTCCACGACCGTGCAGCGGCCGGACGCCTCCTCGCCGAGGTCGCGCCGCAGGCGGAGATCGTCGTCGGCGTCGCACGCGGCGGCGTGGCCGTCGCGGCGGAGGTTTCCCGGGCGCTCGAGGTGCCGCTGACGGCGGTCGACGTCGAGCGGGTCGACGCGCGCGGCCGGCGCCTCGGCGCCACCACGGCGGACGGACCGGCGTACCTGCTCGTCCCGGAGGCCGAGGTCGAAGAGGCGCTCGCGCGGGCGCGGCTCGAGGCCGAGCGGCTGGAGACGCGCCTCGAGCACGTGCGGATCCCGATCCAGGGGCGCGTCACGCTCGTCGTCGACGACGGCGCGATCACCGGCCTAACGCTCGCGGCCGCCTGCCTCTGGGCCAGCTCTGCCGGAGCGGCGCGACTCGCAGCAGCCGTCCCGGTCGGCCACGTCCGCGGCCTGCGCCGCCTCGCCGAGCTGGCCGACGAGGTCGTCTGCCCGCACCCGCTGGAGCAGATCGCCGTCGTGGGCCAGGCCTACGACAGCTTCGACCCGCTCGACGAGTGGTACGTCGCGTCGCTGCTAGCCGAGCGGTAGCAGCGCGCCCTCGAGCTCGAGCAGGAAGCGCTTCACGTGCAGCCCGCCGCCGAAGCCCGTCAGGGAGCCGTCGGCGCCGATCACGCGATGGCACGGAAGCACGATCGGCAACGGGTTCTGGCCGTTGGCGGCCCCGACCGCCCGCGCCTGGTCGGTGCCGAGACCGAGCCGCCGCGCCTGCTCTCCGTAGCTGACGGTCCGCCCGTAGGGAATCGTCGCGAGCGCGAGCCAGCACCGGCGCTGGAACTCCGTCCCGTGCAGCTCGAGCGGCAGGTCGAAGGCGACGAGCTCGCCGTCGAAGTAGGCCTCGAGCTGACGCGCGGCGTCGTCCAGGACGGGCGAGCTGCCCTCGGGCCGGACGCGTCCGCCGTCGAACACGACGCTCTGAAGCGCGGAGCCGGAAGCGACGAGCCCGAGGGGGCCAATCGGCGTGTCGACGACGGTGCTTGCCATCTCGTGAATCTAGAACGCCCGCCGGAGGCAGCGCGTGAGATCGCGCCTACAATGGCCGGGCTGCCCTCTTAGCTCAGTTGGTAGAGCACCTCCATGGTAAGGAGGGGGTCGACGGTTCGAGTCCGTCAGAGGGCTTGAAATACCTGCAAATGGGCTACATCTGTTGTCTCACTTGGCACGGAGGAGCACCTCCCTACAGCCTCGAGATCGCGCTCTCTCATTCGTCGGCTTCACGAAGTGCCTGCAAATGGTGCGGTGGTCTTCTGCGCAGGGCACCTCCCTGCGAAGGAGCTGCTCATATGTCGGATCAAGCGGTCGTGGCTGGTGGAGATGGCTTGGGTAGCCGCGTTGCGGACCCGCACGGACTCGCGTGCTCGAGAAGGTTCCCGTCTGGGGTGCGGTTCTGGGGACAGTTAGGCAACCGCGCGTGCGGCTGGCGCTCTGCTCTCGGTGCGCCGGGCGCGAGCCCAGAGGGCGACGTAGCCGAGCGTGACGAGTACGGGCACTCGATCAGCGGACCGACGACGCCAGCGAGCGCGTCGCCGGACGTGGCGCCGAAGACGCCGACGGCGATCGCGAGTTCGAAGTCGTTCGAGGCGACGGTGAAGCCCATGCTCGCCGTCTGCGCCCTGGACGAGAGCGTTTTGCGCGTGCGGGGGAGAGCACGGAGCGGGGCGCAGGCGCGTACGCGCTCGAGCACGCTCGGCCGCAGAAAGCCTCCCGCGCGCGCGACCGCATCGCGGAGGAAACGCCGAGGAACAGCGCTGCTGAAGCGCGCGAGTCCGAGGTGGTCGCTCAGTCGGCGCCGTGGCAGTGCTTCCACTTGCGGCCGCTCCCGCAGGTGCACGGGTCGTTGCGGCCGCGTCGTGCGTCCTCGTCGGCGTAAAGCTGGACGATCTCGGCGGGCGCGCGGCCCTGCGCCAGCAGCTGGGCCATATAGCGCATCGGCCGGTCGACATGATGGAAGAAGTCCTTGAAGCCCGGGCAGAGGTAGTTGAGACCGGGCTCGCCGTCCGGGGTCGTCGTGAACCGGTCCTTCGGGCAGCCGCCGTGGCAGGCGAAGCGGACGTCGCATTCGCGGCAATAGCGTGGCAGCGTCTCGCGCTTGTCGAGCCCGAACTGCCGCTGCTGCCGCGATGCGACCAGCTCGAGCATGTGGTGCTCCCTGATGTTGCCGAGCCTGTAGCGGGGCTCGACGAAGTGGTCGCACGAGTAGAGGTCGCCCGTGTGCTCGAGCGCGAGCGCGAGACCGCAGGTCTCGGAGTGGACGCACAACCCGGGAGGCTCGCCGACCCAGTTCGCGAGCGCGACGTCGAACATCTGCACGTACACCTCGCCGACGTCGCGGCGCACCCATTCCTCGAAGACGTCGATCAGGAAGCGGCCGTACTGTTCTCCGGTCACGGAGCGGCCGGTGACACGGTCTCCCTTTTGCTCGTAGAGGGGGCGGTCGCGCCAGGAGGTCCAGGGCACGGTGCCGTCTTGGGAGGCCTCGCTCACGCGTTCGATGATCGGGATGAACTGGACGAAGCGCGCGCCGCACTCGTCGCGAAGGAAGCGGTACACGTCGCGGCCGCGCTCGGCGTTCGCGGCGTGGATCGTCGTGAGCGCGTTCCATTCGACCCCTGCGTCACGCAAGCGCTCCAGGCCGCGCATGACCTGGTCGAATGACCCCCGACCGCCCTTGTTGACGCGGTAGGTGTCGTGGATCTCGCGCGGGCCGTCGATCGAGATCCCGACGAGGAAGTCGTGCTCCCGGAAGAACGCGGCCCAGTCGGCGTCGAGCAGCGTGCCGTTCGTCTGGATCGTGTAGACCGCTCGCTGTCCGGGCTTCAGATACCGATCCGCGAGTTCCACCGACCGCCGGAAGAACTCCAGTCCCATCATCGTCGGTTCGCCGCCCTGCCAGGCGATCATCACCTCGGGCACCTGAGCGTGCGCCTCGATCAGCTGCCGGACGTAGGTCTCGAGCAACTCGTCCGCCATCCGGAAGCGGGAGCCTGGATAGAGCATCTCCTTCGACAGGAAGAAGCAGTACGAGCAGTCGAGGTTGCACACTGCCCCCGTCGGCTTCGCCAGCAGGTGGAAGGCCGACGGTGGGCCTGTGATCGCCGGAACTGGCCCTGCCGCGGCGCTCTCAGGCGGGGCACTCATCGCGGAGCGGCGACCGGTTGCATCGCGGGCGGGGACGTGGTCTCGGAGCCCGACAGGGCGTGCACGGCGGCGTCGACGGTGGGGAACACGCGCTCGGGGCCGAGCACTGCGAGCAGGCCGGTTGTGCGCGCGAAAGCGAGGACCGGGGCGTGGACCTCGGCGGCGGCGACCTCGGCTCCTGCCTGCTGGAGCTTGGCGACGAGCTTGGCGAGCATCTCGGCGCTGGTGACGTCGAGGGAGTCCTGGGCGCTCGCGTCGAGCACGATCGCGCGCGGCGGCATGTCCTCGGCCTGGACGATCTCCTCGATCCGACCGCGGACGGTGAGTGCGTTCGCGTAGTAGATCGGGGCGTCGAAGCGGATGATGAGCAGGCCGGGGACCGGTACGGCCTCGGGATGGCGTGCGAGATCGGCGTACTTGCCGGGAACGCCGGGCTGCCGGCCTAGCACGGAGAGGTGCGCCTGGCTCGACCGGTAGATCACGAGCAGCAGCGAGGCGACGAGCCCAATGATCATGCCGGGGAGGACGTCGACGAGGACGACGCCGGCGAAGGTGAGCGCCCCGAGCCAGAATTCGGTGCGCGACACGGCCCTGACCGCCTGCAGTTTGCGCGCGACGAGGATGTGCCAGAGCGCGTGGATGATTAGCGCGGCCAGCACAGCCTCCGGTAGCGTCTTGAACAGCGGCGTCAGCAGCAGAACGGTGACGATCGTCGCGGCCCAGGCGGTGATGTTCGAGATCTGCGTGCGGGCTCCGGCGCCCTCCTTGACCGCGGAGGCGGACATGCTTCCGGCCGCGATCATCCCGCCGAGCAGGCCGCTGACGAGGTTGGTGAGGCCGTGCGCGGTCAGCTCCTGGTCGGCGTCGACGTCGTAGCCGTGCTTGTCGGCGAACTCACGGGCGACGCCGAGCGCCTCGCTGTAGGCGACGAGCACGATGCCGACCGCCGAGGGGATAAGCGCGAGCCAGGTCGAGGCGGGCAGGTCCGGCCATGTCAGGCTTGGCAGCCCCTTCGGGAGCGTGCCGGCGACGGCGACACCGTGCTCGCCCTCGAGGTCAAGCGCCGAGCTGACCGCGATCGAGCCGAACAACACGACGAGCCCGGCCGGCAGCGACCGGGACAGCCGCGGCAAGCCGAACAGTGCCGCGAGCGCCGCCGCCGAGACGAGCACCGTCGCGGCGTTCGCGCTCGGCAACTCCCGCAGGACGTGCGCTAGCTTCTCGACCGAGTTGCCT
>DATIER010000230.1:0-5437 GCA_035455605.1 Gaiellaceae bacterium
GATCGAGCGCGACTGCGGGATCGAGACGATCCCGCACCTGACGCCGCGCGACACGTCGATCATGGGCCTCGAGTCGCTGCTGCTCGGCGCCCACGCCGAGGGCGTCCGCAACATCCTCGCCGTCACGGGCGATCCGCCGGAAGTCGGCGACTACCCGGGCTCGCGCGGCGTCTACGAGGTCGACTCGATCGGGCTCTCGCAGGTCGTCTCGCAGCTGAACCGCGGCGAGGACTACAACGGCAAGGGCATCGACGCGCCGACGTCGTTCTTCCTCGGCGTCGCCGTCAACCCGTCGGCCGACGACGTCCAGCGCGAGGTCGACCGCTTCCGCCAGAAGGTCGAGGCGGGCGCGAGCTTCGCGATGACGCAGGCGCTCTTCGACGTGGCGTACCTCGACCGCTTCGAGGAGCTGATCGGCGGGTGGCCGATCCCGGTGCTGCTCGGCATCTTCTACGTGCGCAGCTACCAGCTCGCGGTACGGCTGCACAACGAGGTGCCGGGAATCGTCGTGCCCGAGGAGGTGCAGCGCCGCCTCGAGCGCGCGGGGGCGAACGCGGGCGCCGAAGGCCTCGCGCTCGCGAAGGAGCTCTACGCGCGGGCGCGCGAAAAGGTTGCCGGCGTCTACGTGATCCCGCCCTTCAAGCAGCCCGAGGCGGCGCTCGACCTGCTCGCCTAGCCCACGCAGGAGCCGGTCGACACCGGCCCGCCGCCGGCGCTCGCCAGGTCGCGCCGAACGACGGAAGCCGGCACGCCGTAGCCGCCGCCCCCCGCGGCCCGCGCCGCGAAGACCGTCGCCTGCACCGCCCCGCTGCCGTCGATCGCGGGCCCGCCCGAGTTCCCGTGCTGCACCTTGCCGCTCAGGCTGGTGACCGTCCGGCGCGTGGGGCCGCGGCCGTAGGCGTCCTGCGCGAGCACCGTCTCGGTCGAGCCGACGCGGCCGGCGCTCGCGCTGAGCGGGCCGTTGAGCGGGTAGCCGACGATCGCGATCGGCGCGCCCGGGCGAGGGTCGACCAGGCGCAGCGGCTTCGCGTCGAGCCCCGGGACCCGGAGAACGGCGACGTCGTCGTGCGGGTCGAACGCCACCACCTGCGCGCCCGACTGGTGCCCGTCCAGCTGGACGACCTCCGTGTCGCTCTCGCCGGCGACGACGTGCGCCGCCGTAACCACGAGCCCGGCCTTCGCGACCCAGCCGCTGCCCTCGACGCCGAGCCCGCAGGCGGTCCCGAGCACGCGCACGACGCTCGGAGCGGCCGCTCGCACTCCCGGCTGCCGCAGCACCCGCAAGTCCGGCGGCTGCGTCGGCACCGGCGGCCCGGCGAAGCTCGGGAACGGGTCGATGCGCGCGAGCGCGTTCAACAGGCGCCGCGGCGGAACGATCTCGTTGAGCCGCTGGATCACGTACGAGCGCTGCACGGCCCGGCGCAGATCGGCCTGGCCCGGCAGCTGCAGCGCCATCGCGCCGAGCACCCAGACGATCGCCACGCCGATCAGCGCCCCGCCGAACACGCCGCCCACCGAGTCGAGCGCCCGCACGCCGCGCGCGCGCTCTCGCCCGCGGATGACCGCGCCGACCGTCGACCCGACAACCTCGAACGCGACCGCGAGCAGCACCGCGGCGACGAGCGCGACCACCGGCGCGTACTCCGAGCTCGACCCGTTGGTCAGCAGCAGCGGCACGAGCCTCCCGCCGAGGAACGCGCCCGCCAGCAGGCCCGCGAGCGAGAGCCCGCTCCAGACGAGGCCCTGTACCGCACCGCCGACCGCGGCCAGCAGCACGAGCCCGAGCGCAACCCAGTCGACCGGCGTCACTGCCGCGTTAGGCTAGATGCAGTGGACGGCGACGAGCTGCAGGCGTTCATCGATCGTTACAACGCCGCCTGGAACGCGCACGACGTCGACGGGATCGTCGAGCTGCACACCGAGGACTCGGTCTTCGAGAACCACGTCACCGGTGACGTCAACGTCGGGCGGGAGGCGATCGGGAACGCGATCCGCGGCATCTTCGCGGTCTTCCCGGACCTCACGTTCGAGACACGCCGGGCGTACGTCCGCGACGACCTGGTCGTCCAGGAGTGGACGGCACGCGGGACGCACGAGGGGACGATGACGCGCTCCGGGATCGAGGTGCCGCCGACCGGCCGGAAGGTGGAGTACAGGGGCATGGACGTGATCCCGATCCGCGACGGGCTGGTCGCGCGCAAGGACGTCTACTCCGACTCGGTGACGCTCCTGCGTCAGCTCGGGTTGACGTCCATCTAGCTACACTGCCTCGTCCCCGGGGGCGTAGTTCAGTTGGTTAGAACGCCGGCCTGTCACGCCGGAGGTCGCGGGTTCGAGTCCCGTCGCTCCCGTCTTCGTAAGCTGCCTGCAAATGACTTTTTTTGTTGTCTCAATAGGCGTGAGCGGCGCACTGCTTGGCAGCAAACGGGCAGCAGATACGGCGGACGACAAAGAGGAAACTCCCTGCAAAAAGGCCATTTCCGCGAGGGCCCAGTGTGGACAGGCTCGGCGTCATGCCGAGGCGGTGTCGGCCCAGGCAACATGACCGCCGGCCGGCGAGCAACCGGTCGCGGGCGACGGGCGATGGCGGTCCGTAAGCGGACACATCCGGACACATCTTCGGTACGCGCGACGCATCACGACGTCTCGCGGCGCCTTCCGACACGCTCGAGGCTGACAGGTCGATTCAGGAAACGTCCTGCCGTTGGGAGATTTCGCTGCCCAAGTGGGCGAAGATCTCTCGACCTCCTCTCAGTAGAGATAGGGTCGGCAGTTTCTGCGCTTCGCCACGCCGCCGCGCTTGAGGGAACGCTGCTGAAGCGACCGAGTCCGTGGCGGCCGTTCAGTCGGCGCCGTGGCAGTGCTTCCACTTGCGGCCGCTCCCGCAGGTGCAGCGGTCGTTACGGCCGCGTCGTGCGTCCTCCTCAGCATAGAGCCGGGTGATCTCGGCCGGCGCGCGGCCCTGCGTCAGCAGCTGGGCCATGACGCGCATCGGCCGGTCGACGTGGTGGAAGAAGTCCTTGAAGCCTGCGCAAAGGTAGTTGAGACCCGGCTCGCCGTCGGGGGTTGTCTTGAACCGGTCCTTCGGGCAGCCGCCGTGGCAGGCGAAGCGGACGTCGCAGTCGCGGCAGTAGCGCGGCAGCGTCTCGCGCTTGTCGAGCCCGAACTGCCGCTGCTGTTGCGAGCCGACGAGCTCGAGCATGTGCCGCTCCTTGATGTTCCCGAGCCTGTAGCGGGGCTCGACGAAGTGGTCGCACGAGTAGAGGTCGCCGGTGTGCTCGAGCGCGAGCGCGAGCCCGCACGTCTCCGAGTGGACACACAGACCTGGTGGCTCGCCAACCCAGTTCGCGAGCGCGACGTCGAACATCTGCACGTACACCTCGCCGACATCGCGGCGCACCCATTCCTCGAAGACGTCGATCAGGAAGCGGCCGTACTGTTCTCCGGTCACGGAGCGGCCGGTGACACGCTCTCCCTTCTGCTCGTAGAGGGGGCGGTCGCGCCAGGAGGTCCAAGGCACGGTGCCGTCTTCGGAGGCCTCGCCCACGCGTTCGATGATCGGGATGAACTGGACGAAGCGCGCGCCGCACTCGTCACGCAGGAAGCGGTACACGTCGCGGCCGCGCTCGGCATTCGCGGCGTGGATCGTCGTGAGCGCGTTCCATTCGACCCCTGCGTCACGCAAGTGCTCGAGGCCGCGCATGACCTGGTCGAACGACCCCCGACCTCCCTTGTTGACGCGATAGGCGTCGTGGATCTCGCGCGGCCCGTCGATCGAAATCCCGACGAGGAAGTCGTGCTCCCGGAAGAACGCGGCCCAGTCGGCGTCTAGCAGCGTGCCGTTCGTCTGGATCGTGTAGACCGCACGCTGCCCGGGCTTCAGGTACCGATCCGCGAGTTCCACCGACCGCCGGAAGAACTCCAGTCCCATCATCGTCGGTTCGCCGCCCTGCCAGGCGATCGTCACCTCGGGCACCTGGGCGTGCGCCTCGATCAGCTGACGGACGTAGGTCTCGAGCAACTCGTCCGCCATCCGGAAGCGCGAGCCTGGATAGAGCATCTCCTTCGACAGGAAGAAGCAGTACGAGCAGTCGAGGTTGCACACTGCCCCCGTCGGCTTCGCCAGCAGGTGGAACGCCGACGGTGGGCCTGTGATCGCCGGAACTGGCCCTGCCGCGGCGCTCTCAAGCGGGGCACTCATCGCGGAGCGGCGACCGGTTGCATCGGGGGCGGGGACGGGGTCTCGGAGCCCGACAGGGCGTGCACGGCGGCGTCGACGGTGGGAAACACGCGCTCGGGGCCGAGCACTGCGAGCAGTCCACTCGTGCGCGCGAAGGTGAGGACGGGGGCGTGGACTTCGGCGGCGGCGACGTCGGTTCCCGACTGCTGGAGCTTGGCGACGAGCTTGGCGAGCATCTCGGCGCTGGTGACGTCGAGGGAGTCCTGGGCGCTCGCGTCGAGCACGATCGCGCGCGGCGGCATGTCCTCGGCCTGGACGATCTCCTCGATCCGACCACGGACGGTGAGTGCGTTCGCGTAGTAGATCGGGGCGTCGAAGCGGATGATGAGCAGGCCGGGGACCGGTACGGCTTCGGGATGGCGTGCGAGATCGGCGTACTTGCCGGGAACGCCGGGCAGCCGGCCTAGCACGGAGAGATGTGCCTGGCTCGACCGGTAGATCACGAGCAGCAGCGAGGCGACGAGCCCAATGATCATGCCGGGGAGGACGTCGACGAGGACGACGCCGGCGAAGGTGAGCGCCCCGAGCCAGAATTCGGTCCGCGACACGGCCCTGACCGCCTGCAGTTTGCGCGCGACGAGGATGTGCCAGAGCGCGTGGATGATCAGCGCGGCCAGCACAGCCTCCGGTAGCGTCTTGAACAGCGGCGTCAGCAGCAGAACGGTGACGATCGTCGCGGCCCAGGCGGTGATGTTCGAGATCTGCGAGCGGGCTCCCGCGCCCTCCTTGACCGCGGAGGCAGACATGCTTCCGGCGGCAATCATCCCGCCGAGCAGGCCACTGACGAGGTTGGTGACGCCGTGCGCGGTCAGCTCCTGGTCGGCGTCGACGTCGTAGCCGTGCTTGTCGGCGAACTCACGGGCGACGCCGAGCGCCTCGCTGTAGGCGACGAGCACGATCCCGACCGCCGAGGGGATCAGCGCGAGCCAGGTCGAGGCGGGCAGGTCCGGCCATGTCAGGCTTGGCAGCCCCTTCGGGAGCGTGCCGGCGACAGCGACACCGTGCTCGCCCTCGAGGTCAAGCGCCGAGCTGACCGCGATCGAGCCGAACAACACAACGAGCCCGGCCGGCAGCGACCGGGACAGCCGCGGCAAGCCGAACAGTGCCGCGAGCGCCGCCGCCGAGACGAGCACCGTCGCGGCGTTCGCGCTCGGCAACTCCCGCAGGACGTGCGCTAGCTTCTCGACCGAGTTGCCT
>DATIER010000231.1:0-3952 GCA_035455605.1 Gaiellaceae bacterium
GAGATCCTCGAGCTCCTGGAGCACGCCTACTGGATGGAGATCGAGACCGTGATGAGCTACGTCGCGAACTCCGTCAACCCGGACGGCGTGCGTGCCCAGGAGATCCGCGAGTCGCTCGAGGAGGACATCCAGGAGGAGCTCGGCCACGCGCAGCAGTTCGCCAACCGGATCAAGGAGCTCGACGGCGTCGTGCCGGGCTCGGAGCAGTTCCGGGCGGAGCAGTCGTACCTGCAGCCGCCGTCGGAGCAGACCGACGTCGTGCACGTCATCCGCGGCGTGATCCAGGCCGAGGAAGGCGCGATCGAGCACTACAACCGCATCGTCGAGGTGACCGACGGCGTCGACTGGACGACGCAGGACATGGTGATCGAGATCCTCCGCGACGAGGAGGGCCACCGGCGCCTGTTCCAGGGCTTCCTGCGGGAGTACGAGGCGGAGGGGACGGCCTAGGAGCGATTGCCGGGACGTCGCACGTCCTCGGGACGCGATGGTCGTTCCGAGGCAAGGACGCAGGGAGTGCACCAGCGTCGTTCCGGCAAGCGCTCCTCAAAAAACCGTCAGCCAGACGGCGGTGCCGTGGCCGTGGCTGCGCTGGTAAGCGTCCTCGGCCGAGAAGCGGAGCTTCTTCGGCCCGGAGTCGTCGCCGTGCGAGACGAGCAGCGGGTCGGCGCCGCCCTGCACGACGAGGCAGACGTGCTGTCCCTGTGCCGGCGGCGTCCAGATCACGAGGTCGCCGGCCTGGGCTGCGCTCTTCGGGATCTTGCGGCAGCGGGCGAGCATCGAGCCGGTGAACGCCGGCTGCCGCGCGTCGTACGGCCCGGCCGCGTTCGGGTTCGGCGCGCCCGCCCACGAGTAGCAGAGCGTCGCGAAGCCCGAGCAGTCGGTCGCGAGCGGGACGGCCGCCTTCTTGCCGAGCAGCGCCAGGCGGACGTTGCCGTTCTGCGAGTAGGCGATCTGGGCCGTGTTCCGGCAGCCCCAGAGCGCCCACTGCACGATCCGCTTCCGGATCGCCTGCTGCGAGGTCGCCTGCTTCAGCCGCTGCGCACGGCGCGCCTTGAAGGCCGCCGGCAGCGGCTTGGCCCCCGCCAGGTACGCGCGCAGCTGCGGCCCGAAGACGGCGTTGTTCGCGTTCGCCGGGAAGCCGAGCTCCCACTTCGCCCGCCTGACCGCGCCGGCGGTCAGCTCGCCGTACTCCCCGTCGGGCGTGCCCGGGTCGAACGAGCCGAACGGGTTCTTCAGCAGCAGCCGCTGCGCTGCGGCGACGTCCGGCCCGGTGACGTGCGGGTTCGAGAGCTGCAGCACCCGCGGCGTCGCGATCCTGAGGCCGCCGTTGGACGGCGCGGCCGCGACGAGCTGCTTCAACAGCAGCGCGGCGCCGCACTGCTGCGAGACGGCGGTCGCCGAGAAGCGCCCGTCCGCGACGTACTTCCCGCGCGTGTAGTGGTTGGAGAAGCTCCAGAGGTACGGTGACGGGACATTCGGGTGGTAATCGCGGTAGCCGAAGCCGTTGTAGCCCTCGAGCTCGTAGAGCGTGCCCGGGATGCTCCAGTCCTTCCAGCGGTCCAGGCCCCGCAGGCGCAGCGCGTCGATCGCGCTCTGCTCCCATGTGAACGGCGGCCTCCCCGTCGGCGGCCGGCCGGCGGGCACGTGCGTCGTTCGCGCCGTGAGCGGATCGCCGTTGTGCAGGTGGCGCGAGAAGTCGCCGCCGGCCTCGAGCGAGTGGATGATCCCGACCACGTACCACGGAACCCCGAGCGCGTTGCCGACCTTCGCGTAGCGGGCGCGGCTCGCGGTGATGCGCTGCACGAGCTGGTCGACCGCGGCCTTGCGCTTCGGGCGGGCCAGGCACGACTCGTAGAGCAGCTCGTAGCCCCGCCCGCGCTGTGCGGTCAGGCCGGCCATCTCAGCCCTCCGCCGGGACGGCGCCGAGCGGGTCGCCCTCGGTCGACTGGTCCTGCTGCTGGGCGCGCCGCGGCCGCACCCGTGCCGCGGCCGCCTCCACCGTCGAGCCGAGCAGCATGTCCTGGGCGAGCCGCTCGCTGAAGCCGGCCGCGAACGCGAACAGGATGTAGAAGTAGCTGCTCTTCGCGTCGCCGACCTCGAGCGCCACGACGCCGCTCTTCAGCGCGAAGAACGTGGCCAGGCCGAAGACGCCTCCGACGAACGGCCGCAGCGCGCCGAGCGTCCGCAGCGTGTCCTTGCCGAACTCCCAGTCGACACGCACCCGCCCGGAGTTCATGCGCGACATCACGCTGATCAGCGCTCCGATCCCGCCTGCCGCGAAGCAGACGAGGCCGGTGCGGGCGGAGACGTTGCTCCAGTCCGTGGCCCGCAACAGGATCGCGACCGCGATCAGCGCTGCAAGCGGGATCAGCCCGAGCAGCATGCCGCCGACGTAGACGATCTGCCCCGACCGGACGGCGGCGCGGTGGTAGTAGGAGTTGATCGACTTCAGCTCCTGCCGCGTCGTGCGCTCGACCTCCGCGACCGCCTGCTTGTCCTTGGCGCGCTCGGTCTCGCCGAACCCCAGCAGGTAGCTGATCACGGTGAAGAGCGACTGCATCGCGAGCCGCTGGCTCGTGTCGCGCAGCACCTCGTGCACCCGCACCGCGAGCGACTCGCACCGGTAGAGGAGCGCCATCAGGGTCGGCTCGTCCCTGGTCGACCAGTCCGTCGCCCAGTGCAGCCGGACGACGTCCGGCAGGATCAGCGGCCGCCGTCTGAGCGTGACGGCGACGCCCGAGGCCTCGTTCGTGCACCAGTAGGCGTCGACGATCGGCCCGTGCTCCGCCTCGAACCGCTCGAGCGCCGCGCGGTAGCGGGCCTCGGCCGGCCCCTCGTACGGATCCTGCTTGTGGTGCTTCAACTCCTCCTGCCGCAGGTGGTGGAGCCACAGGAGCTCGGGGAACGAGATGCTCGGCCCCCGTCGGCGTGGCGGCCGCAGCATCGTCCGGAGGCTCCGGTCGGCCGGAACCTCGACGGTGCCTGCGCTTGCGTTCATGAAAGCCCTCCTCTCCCGAGGCTGGGCCGCACTCCGACCGTACGACGAACCGGGCGGATTGGCAAGACCCCGGGGGCCCGCGGCTAGAATCACCGCGATGGCCGAAACCGGGACGATGCGGGTCAAGAGCGGCCTCGCCGAGATGCTGAAGGGCGGGGTGATCATGGACGTCACCGACGCCGAGCAGGCGCGGATCGCCGAGGACGCCGGCGCCGTCGCCGTGATGGCGCTCGAGCGCGTGCCCGCCGACATCCGCGCCGAGGGCGGCGTCGCCCGGATGGCCGACCCGGACAAGATCATCGAGATCCAGGAGGCCGTGTCGATCCCGGTGATGGCGAAGTGCCGCATCGGCCACTTCGTCGAGGCGCAGGTGCTGCAGGCGCTGGAGGTCGACTACATCGACGAGAGCGAGGTGCTGACGCCGGCCGACCAGGCGCACCACGTCGACAAGTGGGCGTTCACGGTGCCGTTCGTCTGCGGCTGCACGAACCTCGGCGAGGCGCTGCGCCGGATCGGCGAGGGCGCGGCGATGATCCGCACCAAGGGGGAGGCCGGCACGGGCGACATCGTCAACGCGGTCACGCACATGCGCTCGGTCTTCGGCCACATCCGCCGGCTCGGCGCGCTGCGCGAGGAGGAGCTCTACGCCGAGGCGAAGGAGCTGCGCGCGCCGTACGAGCTCGTCAAGTGGGTCGCCGTGAACGGCAAGCTGCCGGTCGTCACGTTCACCGCCGGCGGCATCGCGACTCCGGCCGACGCCGCGCTGTGCATGCAGCTCGGCGCGGACGGCGTCTTCGTCGGCTCCGGGATCTTCAAGTCGGACGACCCGTCGCCGCGCGCGAAGGCGATCGTCGAGGCGACGACGCACTTCGAGGACCCCGAGATCCTCGCGCGGGTCTCGCGAGGCCTCGGCGGCGCGATGAGCGGCCTCGCCGCCGGCTCGCTGCGGCC
>DATIER010000232.1:0-10872 GCA_035455605.1 Gaiellaceae bacterium
CTGCTAGCCGCGCCAGCGGTTGGTGATGGGCGTGCGGCGGTCGCGGCCGAACGCCTTCGGCGTGAGACGGACGCCGGGCGGTGCCTGCCGGCGCTTGTACTCGGCCCGGTCGATCAGCGCGAGCGCCCGCTCCACGACCTCGGGGTCGAAACCGTCCTGCGAGAGCTCCTCGCGCGAGCGGTCCTGCTCGACGTACGCCTCGAGCACGCGGTCGAGCGCGTCGTACGGAGGCAGCGAGTCCTCGTCGAGCTGGTCGGCGCGGAGCTCGGCGCTCGGCGCGCGGTCGATCGTCGTCTGCGGAATCAGCTCGTGCGCGGCCCTAGTGTTCAGGTGGCGGGCGAGCCGGAAGACGTCGGTCTTGAAGACGTCCTTCAGCAGCGCGAAGCCGCCGGCCATGTCGCCGTAGAGCGTGGCGTAGCCGACGGAGAGCTCGGACTTGTTGCCCGTCGCCACGACGAGCCAGCCGAACTTGTTCGACAGCGCCATCAGCAGGACGCCGCGGATGCGCGCCTGGAGGTTCTCCTCCGTGAGGTCGGCTGCGCGGCCGGCGAAGCTCTCGGCCAGCGCCGCCTCGAGCCCGGCGTAGACGTCGTCGATCGGCAGCTCGCGGAAGTCGGTGCCGAGCGACTCCGCCAGCAGGCGCGCGTCACGGCGCGTCTCCTCGGACGAGTAGCTGGACGGCATCGAGACGCAGTGGACGTGCTCCGGCCCGAGCGCCTCCGCCGCGAGCGCGGCCGTGAGCGCCGAGTCGATGCCGCCGGAGACGCCGATCACGACGTCCTGGAAGCCGTTCTTGCGCACGTAGTCGCCGAGCCCGAGCTCGAGGGCGAGCCGCATCTGCTCCAGCTCGTCGAGCTCGTCGGCCACCTGCAGGGTCGCCGGCTCGCGCTGCGCGCGGGCGGGCCCGAGGGGGACGACCGGCGGCTCCGGCACCCGCTCCCGGTCGCGCGCCAGCGCCCGGCGGCGGACGTCGCGCAGCCGCCTGCCGACCGCGTCGGCCGGGTCGATGTCGACGACGAGCAGCTCCTCCTCGAAGCCGCGGGCGCGCGCGAGCACGTGCCCTTCCTCGTCGACGACCAGCGAATGGCCGTCGAAGAGCAGCTCGTCCTGCCCGCCGACGGCGTTGCAGAACGCGACGAAGCAGGCGTTGTCGCGCGCGCGGGTGGCGAACATCGCCTCACGCTCGCGGTCGCGGCAGACGTGGAACGGCGATGCGGAGATGTTCGTCAGCAGCTGCGCGCCCGCCAGCGCGAGGTCGGTCGCGGGCGGGCCCGGCTGCCACATGTCCTCGCAGATCGTCGGCCCGACCAGCGTCCCGCCGAGCTCGAGCAGCAGGCAGTCGCGCGCCGGCGCGAAGTAGCGGTCCTCGTCGAAGACCCCGTAGTTGGGCAGGAAGCGCTTGCGGTAGATCGCCTTGACCGCGCCGTCGGCACAGACCGCGCAGGCGTTGTAGAGATCGCGGTCGAGGTGGGGAAAGCCGACGAGTGCCGCGACGCTCGTGGTCTCGCGCGCGATCTGCTCGAGCGACTCCGCCGCCGCCCGCAGGAAGCCCGGCCGCAGCAGCAGGTCCTCGGGCGGGTACCCCGTCACCGCGAGCTCCGGCAGGAGCACGAGATCGGCGCCGGCGCGGTCGGCCTCGACGAGGGCCTCGACGATCCGGTCGCGGTTGCCGTCGAGGTCGCCGACGGTGGTGTTGATCTGCGCGAGCGCGAGCCTCATCAGCGAGTTTTAGCCTATCAGTCGAAAACTAACGACCATACCGGCGCAGGAAGTGGATCACGTCGGCGCTCGCGCGGGCGCGGTAGGGCGCGGCGGTGAGCAGATCCCAGCCGTGGTCGCCTCCCGGGAACAGCACGAGTCGCTTGTGGGCCGACCCCGCCCGCCGCTCGAGGTCGCGCGCGGCCGAAACCAGCGCGACCGTGTCGTGCCGGGAGTTGAGAACGAGGAACGGCGCCCGCAGCTTCGGGACGGCGTCGATCGCGTCCAGCTCCTCGTTGGGCCCGTTGTCGTTCCCCAGCAGCTCCTCGCCCGAGACGCTGATCACGCCGGCGATCTTCGAGCCCAGGCGCGAGCCGGCGACGATGCTCGTGATCGCGCCGAACGACCCGCCCATCAGGAACACCCGCTTCGCGCCCTCGCGCTTCAGCTCGGCCACGCCGCCGGCGAGGTCGCGCGAGTAGCGCCCCGCCTGCGCGGGATCGGTCGGCGACTCGGAGAGACCGTAGTGTCGGTGGTCGAACAGGAGCACGCGGAAGCCGGCGCGCGCGAGGACGTGCGCGTAGCGGGCCCAGCCGCAGAGGTCGTTCGGGTACTCGTGCGCGAGCACGACGCCGGTGGGGCCGCTGCCGAGCACCGCTCCGTCGAGCAGCACCCCGTCGGAGGCGCGGAACCAGCCGACCGTGGCGTCGACGTGCACGTGGCAACGCGCCGCGAGCGTCGGCAGCGCCTTGCCCTTCGCGTCGAGCGGCTTGCGTCCGCCGCCGCAGCCGGCCGCGAGCAGCAGGAGGACCGCCGCCGTGGCGGCCGCGCGCATCAACGACGCAGGCGGATCGCGTTCAGGTCCTGCTCGCGCAGCTCGTCCGCGCGACGGATGAGGTCCTTGACGTCGTCGTGCTCCGCGTGCAGGTAGCGCCCCGCGAGGGCGTCGGCGCGGCCCGAGGCGAGCACGTGCACGAGCCGAGGAGCCAGCTCGGGCGGCGTCCACGGCGCGTCGTCGGCGAAGTTGTCGTCCGTCATCTCCGTCCGCACCAGCCCCGGGCTGATCAGGAAGACGCGCACTGGCGTGTCCTCGAGCGACTTCGCCAGGGTCTCGGCGAAGCGGTTCGCCGCGGCCTTGCTCGAGGTGTAGGCGGTGTTGCTCGCCCCGGGGAGGTAGCCGGCGCCGCTGCCGGTGACGACGATGCGGCCGCGGCCGCGTCCGAGCATCCCCGGCACGACGGCGCGGCAGCAGAGATAGACGCCGAGGACGTTCACCTCGAAGACCCGCCACCACTCGGCCGGCTCGATCGCCCACGGCGTACCGTCGGGGCCGCCGATCCCCGCGTTCGCGCAGAGCAGGTCGATGGGGCCGAGCTCGCGCTCCGTCTCCGCGACGGCACGCTCGACTGCGGCCTCGTCGGTCACGTCGAGCTCGAGCGCGAGCCCGTCGACCTCCCGCGCGACCGCCTCGACCTGTGCCCTGGTGCGGGCGCCGACGGCCACCCTGGCCCCGGCTCCGGCGAGCTCCCGCGCGATCGACGCGCCGATTCCGCGCCCGCCGCCGGTGACGAGCGCGACCTGTCCCGTGAGGTCGTCCGATGGCATCCGCGGGAGCATAGATGCCGTTTCGCGGACCGCGGCGGAGGGTACATCGCTCACCGATCTAGATGAGCTCCTTCGTCCAGGACGTCCGCCGAGAGGCCAACGGATTCGTCGTCGCTCTCGCAGCGATCGCGGCGATCGGCGGGTTCCTGTTCGGCTACGACACCGGCGTCATCTCCGGCGCGCTGCTGCTGATCAAGGCCGACCTGGGCGCGAGCACCTTCGAGCAGTCGGCGATCGTCGGCTCGCTGCTGCTCGGCGCCGTGGGCGGCGCGATCCTCTCCGGCTACCTCGCCGGCGCGATCGGGCGGCGGCCGGTGAAGATCATCTCCGGCTGCGTCTTCGCCGCCGCCGCGATCTGGTCGGCGCTCTCGCCGACCGTCTGGGTGCTGATCGTCGCCCGGTTCGTCCTCGGGATCGCGGTCGGCACGGCGTCGTTCGTGTCGCCGATGTACATCGGCGAGCTGGCGCCGAAGAAGGTCCGCGGCGGCCTCGTCAGCTTCAACCAGCTGATGATCACGAGCGGGATCCTCGTCGCGTACATCGTCGACTTCGCGCTCAAGGACGCGTCGAACAACTGGCGCTGGATGCTCGGCCTCGGCGCGATTCCCGGCATCGCGCTCGCCGTCGGCATGTTCCTGATGCCGGAGTCGCCGCGCTGGCTGGTCGAGCACGACCGGGAGGAGGACGCGCGCGGCGTGCTCGGGCGCGCGCGCGAGCAGGACGAGGTCGACGGCGAGATCGAGGAGATCCGCGAGGTGGCCCGCGAGTCGGCGCGCGTTCGCGACCTGCTCGGAAAAGCGATCAGGCCAATGCTGCTCGTCGGCCTCGGGCTCGCGATCTTCCAGCAGCTGGTCGGGATCAACACGGTCATCTACTTCGCGCCGACGATCTTCCAGCTGGCCGGCGTCTCGACCTCGAAGGCGATCGGCCAGACCGTCTTCATCGGCGTCACCAACGTCGTCTTCACGATCGTCGCCGTGCTCCTGCTGGACAAGCTGGGCCGCCGCGTCTTCCTGCTCGTCGGCACGGTCGGCCTGACCGTTGCGCTCGTCGGGCTCGGCCTCTTCTTCCAGGTGCCGTCGATCAAGGCCGGGGCGAGCTGGCTCGCGCTCGCGTCGCTGATCCTCTACATCGCGTCGTTCGCGGTCGGCCTCGGGCCGGTCTTCTGGCTGATGATCGCGGAGATCTTCCCGCTCAAGATCCGCAGCGCTGCGATGAGCGTCTGCACCGTCGCGAACTGGGGCTTCAACTTCCTCGTCTCGTTCACGTTCCTGCAGCTCATCTCGACTGCCGGCAAGGGTGGCACGTTCTTCGTCTACGCCGGGCTCGGCGTCCTCGCGCTGATCTTCTTCGCCTGGATGGTGCCGGAGACGAAGGGCCGCAGCCTGGAGGAGATCGAGTCCGATCTCGGCGCCGCGGACGAAGGCATGGCGCGTGAGCGGGCGCAGACGCCCGAGCGCGTGCGCGGCTAGCCGCCGGCCGCGGCGGCGATCTCGTCCAGCGTCTCGGGGTTCTCGAGCGACGAGAGGTCGCCGGGGTCGGTCCCCAGCGCCTTCGCCCGCACCGCCCGCCGGACGATCTTTGCGCTTCGCGTCTTCGGCAGCGCCGAGACGAACAGGACGCGTTCAGGGGCGAACGCCTTGCCCAGCTCGTGCGCCGCCAGCGCCCGCAGCTCGGCCGCGAGCTCGTCCGACGGCTCCGCTCCCGGAACGAGCGCCACGAAGACCCAGGCGACCTCGCCCTTAACCTGGTGCGGCACGCCGACCGCCGCGGCCTCCGCGACCGCCGGGTGCCCGACGACCGCCGACTCGAGCTCGGCCGGCCCGAGCCGCTTGCCGGCGATGTTCAGCGTGTCGTCCGAGCGCCCGTGCAGGAACCAGTAGCCGTCCTCGTCGACGGACGCCCAGTCGCCGTGCACCCAGACCCCCGGCAGCCGCCGCCAGTACGTGTCCAGGTACCGCTCGGGGTCGCGCCAGAAGCCACGGGTCATGCCGGGAAAGGACTTGCGGCAGACGAGCTCGCCGACCTCGCCGCGAACCGAACGGCCCTCGGCGTCGACCACGTCCATGGCCATGCCGAGCGCCGGTCCGCCGAGCGAGCACGCCTTGATCGGCGCGGCCACGGTGGGCGACAGGAAGCAGGCGCCGACCTCGGTGCCGCCGGAGCAGTTGATGATCGGGCAGCGGCTCCCGCCGACGTGCTCATGGAGCCAGCGGTACGGCTCCGGGTTCCACGGCTCGCCCGTCGTGACGAGCACGCGGAGCGACGAGAGGTCGTGGCGCTCGACGAGCTCGGCGCCGTGCGGGACGAGCGCGCGTACCAGCGTGGGCGAGAGGCCGAGGATCGTCACCCGCTCCTGCTCGACGAGCCCCCAGAGCCGGTCGGCTGCCGGCCAGTCGGGCGCGCCTTCGGCGAACACGATCGTGCAGCCGAGCGCCATCCCGCCGACCACCTCCCACGGGCCCATGATCCAGCCCATGTCGGTGACGAAATGGATCACGTCGCCCGGCCGCGCGTCCGCCTGGTATGCGACCTCCCGGGTAATCGAGACGAGGAAGCCGCCCTGCACGTGCAGGACGCCCTTCGGCGCGCCGGTCGTGCCCGACGTGTAGGTGAGCAGGTACGGGTGCTCGGAGTCGACCTCGAGCGGCTCGAGCTCCCCGGGCGCATCGGCGACGGCCTCGTCCCACCAGACGTCGCGGCCGTCCTGCATCGGCGCGCCGTTGTCGAGCCGCCGCCAGACGACGACCTGCTCGACCGAGGGCGACGCGGCCAGCGCCTCGTCGACGAGCGCCTTCATCGGCACCTCGCGGCCGCGGCGCAGCGAGCCGTCCGCGGTGATCACCACCTTCGCCTCGGAGTGCTGCAGGCGCGCGGCGATCGCCGGCGCCGCGAAGCCCGAGAAGACGGGCACCTGCACCGCGCCGAGGTGGGCGCAGGCGTGGGAGGCGATTGCGACCTCCGGCGACATCGGCAGGAAGGTGGCGACGCGGTCGCCCGCCTCGACGCCGAGCCCCGCCAGCGCCTCGGCCAGGCGCGTCACCTCGCGCGAGAGCTCGCCGTAGGAGAGCGAGCGGCGCTGCCCGTCCTCGCTCTGCCAGACGGCCGCGGCCTCGTCCGCGCGCTCGCCGTGCGCCCAGCGATGAACGCAGTTCCAGGCGATGTTGAGCCTGCCACCGACGAACCACGTCGCCCACTCCGGGCCGCGCGACTCGTCCACGACCTCGTCCCACGGCCGCGAGAACTCCAGGTTCATGTCGTCGATTGCAGCCGGCCAGAACGCCTCGGGCTCCTCCTGCGAGAAGCGGACGAGCGAGGCGTAGTCCTCGAACCCGAGCTTCCGCGCCAGCCGGATCGCGTTCGATCCGTTTCGCACGTCCTCGCTCGGGGACCAGATCACCTCCACGCCGGCAAGCGTAACTTGACGCTCTTAGCTAGTGCTCGCTAGCGTAGTGCGGACTAACTTCGACGGGAGGTGCCGTGCGCTCGAGGATCTTCGACGACGCGAATCGCAAGTGGTGGACGCTGGGCTCGCTCTGCTTCGCCCTGTTCATGATCATGCTCGACAACACGGTCGTGAACGTGGCGCTGCCGGCGATCAAGGCCGACCTCGGGATCACGACCTCGGAGCTCGAGTGGACGGTCGCGGCGTACGCGCTCACGTTCGCGTCGCTGCTGCTCACCGGCGGGAAGCTCGGCGACCTGCTCGGAAGGCGGCTGATCTTCGTCATCGGGCTCGCCGTCTTCACGCTCTCGTCCCTGGCCTGCGGGCTGTCCGGGAGCGCCGCCGAGCTGATCGGCGCCCGGGCGGTGCAGGGCGTCGGCGCGGCGCTGATGATGCCCGCGACGCTGTCGATCATCTCGGCGACGTTCCCCGTCCGCGAGCGCGGCACCGCGATCGGGATCTGGGCGGGCGTGTCCGCGATGGCGCTGGCGATCGGGCCGCTGCTCGGCGGGATCATCACCGAGCACATCTCCTGGAACTGGATCTTCTACGTCAACGTTCCGATCGGCGCGCTCGCGGTCCTGGCGGGGATCTTCATCGTCCCGGAGTCGAAGGACACCTCGCACGAGCAGCGGCTCGACCTGCCGGGCCTGCTCACCTCCGGAATCGGGCTCCTGGCGCTGGTCTACGGCCTGATCGAGGCGAACAACTACGGCTGGACGTCGTCGCGCATTCTCGCGTGCTTCGTCGTGGCCGCGGTGGGGCTCGTCGCCTTCGTGCTGCTCGAGGTGCACCAGCGGCTGCCGATGCTCGACCTCTCGCTGTTCAGGAACGGGACGTTCGCGGGCGCGAACCTGGTCGCGATCCTCGTGACGCTCGCGATGTTCGGGATCTTCGTCTTCTTCCCGATCTACATGCAGACGTTCCGCGGCTGGTCGCCGGTGCAGGCCGGCGCGGCGCTCCTGCCGTGGACGCTGATGGTCGTGATCTTCGCCCCGATCGCCGGCAAGCTCTCCGACCGCGTCGGCTCGCGCTGGCTGATGGCCGGCGGCATGAGCGTCGTCGCGATCTGCTGCCTGCTGCTCTCGACCGTGACCCTGCAGTCGAGCTTCTGGCACATGCTCCCGGCCTTCATCCTCGGCGGCCTCGGCATGTCCTTCGTGATGACCCCGATGTCCGCCGCCGCGATGGGGGCGGCACCGGTCGCCAAGGCGGGCGTCGCCTCCGGCGTGCTGAACACGTTCCGCCAGGTCGGCGTCGCGCTCGGGATCGGGATCATGGGCGCGATCATCACCAACCGGGCGGCCGCGCACGGTGGACCGCCGCCGCAGGCGTTCGTGTACGGGCTCACCTTCGGGATGAAGATCAGCGCGGGCATCTGCTTCGGCGCGGCGATCGCGGCCGCGGCGCTCGTGCGCAAGTACCGGCACGCGGAGTCCGGCCAGCCGGTCGAGGCCGCTGCTTGAGCTCCAGGCTCCCCGGGCCGGAGCGCCGCCAAGCCGTCGTCGACACCGCCTGCCGCGTCTTCGCGAAGGGCAGCTACCACGGCTCGACCACCGCGCAGATCGCCCGCGAGACCGGCGTCACGGAGCCGGTGCTCTACCGGCACTTCTCGTCCAAGCGCGAGCTCTACCTCGCCTGCCTGGACGCCGTCTGGGAGCGGGTGCGGGGCGTGTGGGAGAAGGCGCTCGCGCGCGAGCAGGATGCCGGCGCCGCGCTGAGCGCGATCGGCAGGGCCTACCTCGAGGAGCGCGGAGCCGGCCGAGTCGTGCTCGTCGACCTCTGGATCCAGGCGCTGACGGAAGCCGCGCAGGACCCGGAGATCCGGCGCGCGCTGCGCGCGCAGGTGCACGAGGTCCACGACTTCGTGGCCGGGGTGATCCGCCGGTCGCAGGAAGCCGGCGGCGTGATCACCGAGCGCGACCCGGACGCGGAGGCTTGGATCTTCATCTCGCTCGGCCTGCTGACGACGATCGACCGCCGCCTCGGCAACCTGGTCGGCGACGACCTCGAAGACATCTTCGCCAGCCGCCGGGCCTGGATGACCGGCTCTTCGACGTAGCAGCAGGTCGTCGAGAGCCGGAGCGTGCAGCGGAGGCCGAAGGCCGGAGTCTGCGCGGGCTGGAATGCCGTCTAGGTCACGTGTCTCTGCGAAGTGTCGAGCGCAAAGAAAAGCCCCCGGCTGCGGCTCCGGGGGCTTCTGGTTTTTGCGGGCCTTCCTGAGAGGCGACGGCCCGGAGGCCTTGGCTCTGCGGCCCAGCCACAACCTCCGGGCCTACCGTCGCCGTCTCTGGCGCGCCCCTTGCATCCCGTAAGCCTGGCGTCCGGCTGGGTGCAAGGTGGTCGGAATATAGACGTGCCCCCGCCGCGAGTCAAGTAGCTCGATCAAGTGATTTCGCAACTCGTTACTTCACCAGGTTTCCGGCTAAGACATGACCTTTTTGGGGGATCTTGCGCAGACCGTACTTGCGCCGAAGTCAAGCTTGCGTTTCACTTCGCCCTGGAGACCTATGTCCCGCATGCCCGTCACCCGCCAAGTCCGCATCGCCGCCCAGCCGGGCAGCGCCCGTCTCGGAGAGCGCGTCCGCCAGCTGCGCGTGGCCGCGGGCCTGACGCAGACCGACCTCGCGGGCGACCGCTTCTCGAAGGAGTACGTCAGCCAGATCGAGCGCGGGAAGACGAGGCCCACGCGCGAGACGATCGAGTGGCTCGCCGCCAAGCTCGGCGTCGACGCAGGCTTCCTCGAGAAGGGCGTCTCTGCCGACGAGCGCAGCCGCGTCGAGGCGATGCTCGCGCGCGCGGAGGCGCTGGCGAACAACCACCAGTACGACGAGGCCGTCGAGGAGCTCGAGAACTCGCGCACGGCGGTGATGGCGACCGGCGCCGTCGAGCTCGAGGCCCGCGCCACGCAGACCGAGGCGTGGGCGCGGATGGAGCGCGGCGAGCTACGGCCGGCGCTGCAGCTGCTCGAGCGCTGCCGGACGCTGACGGACGGCCCCGGCTTCTCGGACGTCGACCGCGCGCAGGTGCTGTTCCGGATGGGTGTCTGCCGCTACCACCTGTCGAGCATCGCGTCCGCGGTCGCCCTCTTCAGCGAGGCGCTGAAGCTCGCCGAGTCCTCGCAGCTTCCGTGCGACCTCCTGCGCTCCGAGATCCTCGGCTGGCGCTCGCGCTGCTACCGCCGCCAGCGCGACCTCGAGGCAGCGCGCGAAGACGTCGAGCGCGCGCTCGAGCTGGCGCAGTCGCTGGACGACCACCGCACGATGGCGAACGTCTACTTCCAGGCCTCGCTCGTCTCCGAGCGGATGGGCCACTGGGTGCTCGCGCGCAGCTACGCGGAGCGCGCCAAGGCCTACTACGAGCAGATCAACGACGAGCGGAACGTCGGCCGGCTGCTGAACAACCTCGGCGGCCTCAACTTCCAGCTCGGGAAGCCGGAGCGCGCGGTCGAGGACCTGAAGAGCGCGTACCGCGTCCTGCTCGAGAAGGGCAGCGACGTCGAGGCGGCGAACGTCGTCTCGTCGCTCGCGCACGTGCACCTGGCGACCGGCCAGGTCCAGGCGGCCGAGGAGGAGGCGCGGCATGCGCTGCAGCTCCTCTCGGACCGCGAAGACTTCCTGCTCGAGATCGCCTCGACCCAGCTCGTGCTGGGCCGGGCGCTCATGGAGCAGGATCGGCTCGACGACGCGCAGCGCATGCTGCACACCGCCGAGGCGAACGCAGAGCAGATCGAGTCCATCAGTCATCGCGCTGCGGCGTGGATGGCCCAGGGCGACCTCGCTGCCCGCCGCGGCGAGGACGCCAGTGCGGCTCGGCTGTACCGAAAGGCAGCCGAGGCGCTACAGGATGTCCGCTTCTAAGCCGAAGAAGGAGGTGAAGATGAACAAGGCACGCCTGATCTCCCTCATGGCCTCCCTGTCACTGCTGGCCTTCTACCTCCAGGGGTTTGCCCGCGGCCTCGGGTTGCTGCTCGGCCACCCCGGCACGTGGTTCGACGGCCACTAGGCCAATAGGCCTGCGTTCGGAGCGGGGTTCCGTAGGGCTCCGAACGCTCAGCGGCACGCGTCGTCCGCGCTCCTGCTCGAGCGACCTCGACTCAGCCACGCCCAGCTAGACTCGCCCGC